>DATKEG010000082.1:0-2242 GCA_035544515.1 Vicinamibacteria bacterium | reverse complement strand
GAGCTGGTCCAGCCCGTCGAGGTCCTCACTCTGATGCAGCGTCTCGTTGAGGAAGTTCGCCCGGCGGTCGAGAGCACGACCCTGGCGACCGAGAAGATGATCGGCCAGTTGAGCGACATGCACGGCCCGGTGTACGCCCGGACCCGCGAGGCCGTCGCGATGGCACCCGTCCAGCCCGACATGTTGGGCATCCAGATGCAATCCCACTCCCGGCGCGCCCTGGTGAGAGCGTGAGCGAGCGCGGTGATTGCCTCGTCCTCGCCCCGCAACCGCACGATCCAGTCCGGGTACTCCGAGCCGGTTGGGTAGTCGCCGAGCAGGCGCAAGGTGCGGAACGGCACCCGGCCGAACAGCCGAAGCGTGCTCTGGTAGAAGGGCGCGACGCCGGCCAGCGCGCCCTGGGAGTCGCGCGCGACCACCACCAGGAGAGGATGCGCCCGCCCCACCGCCTCGCCCCAGGCCTGGATCCACTGCCACCGGAGAAAGATCGTGTCCGCCCGCGAGCTGGACAGCAGGGTGTTCCACTCGCCCTCGAGTTGTCCGAGGGACGCCCAATCCCGGATGATCTCCGTTCTCACTGATCGTGCTCCAGTCGGGCTGCGTCGAGTCTCGCCGGACTACTTCCCCGTTCCAATCCTCCGACGCGGAAAACGGCAATCCCGTGCTCTTCGAAGACCTTGGGAAACCCCGCCGCCGTGATGTCTGCACCTCGGAGGGCCGGCATGCCGCGCATGCCGGCCGCGCGCAGGACCTCGTCCGGCACGGAATCAGACCACATGATGTACGCGACACCGTAGTGCGTGGCGAGCGCCCGGAAGGCGACAGGGTCGTGGTCCTGCAGCGCCCGGATCATGGCGTCTCGATCGCGATCTCGGCGAGCCCTGTCGACGAACGGGGTCGAGAAGTAGCGGTTGGTCGCGACGACCTTCCGTCCGGCGGGCCTCACCACGAAGAGCTCAGGTGATCGGGACACAGGAAGATCGGACGCCTGGGTGCCACAGCGCACATTAACAGCCTCCTCGCGCGCCGACCACACCCGCCCGGCTGGGCGGCATCCTAATCCCGGCCCGCCGCCGTCAACCGGCGCGTGGTCCGGCCGGATCAGCACGGAGGCTGCCGCGCCCCGAATCGATCAGGACGCGGCGGCGCCGGATTCGGGTGGGGCGGGACCGGACTCGGCCCTGACGGGGCTATCCCCACGTGCGCGAGGAGTTTCCGGATCACTGCGGGATCGTGCAGGGTGGCGATCAACCGCAGCCGACCCCCGCACCGCGGGCACGCCAGAACATCAATCGAGAACGCGCGGTGCATGAGGGCCGCCCAGCTCCAGGCCCGCCCACCGCTCTTTGCTTTCACGCCCTCCGGACCTGCGGCCAGCGGCGCCAAGGCCGTGGACTCGGGCGCCACGCGCCCGTACGCGACCACCCGCGCGCGCCAGCGGGCGCGCGCGGCCAACAGCCCATGGCAGATCAGCAGGTTTGTCTCCGGCCGCGGCGTCATCGCCGCGAGACGCTCCAACAACTCCAGCGGCTCGAACACCAGCTCGCGGGTGCCGTCGTGCCACGCCTGCTTCAGCTCCAGCGCGACGCGGCCGTCGCTCCGCAGCCGCAGCCGCTCCTGCGCGAAGGGCGGACGCAGGATATAGCGGCACAGACGCTCCAGGCCCGCCCGGTCGTTCCCCGACACCCACACGTTGGCGTGCAGATCGAAGCCCTCGAGATGCGCCTGTCGCGGCCCGCGCGACGTCACGGTGGCCGTGTCGCGCGCGTCGCCGAGGCGCCGCACCCGCGCCCCCGCGCGCGAGCCAAGCGCCACTCGCCCCTGCACCGACGCCCCCACCATCCCCGCCAGCACGCGCGACTCGTCCATGAGGCGATCCGCCCCCGTCGCCTCGTCGGCCGGCTCCAGCCCGCGGCGCACCAGCAGCCGCTGCACCCGGTGGCGGATCGTCGCCAGCGCCCTCGCCACCTCGGCGTCGCTCGGCCCCGGCGCCGGATGAAACGTCAGCGCGCCCGCCGGGTCTTCGGTGAACACGCCGTCCAGCACGAGGGTGTGAAAATGAAGATTCGCGTTCAAGGCCCCGCCCGCGCGCTGCAGCGCTGTCACCATGCCGGTCTGCCCGCCGGCAACGCCGCGCTCCCGGGCGCCGCGCCGGTACACGTCGCCCAGCACGCGCGTGTACACGCCAAGGACCGCGCGGCTCAGCCCGTGATTCCACGCCATCTGGTAGCGCAGCCGATAC
>DATKEG010000081.1:0-15467 GCA_035544515.1 Vicinamibacteria bacterium | reverse complement strand
CGGCTGCGCCCACCGCATCGCCGCGCGTGGCGGTGGCGCTCACGCAGCGGTTGCGGCTCCGCCTGGGCGCCCGCCGGTACCAGGAAGCGGAGCAGGACCTGCGCCTCATCGAGCGCCGTTTCCCGGGTAGCGAGGCCGTCCGCGACGGGACGCTCGCCTACGCCGTCGCGCTCATCGAGGCCGGCCGTGAGGACGAGGGCCGGCGCGAGCTGGAGCGCCCGCGGCTGAAGCTGGCCCCCTTCGACGCGGCGGAGTTCGACTACTGGAAGGCCCGTGCGCTGGAGGACCGGGACCTGCACCAGGCGGTGGCGGCCTACCTGCGCGTCCTGCGCGCCGAGGTGCCGACGCACTTCGCGTACTTCGCGCGGCGCCGGCTGGTCCAGCCCGCCCTGGCCGCGCGCGTGCAGGCCGAGCGTCAGGCCCTGGCCGAGCAGGTGGAGCGGCACGGGCAATCGGGAGATCTCGCGGCCGCGCGCCGCGCGCAGACCGACCTCGTCCTGCTCACGCCGCCCGCCGAGCAGGCGGCGGCGCTCGGCCGCCTGGCCGGCATCTATCGCGAGCTGCCCGAGTACCGGCGGGTGCTCGAGCTGAAGCCCGAGTCCTTTCCGCGGATTCCGCTGGCGGAAGGCGCCGGCCGTCTCGAGCAGCTCCTGGCCATGGGCCTCTTCGACGACGCGATCGACGATGTGGCGAGGCGCTATCCGCTGGCGCCGCCGGAGGCGGCCCTCACGCGCTCGGTCGCGCTGAACCTGGGCGCCGCGCCCCGCGACTCGATCCGCGCCATCGAGGTGCTGATGGGCGCCGTGCCCGACGACTTCCTGCCGCAGCTCCTGCCCCCCCACCTCCGCCAGCTGCTCTATCCGCGCTACTTCTACCAGACCATCGCGGAGGAGGCCGGCCGGCACGGCGCCGACCCGCGCCTGGTCCTGTCGATCATGCGCGAGGAGTCCCGCTTCGATCCCCGGGCCAAGTCGGCGGCGGCGGCGCGTGGCCTCCTGCAGTTCATCATCACGACCGCCCATGACGTGGGGCAGCGGATCGGGCTCGTGGACCTCTCGCCCGAGGACCTGTACGACCCGCGCATCGTGATACGGCTCGGCGCGCGCTACGTGGCCGAGTTGCAGGAGGAGTTCGGGGGCGATCCCTACAAGGCGGCGGCCGCCTACAACGCGGGGCCGAACCAGGTCGAGCTGTGGGCGCGCCAGAGTCCCGGCCCCGGCGCGGACGCGTTCCTGACCACCGTCAACTTCGAGGAGACGAAGAACTACGTGCGCAAGGTCCTCAACAGCTACGAGCGCTACGGCGAGATCTACGAGGGCCGGGCTCCGGTAGGCGGGATCCGCGTCGAGCCTTAGACTTACCCCCATGCGCACGTCGCTGGTCCAGGGCCTGGGCATCCTGGCCACCCTCGCTTACGGCGCTCTCATCGCCTGGATCTACGCCACCCAGCCGCGCACGCTGGGGGAGGTGGCCATGGGCGCGCAGGTCGCGGCCGGCGTCTACCACGTGGACGAGGCGCGCTTCCAGGCCGGGCTCCAGCTCTTCCGGCGCGAGCAGTTCCGCGCCGCCCGCGACGAGTGGGCCCGTGCCGACCCGGCGCAGCGCGACGCGCGGACCCAGTTCTACGTGGCATATTCGTTCTACCGCGAGGGTTGGGGCCGGCTCTACCGTGACGACGTCCTCTATCGCCAGGGCCTCGCCGCCGTGGGCCGCGCGCTCGCGCTTTCGCCCGAGGGCGCGCCGGCGGTGAACGATCCCGGCCTGGGCCTGCGCACGGCCGCGGAGCTGAAGGTCGAGCTGGAGAAGGGTGTCGAGCGGACCTGGAGCGACCTCAACCCGATGCGCGTGCTGGAGGAGCGGAAGTGAGCGCGGCCTCGCCCCCCGCGGGCGCGGGCCTGACCCGGCACCTGCTGCTCCCCGTGGTGCTGCTCACGGTGGCCCTCCTGGGGGGGCTGCGCGTCCAGCCGGACCAGTCGTTCGTCTTCGTGGCCCCTCCGCTCGTCGCGCTCGTGATGGCCCTTCTCCTCATGAGCCTGTTCGCACGGGGCGGGCTCATCCGGTTGGACCGGTGGCTCTCCGAGCGCCACACCCCGCTCGCCAACGCATCGCACGCGCTGACCCTGCTGACCCTCTTCGCCGCGTCGGCCCAGGCCTTCAACTCCGTGCTGCCCGAGCGGGGCCTGCTCCACTGGGTCTTCGCCCTGTTCTTCCTGTGGACGCTCTGGAACGACCAGTTCGCGCCCTTCGACCCGCGCCGGCTGCTGCGCAGCCTGTCCGTGCTGTTCGGGACGGCGTTCGTGCTGAAGCACCTGCTGCTGGCCAGCCTCTACACGCCGCAGGTCGGTTGGGGGCGGCGGTTGATGGGTGCCTTGCTCGAGGGCGCTTCGCTGGGCACGCTCGACGTTCCGGTCTTCGCGCCCGCCACCGGCTACGTGTCGTTCTTGACGCTCGCGCTCTACGTGGGCGCCCTGACCCTGGTGCGGCCGGCCCCCGACGACGACGGCGACGTGCGGCGCCTGCTGGCCGACTACCGGCGGCTCTCGCCCGTGGAGCGCGCGCTGTTGCGCGACGCCCTGGACGACCGGTCGGAGCGGCCGGTGCGCGGACGGCTCACGTGACAGCGCCCGCCCACGCTATCTCGCCCGGCGCTTGGCGCGCAGCGGCCCCTGCGGCGAGAGGAACATGCCCACCATGTTGATGAGGCGGGAGGCCAACACGGGCTTCACGAGGTACAGGTCGCTGCCCGCGTCCTCGCCCTGCTTCTCGTCCATGACCATACCGTGGCCGGTGAGGAAGATCACGGGGATGTCCCGCATCCGCGCGTCCTGCCGGATCCCCCGGCACAGGTCGTAGCCCGAGAAGAGGCCGGGCAAGCCCACGTCGAGCAGGGCCAGGTCGAAGGTCTCGGCCCTGAGGAGGTCGATCGCGGCGTCGCCGTCCGGCGCGGTGGTCACGTCGTAGCCTTGTTGCGTGAGGATCTGGCGCACGGCGTCGAGCGCGTTGGCATCGTCGTCCACGGCCAGGATGCGCCTGGGCGCGCCGGCCGGCGTGCTCACCGCGCGTCCTCGTCCGATTGGCCCGGGCCGGCCGCGCCGCGCCGCTCGCGGACGGCGCGGGCCTTCCCCAGCCGCTCGCCCAGCTCGGCCTCGGCGCCCCGGGACGTCGGCGCGTAGTAGCGGCGGCCGCGAAGGTTGTCCGGCAGGCACTCCATGGCCGCCACGCCTTCGGCCTCGTCGTGCGCGTAACGATATTCCCTGCCGTAGCCCAGCCCCTTCATGAGCGGCGTGGGCGCGTTGCGGATCCACAGGGGCACCGGAAGCGCGCGCGTGGTCAGCGCGTCGCCGGCCGCCTCGCCGTAGGCCCGGTAGAGCGCGTTGCTCTTGGGCGCGGCCGCGAGGTACACGACGGCCTGGGCCAGGGCGAGGGCACCTTCGGGCATCCCGATGAAGTGCACGGCCTGCTGCGCGGCCATGGCCTGGACGAGGGCCAGCGGGTCGGCCAGGCCGACGTCCTCGGAGGCGAAGCGGACCAGCCGGCGCGCCACGTAGAGCGGGTCCTCGCCCGCTTCCAGCATGCGCGCCAGCCAATACAGCCCCGCGTCCGCGTCGGAGTTGCGGATGGACTTGTGGAGCGCGCTGATGACGTTGTAGTGCTCCTCGCCCGCCCGGTCGTAGAGCAGCGACTTGCGGGCGAAGGCTTCCTGCATGACGGCGAGGTCCACCCGCCGGCGGCCGTCCTCGCCCGGCGGGGTGGTGGTCACGGCCAGCTCGAGCACGTTCAGCGCGGTGCGCGCGTCGCCGTCCGAGGTCTGGGCCAGGTAGGCGAGCGCATCGTCCGAGACGTCCGCGCTCAGGCCGGCCAGGCCGCGTTCCGCGTCCGCCAGCGCGCCCTGCAGGACGGCGCGGAGCTCCTCCGGGTCGAGCGGCTTGAGCACCACCACGCGGCTGCGGGAGAGCAGCGCGGCGTTGACCTCGAACGACGGGTTCTCCGTGGTGGCGCCCATGAGGATGACGTCGCCCGACTCCACGTGGGAGAGCAGCGCGTCCTGCTGCGCCTTGTTGTAGCGGTGGATCTCGTCGATGAAGAGGATGGTGCGGCGGCCCTCGCGCCGCCGCCGCTCCTGCGCCTCCTTGAGCACCTCGCGCAGCTCCTTCACCCCCGAGAGCACGGCGCTCATGGACTCGAAGTGGTGCCGCGTGCGCAGCCGCAC
This sequence comes from Vicinamibacteria bacterium, assembly GCA_035544515.1. Taxonomy (GTDB): domain Bacteria; phylum Acidobacteriota; class Vicinamibacteria; order Fen-336; family Fen-336; genus DATKEG01. The sequence goes on along the minus strand of DATKEG010000081.1, from coordinate 11,257 downwards.
CACGTGCGCGAGGGTCGTCTTGCCGGACCCGGGAGGTCCCCAGAGGATGAGCGAGCGCAGGTCGTCGGATTCGACGGCGCGCCGGAGCGGCTTGCCGGGTCCGAGGATCTCGTCCTGGCCGAGCACCTCGTCGACCGTGCGCGGGCGCATGCGGTCGGCCAGGGGAGCGTCGGGCCGCGTCGCCTCCGGACCGCGCTCGGGGCGACCGAAGAGCATCCCCGAACGGCCGTCCGTGCGGTCCGAGCGGAGGGACACGAGCCCCAGCCTAGGAGGCCGTCCGGGGCTTTGCAAGCGAGCGCGGCCGGGGAAGGCGCCGCTGCCGCGCCGCCTCGAAAAGCAGCACTCCGGCCGCCACTCCCACGTTCAGGCTCTCGACCGGCGGCCGCATGGGAATCCTCACGCGCCGATCCGCGGCGGCCGCGAGCTCGGCCGCCAGGCCGGAGCCTTCCGTCCCGAAGAGGACCGCCGTGGCGGCGCGGAGGTCCAGCTCGTCATAGGGAAGGGCGCCGCGCGCGTCCGCCGCGACCACCTGCAGCCCCCGCGCGCGGACGCGCTCCAGGGCCGTTCGCGCCGAGAGACCACGCACGTGGGGCAGGCGGAAGGCGGTTCCCATGGAGCCCCGGAGCGCCTTCCAGGACAGGGGATCGGCCGTCCCTTCCGTGAGGTAGGCGCCAGTGGCGCCCGCGGCCTCGGCCGACCGCAGGAGCGCGCCGAGGTTGCCGGGGTTCTGGAGCCCCGCCGCGATGACCACCAGGGGAACGTCGCGGTAGAGGGCCTCCTCCTCGAACCGCGGGCGGCGCGCCATCGCGAGCAGGCCCGGGCTCGTCTCGAGCTCGGACAGGGAACGCATGACGTGTTCGTCCAGCCGCCGGAGGGGCACGCCCCGCCGGGCCAGCTCCTCGGCCAGACGAGCCTCGTGCGGGCGGCGGCCGAAGCGGGCGGACGCGGCCACCTCGACCACCTCGACGTTCGCTCCGAGCGCCTCTTGCACGAGCCGGGCGCCCTCGAGCAACGCCAGGCCCGCCGCGCCGCGCTCTCCCCTCTCCTTCAGGGCCCGCAGGCGCCGCACCAGCGGGTTGTCGCGGCTGCGGATGACGTCGTCCGCCCGGGGCGGGCCGGCCGGCGGGCGTGGCATGGGAATGGAGCGTGATACTATCACCGGGGATGAACGCGCCGGCCGCTGCCTGGCGGCCGGCGTAGCTGTTTACAGGCGGTTCGCTCATGCTCGACATAAAGAAGAAGCTCGAGGAGCAGATCCGGACGCTCGACTACGAGCTCAAGGTGCACCTGCCGAAGGAGATCCAGAAGGCCCGGGAGCACGGCGACCTGCGCGAGAACGCCGAGTACAAGGCGGCCAAGGAGCACCAGTCGTACCTGCAGGCCCGCATTGGACAGCTCCACCGGCGGCTGGCCGCGCTGTCCCTGGTCAACCTGGACAGGATCCCGCGCGACAAGGTCGGGCTGGGCTCGACCGTCGGCCTCAAGGACACCTCCACGGGCGAGGAGGTCTCCTACGAGATCGTCACGCCGGAGGAGTCGGATCCCGCGCAGGGCCGCATCTCGCCCATGTCCCCCATCGGCAAGTGCCTGCTCAACCACGAGGCGGGCGAGACGGTGGAGGTCCGCGTGCCGTCCGGAACGAAGGAGTACGAGATCGTGCGGCTGCTCACCGTTTACGACCAGGCCGAGGAGCCCGCGCCCAGCGCCTGAAGCTCCCGTGCCCTCGATCCGCCTGCAGACCGTCACCCTGGGGGGCGACCGCGACCTCGCCGCGGCGCTGGAGGACGTGCCCGCCCAGGCGGGAGTGGCCCAGATCCTGGGACCCGACGCACGCAACCTCGTGATCGGGCGCGCTTCGAACCTGCGGCGCTGGGCGGCCTCGCACCTGGGGAGCGGTCCACCGCCGAAGAAGGGCGATCGCCCGAAGACGGACCTGCGTCCGGTGGCGACCGCCATCCGGCATGCGGTCACGCGCACGGATTTCCAGCAGCGCCTCCTCTACGAGCGGCTGATGGCGAAGCACGTGCCGCTGCGCGCGCGCGGCGACCTGCGGCCGCCGGCTTCGCTGCACCTCGACCCGTCCGAGCGTTTCCCGCGCGTGTCCGTGCGCAGCGGGTGGATGCCCCCCGGCTCCGGGTCGTACGGCCCGTTTCGGGACCGCAGCACCGCCCACCAGGCGCTGGCCGCCGTGCACCGGCGGTTTCCCCTGCGGCCGTGCGACTACACGTTCGAGCCGCGCCCGGACCTGCCGCTCGGGCTCGGCTGCCTGTACTTCCAGGTGCGCACCTGCGCGGCGCCTTGCCTGGGCCGGAGCCCCGAGGACGAGTATCGCAAGCTGGCCGGACAGGCCGCGCGCTTCCTCGGTGCGCCCTGGGAGAGGCCGGCCGAGGCGGGCGAGCACATCCCGGGCTGGGTGGGCGCCGAGACGGGAAGCCGGGCGGTCATCGTGGAGCGCGGGGTGGAGGAGATCGAGCTGCACCCCGTGCGCGACTGGGCCGTGCTCGAGGACGCGGCCGTCCGCGCCCCGGAGTCGGAGCTCGACGAGGCGCTGCGCCGCGTGCGGTGGGATGCGCCGGTGGCCCAGCGCGACGACCGGGCCTGGCTCCTGTCGTGGCTCCACGCGCCGCGGCGGGCGGGCGCGTTCGTCCCCCTCTGGACGACGGAGGATCCCGGCGCCCTGTCCCTGGCCGTGCGGGCGGCGCTGGGCCTCGCTCCGCCCGCCGATCTCCCCGCCCTGTCCTAGCCTCGGCTCGCGCCGGACCACGGCGCGCTGGCAATTGCCGCGGGCCACTCCTAGAATGAACCATCCCATGAGGGAGTACTCGCCCAAGCGCCGGACGGCCCTCGTCCTGGCCGGCAGCGGGACCTCCGGCGCCTACCACGCGGGCGTGGTCAAGGCGCTCGACGAGAGCGGGGTCAAGGTCGATCTCGTCGTCGGGTCCGGGGCGGGCACGGTGGGCGCCGCCTATGCCGCCGCCGCAGGCGGGCCGGGCCTCTACGGCGAAGACGGCTTCTGGCGCGCCGTCCGCTGGGACTCGTTCTTCCGACTGCGCGCGCCGCTGCGCGTCGCCGTCCTGCTGCTCGCCACGTCGTTCGGCGTGTTCCTGCTTCCGCTCTTCCTGGCCCTCGCGGCCGGCCTCCTCTTTCCGCTCGTGCTGGTGGCCGACCTCGCCGCTCCCGCCTGGACGGCGGCCGTCGTGCAGTGGCTCTGGGCCGCGCAGGCCGCGCTCCGCACCGCGTACCTCGCCGCGCTCTCCGTGCCCGTGTTCCTGCTCTCGGCCCTGGCCGTGCTCGTCCTGGGCGTGGCCTTCCTGCGCAACCGGCGACGGTTCTCCGAGGCGTTCGAGTCCGTGCTCGACGCCGGCCAGGCGCGCCGGCGGCTCTCGCGCGGGCTGTGGGAGATCGCGCGTGGCTCCACGGTGTCGGCCTCGGCGCCCTCCGGCGCCGACCTGGGGCGGCGCTACGTCTCGCTCATGACGGACAACCTCGGCCAGCCGGGCTTCCGCGAGCTCGTGCTGCGCGCGACCGACCTCGACACGGGCGCGCCGCTGCCCTTCGTGCTGTTGCGCGAGCCCTGGCGCTCGCGCTTCGCGCAGAGCCGCGCGCGCGGACCGCGGTCGCGGCTGGACGGGATACCCGGGGCGGTGGACCTCACGGCGCCCGGTTACGACGCGCTGCTCTTCGAGGCCGTGCTCACCGGCCTGCTGCCCCCGCCGGTGGCGCCGGTCTGCCGCGTCGCCTTCCCCAAGGGGGGCGCGTGGGCCGGAGAGGTGCATCGGTTGACCGACGCGATCCTCGCCGGAGGGGCCGGGATCGGGGAAGCGGTGGCGGCGGGGGCGGAGCAGGTCCTGGTCGCGACCGCGGTGCCGGAGGCGCCGAGTCCACTTCCGCGCCGGCGCGGCCTGGCCGCGGCGGCGGACGCCGCGCTGTCCGCGCTCGAGCGGCAGGTGGTGGAGCGCGACCTGCGGGAGGCCGCGCGGATGAACCGGATGGTGGAGACGCTCGGCCATCGCACCGAGGACGGAGGCCGCGCCTGGCAGGACCCGGCGACCGGCCGCGTGTACCGCGACCTCGCCCTCTACGTCGTCCGGCCCGACCGCCGGCTGCTCGGTCCGCTCGAGCTCGACGGCGCGCGGCATCCCGCCACCGAGGTGCTCGAGACGGCGGACGACCTGCTCGAGCAGGGCTACCGCGACGCCTACCGGCTCTTCGTGGAGCCGGTGGTGGGCGCGGCGCCCGAAACCGACCGCGACGCGCGGGCCGACCCCGAGCGGCGCCAGCCCATCGAGCTCTAGGGCATCACGCATGGCGCGCGGCATCGGAACGCGGGCGGTGCACGGCGCGGGGAACCCCCGTCCCGGGCCGCTGACCACGCCCATCGTCCAGTCCGCGACGTTCGTATTCGAGTCGTCGAGGGACGTGCGCCGGTACCTCGAGGGCAGCGAGGACCTTTTCTTCTACACGCGTTACGAGAACCCCACGCTCCGCGCGCTGGAGGAGGCGCTGGCCGCGCTGGAAGAGGCCGAGGCCGGGCTGGTCCTGTCTTCCGGCATGGCGGCGGCGGCCACCGCGCTCCTCTCCCTGGTCGGGACGGGCGACGAGATCCTGGCCAGCGCGTCCCTCTACGGCGGCACCACCCGGCTGGTCGGCGAGGTGCTTCCGCGCCTGGGCGTGACGAGCCGGCTCGTCCCGCCGGCCGACCTGGGCCGCCTCGCCGAGCTCGCCGGGCCCCGCAGCCGCGTCCTCTTCATCGAGAGCCCGACCAACCCGGCGCTCGAGGTCGTGGACATCCAGGCCGTGTGCGCGGCCGCCCACGAGCGGGGACTGGCGGTGATCGTCGACAACACGTTCGCGACCCCGGCGCTGCAGCAGCCGCTCCGGCTCGGCGCGGACCTCGTGATGCACAGCGTGACCAAGGCCCTGGCCGGACACAGCGACGTGGTGGGCGGGGCGCTGGTCGGCTCGCGCGCGCGCATCGACCGGGCGCGCGGCCTGCTGAAGGTGCTGGGGGGATGCATGGACCCGCACGCCGCCTTCCTGGCGCTGCGGGGGATCAAGACACTGCACCTGCGCGTGGAGCGGCAATGCGACAACGCGCTCGCCCTGGCCCGGCACCTCGAGTCCCATCCGAAGGTGGCGCGGGTCGTCCATCCCGGCCTGCCCTCCCATCCCGGGCACGAGACGGCGCGCCGGCAGATGAGGGGGTTCGGCGGCCTGGTCGCGTTCGTCCCCCGGGGTGGCCTGCCCGCCGCCGAGCGGTTCTACGACGGCCTGGAGCTGATGGCGCGCGCCGTGAGCCTCGGAGGCGTGGAGACGCTGGTCAGCCTGCCCGTCTACACTTCGCACCAGATGTGCACGGAAGAGCAGCGCGCGGCCGCGGGCCTCGACCCGGCGACGGTGCGCATCTCGCTCGGTATCGAGGACGCCGCCGACCTGCTGGAGGACGCCGACCGCGCCCTGGCGAGGGTCTGAGGGCGGTGCCCGTGGCGCGCGGACCGTACGACACGCTCCTGACCCTGATCCTGCTGGCGCTCGGCATCTACTTCTCCGTGCTCGTGGCCAAGAGCGTCTCCGGCTACCTCCTCTTCCGGCGGATCCGCGCCACGGCCCTCGTGACGTGGCCCGTGCGGCGGCCCGGCCACTTCCCGTTCCTGCTCGCGCTGGGTCTGGTCAGCGCCGGGGTCGCGGTGCTGAACAGCTATCTCCAGCGGCCGTTCCACCACGTGTACAGCCAGGGCGTGATGGCCGCCTACTTCATGCTCTTCGTCCCCCTCTCCACCCGCATCCAGCGCGGCCTCTACCGCGACGGCGTCTGGGCCGATCCGGGGTTCCTGCCCTACGGCAAGATCGGCCGCATGGCGTTCGTGGACCAGCCGGATATCGTGCTCGTCCTCGTGCCGCGCAGCGGGTCCGGCGCCTTCCGGCTGCCGGTGCCCGCGAGCGAATACGGCGCGGTGCGGAGAGTCCTGGAGGACAAGATCAGGGAGAGGGAAGTCAACATGGAGCAGGCGATCCTCGGCCTCTAGCGCGACCTGTGGTAAAACCGCCCCCCATGTCCTCCTCGCGGCGAGCCGCTTCACCGTGACCGAAGCCCGGCAGGGGCAGGTCTCCTTGAAGTACTTCGGCGAATCCCCGCCCCGGATACCGAAGAAGGCGCGCCAGGAATGACGCTGCCACTGTTCTGCCTCGCGCTGGGACTCGCCGCGCCACCGGCTCCCTCGCCCACCCCGTCGCCCCGGCCCGAGGCCACACCGCCCGTGCCGGTGGTCACGCGCCACGCGTTACGGCTGCCGGACCGAACGCTCACGTACTCGGTCACGACCGGGACGATGCCGCTGGTCGACGAGACCGGGGAGACGGAAGCCAACATCTTCTTCATGGCCTATGTGGCGGACCGGCCCGGCGGGCCGGAGCGGCGGCCGCTGACGTTCTCGTTCAACGGCGGGCCCGGCTCGTCGTCGGTGTGGCTGCACCTGGGCGCGCTCGGCCCCCGGCGCGTGCGCATGCTCGACGACGGCGCCCTGCCTCCGCCCCCCTACGAGCTGGTGGACAACGAGCACACCTGGCTCGACCAGACGGACCTGGTCTTCATCGATCCCGTCGGCACCGGCTACAGCCGGGCGGCGAAGCCCGAGCTGGGGAAGAAGTTCTGGGGCGTGCGGGGCGACATCGAGTCGGTGGGGGAGTTCATCCGGCTCTACCTCACCCGGTACGAGCGCTGGGCCTCGCCGCTCTTCCTGGTGGGCGAGAGCTACGGGACCACCCGCGCGGCCGGTCTCGCCGGCCACCTCGTGGACCGCGGCGTGGCCTTCAACGGGATCCTCCTCGTCTCCTCGATCCTCAACTTCCAGACCGCGCGCTTCACCACGGGCAACGACCTCCCCTACGTGCTGTTCCTGCCGACCTACGCCGCCACCGCCTGGTATCACCGCCAGCTCCCGGCGGAGCAGCAGCAGCGGCCGCTGCGCGAGTTCCTGGCCGAGGTGGAGGCCTGGGCGGCGGGCGCCTACGCGGAAGCGCTGGTCAAGGGCGATCGTCTCGCGCCCGAGGAGCGCCGCGAGGTCATCCAGCGGTTGGCGCGCTACACCGGACTCGAGGCGGGCTGGCTCGACGCCACCGAGCTGCGCATCGAGATCGGCCGCTTCCGCAAGGAGCTGCTGCGCGACCAGAAGCGCACGGTCGGGCGCCTGGACAGCCGGCTCAAGGGCTGGGACCTGCTCTCGGCGACCGAGCGGCCCGAGTTCGACCCCAGCATGGCGGCGATACGCACGCCCTACACCGCCATGTTCAACCACTACGTGCGCACGGCGCTGAAGTACGAGAGCGACCTCAGCTACCACATCCTGGGCGGCGGCATCGGGCCGTGGGACTGGGGTTCGGCCGGCGAGGGCTACCCGGACACGAGCGAGGCGTTGCGCAGCGCGTTCGCGAAGAACCCCTACATGAAGCTCTTCGTCGCTTCCGGGTACTACGACCTGGCCACACCCTACTTCGCCACCGAGTACACGCTGAGCCACATGGGCCTCGACCCGAGCCTGCGCGGCAGCGTCACCACCGCCCAATACGAGGCGGGCCATATGATGTACATCCACGCCGGTGAGCTGGCGCGCCTCAAGAACGACGTCAGCGCGTTCCTGACGCGGGCGCTCGCCCAGCGCTGACCGCCGGCCGCCCGCTCCGCCGCTCCTGCCAGTGCCGCAGGACGCGCCGGGTCGCCCGGTGCGTGGTCCAGAGCAGGACCAGGCCGAGCACGATGCTGATCGGGACGATACGAGCCCGCCCGGGACGAAGTTCCCTCCGGCCGTTCCCGTCATAGCGACGCCCGCCCCTTGGTCCGATGTTGCGCGCGGGATAAACTGTCGGGCAATGAGCGGCGTGAAGGCGCAGGGCGCCGACGTCAAGCCCTTCCTGGAGCGCCTCCAGGACGGCGTGGTCGTCTGCGACGGCGCCATGGGCACCATGCTGTACGCCCGCGGCGTGTTCGTGAACCGCTGTTTCGACGAGCTGAACCTCTCCAACCCCGACCTCGTCCGCTCGGTCCACGAGGAGTACGTCGAGGCGGGCGCGGACGTCGTCGAGACCAACACCTTCGGGGCGCATCGCTACAAGCTCGGGCCCCACGGTTTCGAGGCACAGGTCCGCAAGATCAACCGCGAGGGCGCACGCCTGGCGCGGGAGGCCGCGCGCGGGCGCGGCCTGGCGGGGGGATCCATGGGCCCCCTGGGCAAGCCGCTCGAGCCCTTCGGCAACATCAGCTTCGCGGACGCGCGGGCCGCCTACCGCGAGCAGGTCGAGGGCCTCCTGGAAGGCGGGGTGGACCTGTTCCTGATCGAGACCATGCCGTCACTCGACCAGGCGCGGGCCGCGCTCGACGCGGTGCGGTCCCTCTCCGAGCTGCCGGTGGTCGTCTCGCTCACTTTCAACGAGGAAGGCACGACCTTCTACGGCGACAAGCCGGAGGACGTCGTGCGCACCCTGGAGGAGTGGGGGGTCCCCGTCGTCGGCGCCAACTGCAGCCAGGGGCCTCAGCCCATGCTGGAGACGATCCAGCGCATGGCGGCCGTGGCCAAGACGGCGAAGCTCGCGGCCATGCCCAACGCCGGCGCGCCGGCCATGGTCGAAGGCCGCTACGTCTACCTCTGCACGCCGGAGTACATGGCGTCCTACGCGCGCCGGTTCCTGGCCGCCGGCGTCTCGTTCGTGGGCGGCTGCTGTGGCACCACGCCCGCCCACATCCGCAACCTGGTGCGGTCCGTGCGCATGGTCCAGCCCGCGCGCGAGGTCGTGGCCATCGAGGCGCCGGAACGGGCGAAGGAGGCCCCCGAGCCCGTGGCGCGCGAGGACAAGAGCCCGCTGGCGCGGAAGCTGGGCAAGAAGTTCGTGGTCTCCGTGGAGCTGGACCCCCCCAAGGGCGCCGACGCCGGCCGGATCATCGACCGCGCGCAGCACTGCAAGGAGAAGGAGATCGACGCCGTCAACGTGGCCGACGGCCCGCGGGCCTCGGCGCGCATGAGCGCGCAGTCGCTGTGCGTGCTGATGCAGAACAAGGTGGGGATCGACACCATCCTCCACTACACCTGCCGCGACCGGAACCTGCTCGGCATCCAGTCGGACCTGCTCGGCGCCTATGCCCTCGGCCTGCGCAACGTCCTGGCCATCACTGGCGATCCCCCCAAGCTCGGCGACTATCCGGACGCCACCGCGGTGTACGACGTGGACTCCATCGGGCTGATCCGGATCATGGACCACCTCAACCACGGGTGCGACCTGGCCGGCAACCTGATCGGCCCCGCGCTCGGCATCCACATCGGCTGCGGAGCGGACCCGAGCAAGCCCGACCTCGAGAAGGAAGTGCGCCGGCTGGAGCAGAAGGTGGAGGCGGGCGCCGAATACATCATGACCCAGCCCATCTACGACCCGCGGGCCGTGGAACGTTTCCTGGCCATGATCAAGCACCTCGAGCGCCCCGTGCTGATCGGCATCCTCCCGCTCTACTCGCACAAGAACGCGGAGTTCCTCCATAACGAGGTGCCGGGCATGAGCATCCCGGACGGCATTCGCGAGCGGATGCGGATTGCGGGCTCGGGGGAGAAGGCCCAGGCCGAGGGCGTGGCCATCGCCCAGGACGCCATCCGGGCCGCCCGCGACACGGCCCAGGGCGCCTACATCATGCCGCCCTTCAACAAGGTCGAGCTGGCGGTGCGGGTGGTCGAGGCACTGGAGTAGTCCGGAATTCGTGCTAGTCTGATCCGACTTTTACCGACAATTCAGGGTATGGCCGAAGCTTCCGTCGGCCCGTATCGCATCCTCGAGCGCCTCGGCGCGGGCGCGAACGGCGAGGTGTTCCTCGCCGAGGACACCCGGCTGCGCCGGCGCGTGGCCCTCAAGACGTTGGCCGGCACCGGCGGCTCCGACGCGGCGGAGCTGCGGCGGAAGCTGCTGCGCGAGGCCCGCGCCGCCGCCCGCCTGAACCACCCGAACATCGCCGCCGTCTACGACGTCCTCGACTCCGAAGAAGGCGTCCACATCGTCATGGAGTACGTGCCGGGCGCCACGCTCGCCGCCCGCGTCCGCCAGGGTCCCTTGCCACCCATGCAGGTGCTGGACCTCGCCCTGCAGCTTTCGGGCGCCTTGGCCCACGCTCACGAGCTCGGTGTGGTCCACCGGGACCTGAAGCCCGCGAACGTCATCGTCTCGCCGTCCGGCCAGGCGAAGATCCTCGATTTCGGGCTGGCGCGGCTCCACGAGGTGGACGCGGGCAGCGTGCACCTCAGCGCCTCGGACGCGTCTACAACGGATGCGCGCCAGGTGGTCGGTACGCCGCCCTACATGCCCCCCGAGCTGCTGCGCGGGGAGGGCTTCGATGCCCGCGGCGACATCTACAGCCTGGGCGTCAGCCTGTTCGAGCTGCTGACCGGGCGGCGGCCGTTCGCAGCGCGCGACGGGATGGCGTTGACGGCGGCAATCCTCACCGCCCCCACGCCACGGCCGCGGTCCATCACTCCCGACGTACCCGCCGATCTCGACGAGGTCGTCTACCGCGCGATGGCGAGAGACGCGAAGGACCGCCACCGCTCCGCGACGGCCTTGCAGGCCGACCTGAAGCGGCTCACGGCGGGCATTACGGACCCGCCCACGATGTCTCGCCCCCTCTCGCGGCTCTGGCCGCCCGGCCGGCGCCGGCTCGGCGGGACGGCTCTGGCCTGCGTCGCCGTCGCCGTCGGTGTTTACGGAGCGATCGGTCCGGGGCGATGGCCCTGGCCCTCTCCCGCGACCACCGCCGCGCCCCACGCGACCGGCCCGCACGTGGTGGCCGTGCTGCCGCTCGCCGGCGCCGCCGGCGATCCACGGACGGAATCGCTGGCCGCCGGCGTGGCCGATGCCCTCATCACCGCCCTGTCGAAGTTGCCGGACGTCACGGTCGTCTCGCGCGCCGCGACGCTCAGGTACGGCGACCGCAAGCAGGATCCCGACGCCATCGCACGGGAGCTCGGCGCGACGGTGCTGGTCGATGGGGCGGTGCAGCGGGTGGGTGATCGCCTGCGCGTCACGGTCACGCTGCTCGAACCCCGCTCGAAGACCGTCCGCTGGCAAAACGCCTACGACGGCAGCTTCGGGGAGGTGCTGACCCTGCAGCGCGAAGTCGCCGAGGCGCTGGCGCGCGAGCTTCGGCTCCGATCGGCGGGCGCGCAGGGCGCACCAACGGAGCCGACCGACGATGCCGAGGCGTTCGCCGACCATGCGCAGGCCCGTTCCT
>DATKEG010000080.1:0-3221 GCA_035544515.1 Vicinamibacteria bacterium | reverse complement strand
GGAGGTGGACGCCGCGCTCGGGGTCTACCACCGCGAGTACAAGGACCTCCTCCGCCGCATTGAAAACCTGGAGGAGGCCGGTCCCGAGAGCCCGTGTCCCACCTGCGGCCGGCCGCTGGGGGAGGGCCTCGCGGACGCGCTGAAGGCGCTCGAGGAGGAGCGCTTCCGCCTCACGCAGGACGGCAAGCCCTACCGGCAGCGCGCAGAGGGGCTGGCGGCGGAGCCCGAGCCGCTCGTGGCCCTGGTGGCCGCCCGCGACGCCGCGGCCGCCGAGGTGGAGCGCTTGCGCGCGCGCCACGAGCGCTGCGCGGTCGGCGTGCGGGACCTGGAGCGTGAGCGCGCCGAGGTCGCGGCGCTGCGCGAGCGGCTGGCACGCGCCGACGAGGACATCGCGGCGCTGCCGGAGCGCTTCGATCCGCTGGAGCTGGCCCGGGCCGAGGCTGAAGCGGAGCGCCTGCGGGCCGACGCGCGGCGCGCCAGCGCGCTGGAGAACGCGCGCTCCTCGCGCGAGCGTTGGGAAGCGGAGGCACGAGCGGCGGACGACGCGGCGGCCGCGGCCCGCGAGGCGCACGGAGCGGCCGTCGCGCAACGGGAGGAGCTCGCCTTCGAGAAAGAGGCGTACCAGGACGCGCTGCGCGACCACGAGCGCGCCGAGGCCGACTCACGCGCCGCGGAGATCGCGCTCGGTGAGGCCCGCGCCGAGGAGCGCGCAGCGCGCGAGCGGCTGGCCGCGGCCGAGGACGCGCTGACCGAGGACGCCGCCCGTCGCGCGCGCCTCGAGGCCCTGGACCGGGAACGGCGTCTCCACGAGGAGCTCGACCGCGTATTCACCGATCTGCGCGCCGAGCTCAACGCGCGCGTGCGCCCGGAGCTGGGCGCCCTAGCGGGCGACTTCCTGGCGCTGGTCACCGACGGCAGATACGCCGCGGTCGAGATCGACGAGTCCTACGACGTGCGCATCCTGGACGACGGGCGCCCGAAGCCGGTCATCAGCGGCGGCGAGGAGGACGTCGCCAACCTCGTGCTGCGCCTCGCGGTGAGCCAGATGATCGCGGAAAGGGCCGGGCAGCCGCTCTCCGTCCTGATCCTCGACGAGGTGTTCGGTTCGTTGGACCGCCAGCGACGGACCGGCGTGCTGGATCTCCTCCAGCGGCTCCGCTCCCGCTTCGACCAGATCTTCCTGATCACCCACGTGGAAGACGTCCGCGAGGGCGTCGACCAGGTGCTCCGGGTGGACTATGACGAACGCACGGGCGGGAGCAGGATCAGCGCCGAAGCACCGTCGTCGCCGGCGCGTCCGCCGCGGGTCGAGGCGCTGAGCGGCTGATCGCGAGCCACGCGGCCGATGCCGCGATCACCGCGATCCCGAACGCCTGGCCGGCGCCGAGCGCTTCTCCCAGCAGGACCACCCCGTAGAGCGCCGCCATGACCGGCTCCAGCGTGGCCAGGATCGCGGCCGTGCCCGCCTCCATGCGTCCCAGCGCGATGAGGAAGAACAGGTTGGGCAGGAGCGTGGCCACGACGGCCATGCCGAGGAGCGCCGGTACGGCGTCGGGGTGGTCCAGCACGGTCTGCCAGGGCGGCGCGAGGAGCGCCAGGAACGCCGCGCCGAAGCCCGTCGGCCAGTACAGCGCCCGCACCGCGTCCATGCGCCCGCGCGCGGCGCGCCCGAACAGCGTGTAGCCGGCGTACGTGAGCCCCGCGAGAAGCCCGAGGCCGACGCCGACGGGGTCGATACCCTCCGCGCGCACGCCGAGGGCTCCCGTGACGAGCAGGACCCCGAGCAGGGCGCCCGCCAGCGCCGCGAGCCGCCGCCAAGTCACCCGTTCGCCCAGCACGACCCCGGCGAGCGCGACCGTGAACGCCGGCGCCGTGTACAGCAGCGCCGCCGCGACCGAGACGCTCAGGCGGTCCAGGGCGGACAGGTACACCGCGTAGAACACCCCCAGGCCGATGATGCCGTATGCGATCAGCAGGGGAAGGTCGCGCCTCGGCACCCGGAAGCGTTGGGGCCGCGCCAGCGCCCACGCGGTGAGGATCAGGAACGCGGCGGCGCCGCGGGCGCTCGCCGCCTCGACCGGGCCGACGCCGTGGGCGTAGGCCTCCTTGGCCCACAGCCCGGTCGTAGCCCACAGCGAGGCGGCGAGGAGCACCAGTAGCGGCCGGAGGCCGGCGGGACGCCAGGTGGAGGCGAGTCGACGCGGGGCGACGCGGTCGCCGCCGGCCACCCCGTCCGAACTCGCGGTGCCGCCGCCCGCGCGGCCGGTCTCCGCGCCCGTCCCGCCGGGCTCCCCGTCTCCCCCTACCGGTTCGCCAGTCGGTACCACGCCTCCACCCGCGCCATGTGGCGGCGGGCCGCCGTGGTGTCGCCCTGCGCCACGTGCGCTTCCGCGGCCCGCAGGTGGGCCGTGCCGTAGTAGTAGGGGATGCCCTGCGTGGACTCGTCCACCCAGAAGTCCCAGTTGTCCGGGAACCCCTCGCGGTGGACGAATTCGTTCCACAGGAGCGAGTCCGTTCGTTCCAGGTCGACGTGCTCCCCGACGCCGAACCCGCCGGTCGGGTCCTGCACGCGCACGACGCCGTCCCCCTCCTCGGGGAGTCCGTTGCTGAGGCGGTAGGCGACGCCCTGGCGGACGAGGTAAGGGGCCAGGCCGAGCTTCTGGTACGCCTGCGTGGTCGTCGCGAAGAAGATCGGCCGGTCGTCGATCGAGTTGCCGATGATGTGGGCGAGGAATACGTCGGCCGGGTACAGGTACGTGCCCGCGGGGATGATCGACAGGATGTCCCCGGCGCCGAACTCCTGGTTCTGGCGCACGGGGAACCCCGTCCCCGCGATCGTATCGATCTGCCCCGAGTCGAGCTGTATGATCGACCGGGTGGGTGGCCGCCGCCCGGGGCCCGGATCGCCGTCCGCCGTCTGCGCGGGCGGGTCCGCGCTGAGCGTCCCCGTACGGTAGATGCCAGGACCCCCCTCGACCTCGTAGGGACGCTGGCAGACGATCCGCGTGGGATCCTCGTCCGGGTCCTCTCCGGGTCCGCACGGGTCGGTCAGGTCGCGGATCTGGCGGACGTACCAGCCCGTGTTCAGGTAGCTCATCACGATGACCTGCACGTCGCGCCGGATGCCCTCCACCTCCTGCAGGTACCAGAGCGGGAAGGTGTCGTTGTCGCCGTTGGTGATGAGCACCCCGTACGGCTCGACGCTGTTGAGGAGGTTGTAG
>DATKEG010000079.1:0-16363 GCA_035544515.1 Vicinamibacteria bacterium | reverse complement strand
TCCTCGCCCTTGAGCATCGAGAGGGTCAGCTCGCCCAGCAGGCGCGGGTTCACGGACACGGAGCGGCCGGCCAGCGCGCGGATCACCGGCCCCGAGTCCCAGATGCGGTCGAGCAGCCAGGGCGTCTTGCGGAAAAGGGGCACGTGCTGCTGCAGGTAGACGCTCACCCCGCCGAAGAACACCCGGTCGTCGCTGACGTTGGGCTCGTCGGTGGTGGTCGGGGTGTAGATCGGCAGCAGCGAGACGTCGTGGCCGCGCGCGATCAGCTCCGCGGCCAGCGCGTTGTCGCGCAGGCAGCTCCCGCAGTACATCTCGCCCGCGCCGGCGGTGATGGCCAGGATCCTCACATCCGCTAGGCCAGCGCCTGCTGGTAGGCGCGCCGAGCGTAGAGGTGGTCGAAGAGGTTGCCCTCGTGGGGCTGGTCCCAGCTGATCTGGGGCGTCGGGATGGGGCCGAGGTTGAGCCGGTGGACGAGGGGCGAGGTGAGCAGGCGGCGCACGATCGGCGCCTCGGAGGTGATGGCCGTGAGCACGAGCGTCGGCCCCAGCCGCTGCGGGACCTCTTCCGGCCGCACCTCGACCACGCTGGCGAACGGGAACAGGAACTCCCGGTTGGCCAGCGGATGCTCCGCGCTGTCGCAGCGCACGATCGTGGGCAGGAGGTACGTGCACCCGTCGTGCGTCACCAGGCGGCCGCCCGGCCGGCGGGCCGCGGTGACGTCGCGCGCGCCGCCCGCGGCCAGGCCCTCGTCGATCGAGGCGGAGATGCGCGCCGCGACCTGTGCGTTGGCGAAGGGCGCGATCTGCGCCCCCTCGTCCTCGGCCGCGCGCGGGACGACCGCGGCCAGCCGCTCGGCCACGGCCTCGGCGATGGCGTCTCCGTGGGAGGTCACCCAGAGGCCCGAGGCGTTCACGCACGAGCGGCCCGAGTTCTCCAGCACCGACGCCACCATCACGTCGAGGTAGCGCTCCCAGTGCTCCGAGGCGTCGGGGCCGAGCAGCACCTTGCTGTAGCCGGGGCCGTGCAGCTCGACGCGCGGATCGCCGGCCCACGCGCGCAGGGAGCCCACGTCGCCGAAGAGTATGCCCCGGCCCGTATGGCGCAGGACCTCCGCGGCGCCCGCGTGGTCGGTCGGGTAGTAGCCGAAAGCCTCCGGCGGCGCGCCCGCCTCGAGCAGGGCCTGCACCATGCGGAAGGGCGTCCAGGGCTCGGCGCTGCCCGGCTTGAGCACCAGCGCCGTCTTGAGGGCGAAGGCCGGCGCCCAGAGCGAGTGCACGCCCGGCGAGTTGCTGGGCAGCACGACGCCGACGGTGGCGCCGCGCGGCACGAAGCTCACCACGTGGCCGCCCACCTCGCCCGAGCCGCGGTCGAGCACGGCGGTGTCGAGGTTGCGGGTCAGGCCCTCGAGCACCGCCCGCATCTGGGCGAGCACGCCGTGGATCTTGCGCATGTTGCGGCGGACCATCACGTGCGGCAGGCCGGTGGTGGCCGAGGTCTGGTGGACGTAGTCCTCGGGCGTCTGCGCGCCGTCGCCGAGGGGCAGGGTGCCGTCCAGGAAATGTCCGGCGGCCCGGCCGCAGATGGCGATCAGCTCGTCCACGCTGACGCGCGCGAGCCGCTCGCGCATCTTCTCCTGCGCGGCCGGGCCCAGGTCCCGGCGCACGAGACCGGGGTTGGCCTGGCTCACCTCCACGAACGGCTCGCGCGTCCGGAAGTGCGGCACCTTCGCCACGTCGAGGCTGCGGTACGGCCTTCCCTGGCGGAGCACGGGGAGGTGCGGGAGGGCCATCAATACACCCCCTCCACCACCGTGGCCTGGAGCCGGGAGAACGGCCGCACGTTGCGCACGCCGTCCCAGGGGTAGGCCGCGCAGGGCGGCTCGCGCTCCGCCTCGTCGCGCTCGAGGAAGCGGGGCATGAAGAACTCGCGCGTGAGCGTGGTCAGGCGCACGCGCCCCGTGCGGCCGTATTCCACCTCGCGGTCCGGCTGGTCGGGGTCCACCACCTCGATCGTGGCGCGCGGGGCGGGCGGATAATAGATGATGTCGTAGCCGTCGCCGGGCTGCCGGGGCTTGTGCACGGCCAGCCCCATGAGCGTGTTGCCGTAGGTGGGCGCGAAGTAGCCGCCCTCCATCAGCTCCTCCACCGCGAAGCGGTGGAACTGCGGCGTCATCTCCGTCCCCCCGCAGAAGACGCCGGTGATGCCGGCCTTCTTCAGCGAGACCTTCTCGCACAGCGCCTCCAGCAGCTTGGGCGTGGTGAACAGGCAGCGGACGCCGTCGTGCGCGCGGATCACGGTGAGCGCCTGCTCGATCACGTGCTGCTTGTAGGCCTCCGCCCCGGCCGGGTCGCCGCGCTTGAGCAGCTTGATCACCCAGCGCGGGTCGAGGTCCACCAGGAAGCAGATGCCGCCCCGGTACTGGGCGAGGTGCTCCACGGCCAGGCGCAGGCGGCGCGGCCCGCTCGGCCCCACCTCCAGCCAGTCCGAGCCCCTGGGGAAGAACTCGTCGGGCAGCGTCTCGCTGAAGGCCTCGTAGTCGATGCGGAAGTCGTCGACGCTGATGCGCGACTTGGGCACGCCGGTGCTGCCGCCCGTCTCGAAGACGTAGACCGGCTTGTCCGCGTACCCCTTCGGCACCCAGCGCCGCACCGGGCCGCCGCGCAGCCACTCGTCCTCGAAGAAACCGAACCGCGCGAGGTCGGCGTAGCCCTTCACCTCGCGGCGGGGATCGAAGTCCGCCCGCGCCGCCCAGTCCAGCCAGAAGGGGCAGCCGGTGGCGGGGTCGAAGTGCCACTGCATCAGCTCGCGCACCCAGGCGTCGAGCTTCGCGCGCGCGGCCTCGGCTCTGGGGCGCAGGGTACCCTCCACGGTTGCGCTCATGGGGAGATGTTACCGCGACCCCAGCGACAGCTCGACGCGCGCGTAGGCCGTGAACGGCCGCCCGGGAGTCACCGCCGCGCCGCCGAAGCCGCGCGTCTCGTACTCCGCGTCCGTGACGTTCTTGCAGTGCAGGCTCATCTTCATGCGGCCGCGACGGTAGGAGGCGGCGACGTCGAGGGTGAGGTAGGGGTCCACCTCGTAGCCGTTGTCCTCGGCCACGAAGTGCCGCCCCACGTAGCGCGCGCCCAGGCCCAGGCCGAACCCGAGGTCGAACTCCTTCATGGCCCAGAGGCTGGCCAGGTGGCGCGGGGCGAAGGGCGGCCGGTTGCCGGAGCGGTCGAGCACGACGAAGTCCGGGGGCGCGAGCGGCACCACCTCCGCGAAGCGCGTGAGCTCCGCGTCGGTGTAGGCGTAGGAGCCGAAGGCGAACCAGCCGCGGGCCACCTCGGCCGAGACCTCCAGCTCCGCGCCGCGCGAGCGCTGGTCCCCGGCCTGGCGCGTGACGCCCGTGGAGTCGGGGATGGCGATGTCCTCCTTCTCCAGGTGGTAGAGGGCGAACGTGGCCAGGCCGCGGTGGCCCAGGAACGTGCGCTTGGCGCCCACCTCCACCTGGTAGCTCCGCTCGGGCCGGCGCTCCCCCACCACCAGCGTCGAGGGCGGGCCGAACGCGCGTCCGGCGCTCGCGTAGAAGGAGAGCCGGCCCGTGGGGCTGAAGACGAGGCCCCCGAGCGGGCTGACCTGCGTGTCGTCGCGGCGGGTGCCGCTGACCTTCTCCTCGTAGTCGATGGCGTCGAGGCGCGCGCCGGCGAGGAGGCGCAGCTTGTCGGAGAGCGCGATCTCGTCCACCACGTACGGCGCCACCGTGGTCGCGCGGGCGTTGCCCGCCTGGGAGAAGCCGGGAAGGATGAAGAGCGGCCGCTGCGCGGTCTCCACCGGCTCGTACAGCCCGATGAAGGGCAGCGCGGCCACGTCGAGCGTGAAGTCGTCGAGGGCGCGGACCAGCTCCACCCCCGCCAGCAGGCGGTGGCGCGCGGGGCCGGTCGCGAACGAGACCACGGCTTCGAGCTGGTTGCCCAGGATGCGCTGGCGGTCGTCGAGCAGGGTCATGCCGCGCGCGACCAGCGCGCCGCCCCGCGGGTCGGGGAAGGCCCCGGAGAGGAGCGTGCCGTCGGAGCGCCAGTCGAGCTCCGTGTAGTAGAGCTTGTCGCGCAGCAGCACGTGCTCGCCGAGCTGGCGCTCGGCGTCGAGCCGCACGCGGTAGAGGTCCTGCCCCGAGTGGTCGAACGGCGACTGGAAGGAGCGCGTGCGGGGCACGTCCGGAAGCGCGCCGCCGAAGAGAGGCAGGCCGCTGTCCGGCTGGAACTCGCTGCGCACGTACTCCAGCGAGAAGGCGAGCCGGGTGGACGCGTCGGGCCGCCAGGACACCGCCGGGTGGATCGCGTGCTGCGCGCTCTCCATGCCGTCGCGGTAGCCGTCCGACCCGCGGGTGAGGGCGTTGAGCCGGAAGGCCAGCGATCCGTCCTCGTTCGCGACGTTGCCGTCGAGCGTCCCCTCGACGGTGTCGAACCGGCCGTAGAGCAGGTTCAGGTCGGCGAAGCGCCCCGGGCGCGGCTGCTTGCGCACGAGGTGCACCGCGCCGGCCAGCGCGTTGCCGCCGTAGAGGAAGGCGCCCGGGCCCTTGAGCACCTCGACCTGCCGGACGTTGTAGAGGGGGAAGAACGTCGACTCGGGCTCCGCCACCGCGTCCGTGAGCACGAGGCCGCTGCTGAGCGAGTCGAAGCCGCGGAGGGTGAAGAAGTCGAACACGCCGAAGCCCGAGGCGGGGAACACGCCGGCGGCGTGGCCGAGCGCGTCGCTGGCCACGAGCGCCGCCTGCGCCTGGAACACCGGACGGGAGACGATGCTGACGCTGGCCGGCGTGAGCTGCAACGGCAGCGGCGACTTGAGCGTGGTCGCGCTGAGGACGGGGACGGCCGGCAGGTCCGCCTCGACGTCCACGACCTCGGCGCGGCGCGGCGGGTCGGGCTCTGCCCGGTCCTCCTGCGCGAGTCCCGGCGCGGCCAGGAGGGCCACGAGGCCCACGGCGAAGAGACTACGGATCATGACAAACCTCCAGAAGCGGCTCGCCGAGCATACGGCAGCCTCGCACCGCGCGTGCGAGGAGCCGTGCAAAAAGTTGTCAGCCATAATGTGACCATGGTTCCCGGCCCCCTGGACGTCCGCCGCGACGTGGCCCTGGGGCCGCTGTGCACCCTGGGCGTGGGGGGACCGGCCCGGTACTTCCTCGAGGCCCTCGACCGCCGCACCCTCCAGGCCGGCCTTTCCTGGGCGGCCGACCGCGGCCTGCCCGTCCTCGTCCTGGGCGGCGGCTCCAACGTGGTCGTCGGCGACGAGGGCTTCGCCGGCCTCGTGCTGCACGTGCGCCTGTCGGGCATCGAGGCCACGGCGGCGGACGGGCGGGTCGAGCTGCGGGCGGGCGCCGGCGAGGAGTGGGACCCGCTGGTCCGGCTGGCCGTGGAGAAGGGCTGGGCCGGCATCGAGTGCCTCTCCGGCATCCCCGGCCGCGTCGGCGCCACCCCCCTCCAGAACGTCGGCGCGTACGGGCAGGACGTCTCCGAGACCATCGGCCGCGTGGACGCGCTCGAGCTGGCCACCGGCGCGCCCGTGTCCTTCTCCAACGCCGAGTGCCGCTTCGCCTACCGGGACAGCCGGTTCAAGCGCGAGGACCGCGGGCGGTTCCTGATCCTGGCCGTGACGTTCACCCTCCGGCCCGGCGGCCCTCCCGCGGTGCGCTACGCGGAGCTGGAGCGCGCGCTCGCCGGCCGCGGTCCCTATCCACCCTCGCTCGGCGACGCGCGCGAGGCCGTCCTCGCCATCCGCCGGCGCAAGTCCATGGTCATCGACCCGGAGGACCCGAACCGGCGCAGCGTGGGCTCGTTCTTCATGAACCCGATCCTCCCGGAGGCCGCGCGGCCGCGGATCCAGGACCTCCTGCGGGCGGAAGGAGAGGGCGAGGCCGCGGACGCCATGCCCTCCTGGCCGGCCGGCGAGGGCCGGGTGAAGCTCTCGGCCGCGTGGCTGATCGAGCGCGCCGGGCTGCGCCGCGGGTACCGGCGGGGCAACGTCGCCATCTCCACCAACCACACCCTCGCCCTCGTCAACTGCGGGGACGGCACCGCGCGGGAGGTCGTGGAGCTCGCGCGCGAGATCCGCGGCCGGGTGCGCGACCGCTTCGACGTGACGCTGGAGCCGGAGCCCGTGTTCGTGAACGTCGCGCTGTGAGACCCCCGATGCTGTCGGTGGTCATCCCCGCCCTCAACGAGGAGAGGAGCGTGGCGCACGCCGTCGCCTCCGTCCGCGGCCTGGCCGAGGTGATCGTCGTGGACGGCGGGTCGGAGGACGCCACGGCGGAGGCGGCGCGGCGCGCGGGCGCGCGCGTCGTCGCCTCCCCGCGCGGGCGGGGGCTGCAGCTCGACCGCGGCGCGCGCGAGGCGACGGGCGACTGGCTCGTGTTCCTGCACGCGGACACGCGGCTCGAGGACGGCTGGGCGCAGGCGCTGTTTTCGCTGCCGTCGGAGGTGGTCGGGGGGGCCTTCCGCCTGGCCGTGGACTCCCCGCGCCGGGCCTACCGCCTGATCGAGGCCGGCGTGGCCCTGCGCTGCCGGCTGTTCCGCCTGCCCTTCGGCGACCAGGGCATCTTCGTTCGGCGCGCGATCTATGGAATCATCGGGGGGTTCCCTCCGTTACCGCTCATGGAAGATCTCGCGTTCTCACAACGGCTTGGGCGGGCGGGACGGATGGCGTTCCCGGCGGTGCGGGCCTTCACCAGCGCCCGGCGCTGGGAGGAGGGAGGGGTGGTGGCCACGACCGTGCGCAACCTGGGACTGCAGGCGCTCTACGCCGCGGGCCTCCCGCCCGACCGCCTGGCGCGGCTGTACGGCGACCACGCGTAGTCAGGAGGATCCATGCCCAGCTATTACGTGTCCGAGGACCTGGCGCGGTTCACGGAGATGGCGAAGACAAACCCGCGGCTCTTCGACCTGTTCATGAAGTGGTACGCGGCCACCATGGAGAAGGGCGCCCTCGACGAGAAGACCAAGAAGCTCATCGCGCTCGCCGTGGCCTACGCCATCCAGGAGCCGTATTGCATCGATTCGTACTCGTCGGGCTGCGCCGAGGCCGGCGCCTCGCCCGAGGAGATGAGCGAAGCGGTCAGCGTGGCCGCCGCCATCCGCGGCGGGGGGGTGATCGCGCACTGGGTCCAGGCCTGCAACGCCATGGACAGGAACGCCTGAGATGCGCCTGGTCGTGATCGGCGCGGGACCCATCGGGCTGGAAGCGGCCCTGGGCGCCGCCGAGCGCGGCTTCGACGTGACCGTCCTCGAGAAAGAGCGCGTCGGCGCGAGCCTGCACCGCTGGGGAAGCGTGCGCCTGTTCAGCCCGTTCGCCATGAACGCGTCGGCGCGCGCCCAGGCGGCGCTGGGTCGGGCGTGCCCGCCCGGCGACGCGCTGCTCACGGGGCCCGAGATGGTCGAACACGTGCTCGAGCCGCTCGCGCGGAGGCCGGCGCTCGCCGGCCGCGTGCGCACCGGGCATCGCGTGCTCGCGGTGGGCCGGGCGCGGACGATACGGCGGGACCTCCCCGGCCATCCGCTGCGCGGGGAGCGCCCGTTCCGGCTGCTCGTGGAGACCCCCGAGGGGGAGCACCTGCTGGAGGCCGACGCGGTGCTCGACGCGTCCGGCGTCTACGGCCGGCCGGCCGCGCTCGGCGCCGGCGGCATCCCCGCGCCCGGCGAGCGCGCGCTCGACGGCCAGATCATCCGCCACCTCGGCGCGCTCGAGTCGGCGCTCCCCCGCCTGGCCGGCCGCGACGTCCTGCTCGTGGGCCACGGCCACTCCGCGGCCAACGCCCTCGCCCTCCTCGCCTCCGCCGAGCCCCGGCCGCGCGTGACGTGGGCCGTGCGCTCGCCGAACCGGCGGCCGTGCGTCGAGGTGGCCGAGGACCCGCTGCCCGAGCGGCAGCGCGTCACGGCGGCCGCCAACGACCTGGCCGCCGAGCCGCCGTCCTTCTTGAGAGTGGAGCGCCGCGCCGCCGTCGAGTGCGTGCGGCTGCAGGACGGGCGTCTGGCCGTGTCGCTCGGCGGAGGCCGCGGCGGCGTGTTCGACGCCGTGGCGGCGCTGACCGGGTACCGGCCCGACCTGTCGTTCCTGGGCGAGCTGGCGCTGGAGATCTCGCCGGCCAGCGAGGGCCCGGCACGCCTGGCGCGCGCCCTGTCGAACGTGACCGACTGCCTCACGCCGCCGGCCGTCGCGCCGCGCGACCTCGACTCCGGCGAGCCCGGCTTCCACATGGTCGGCGCCAAGAGCTACGGCCGGCTGCCCACGTTCCTCCTGCGCGCGGGTCTCGGGCAGCTCGAGACGATCCTCGACTCGCTGGCGGCGCGCCCATGAGCCTGCCCGCCGCTGCCCTGCCGCGCTACCCGTGGTCGCCCCTGGTCGCGCTGGACACGCTGTGGTTCCAGGTGGCGGGCACCCTCTGCAACATCCAGTGCCGGCACTGCTTCATCTCGTCCTCCCCCACGAACCACGCGCACGAGATGATGAGCCTGCAGACGGTGCGCACGCACCTGGAGGAGGCGGCGGCGCTCGGCGTGCGCGAGTACTACTTCACGGGCGGCGAGCCCTTCTTGAACCGCGAGCTGCTGGACATGCTCGAGGCCACGCTCCGCCAGGGACCGGCCACCGTCCTCACCAACGGGCTGCTCGTCCGCCCCGAGACCGCGCGGCGGCTGCGGGGGCTGGCCGACGGCAGCGCCTACAGCCTCGACCTGCGCGTCTCCATCGACGGGTGGGACGCGGCCACGAACGACCCCATCCGCGGCGCGGGGACGTTCGACCGGATCATGGCCGGCCTCGCGCACCTGGCCGAGGCCGGGATCAACCCGGTCCTGACCGTCACCGAGGCGTGCGCGGGCGCGGCCAGCGCCGCCGGCCGCACGCGGTTCCTGGAGTTCCTGCGCGCGGCCGGACTGCGCCAGCCGCGGCTCAAGGTCATGCCGCTGCTGCGCCTGGGCGCGGAGGCGGACCGCACGCGGGCCTACGCGGAGTGGGAATCGCTCGCCGGCCGCACGCTCACGGCCGAGGAGGCGGAGGCGCTCCAGTGCTCGTCCTCGCGCATGGTCACCGCGCGCGGGGTGTACGTCTGCCCCATCCTCATCGACTTCCCCGCCGCGCGCCTGGCCTCGTCGCTCGCGGGCGCGCTGCGGCCGTTCGAGCTGAGCTACCGCGCGTGTTACACGTGCCACGAGCAGGGGCTCTCGTGCCGGACCTGAAGGCCGCGGCCGAGCTGGGCACGTTCTCGAAGGTGGCGCTCCTGGGCGGGATCTACTCCAACTACCTGGCGCTCGCCGAAGCGCTGGCGCTGGCCCGCGCGCGGGGGGCCGAGGCGATCGTGGCGCTCGGCGACTTCGGCGCGTTCGGCCCGCATCCCGACCGCACCGTCGAGATCCTGCGCGCGGCCGGGGTGGCCGCGATCCAGGGCAACTACGAGGAGTCCCTGGCCAGCGGAGCGGAGGACTGCCGCTGCGGCTACACCGACCCGCGCGACAACCACTACGCGCGGATCTCCTACGACTACACGGCCCGGAACACCTCGGCGGAGCACAAGGCCTGGATGGGCACGCTGCCCGGGCACGCCCGCCTGACCGTCGGCTCCCGCCGCGTGCTGCTCTGCCACGGCTCCCCGCGCCGGATCAACGAGTTCCTCTGGGCGAGCACCACCCCGGACCCGTTCATCCGCCGGCTGCTGCGCGAGTGCGACGCCGACGTGGTGGCCTGCACGCACACGGGCCTGCACTGGAGCCGCTTCGTGGAGGAGGGCCGCGGCGTGGTCAACGTGGGGGCGCTGGGCCGGCCCGCCAACGACGGCCGCCCGAACGTGTGGTTCGCCATGCTGGAGCAGGCCGGCGGCTCCGTGCGGACCGAGTTCGTGCCGGT
Source organism: Vicinamibacteria bacterium (assembly GCA_035544515.1). Classification (GTDB taxonomy): domain Bacteria; phylum Acidobacteriota; class Vicinamibacteria; order Fen-336; family Fen-336; genus DATKEG01. The sequence continues at coordinate 6,487 of DATKEG010000079.1, read as the reverse complement.
CCCCTACGACCACGAGCGGCTGGCCCGCGAGATGGAGAGAGAAGCGCTCCCGGCCGAGTTCGTGGAGACGGTGCGCACGGGGTGGTGGACCACGTGCCTGGAGGTCCTGCCCGCCCGCGAGCGGGCGGGGGGCCGGCATTGAGCGCCCGCCCGCTGGCCATCCTCGCCATCGCCCTGGCCGCGACGGCGTTCACGCTGCTGCCGGTCTGCGACGCGATCTTCGATTGCGGCTGCACGTGGCCGATGTGGGGCGCCGCCGACCACTGCAACATCCACCATCCGCACCCGCCCCACTGCCCCCTGTGCGCCAACTGGGCGCTGGGCGGCCTGGCCGCGGCCACCCTCTTCGTCACCTGGACGAGCGCGCTCGCGATCGGACTCGCGATCGTGGCCCCGCGCCGATGAGACGGCTCCTGGTCTGGGCGACGGTCGCGACGGTGGCGGTCGCGCGGGCCGGGGCCGCCCCGCCCGACGTGCGCGCCTATCCCGTCGGCCTCATGGACCTCGACGCGGCCGTCACGCTGGTGCGGTCGCTGCTCTCGCCCGAGGGCGTGGCCGTCGAGGACCGCGGGAACAACCGGGTGATCGTCTCGGACCGGCCCGAGGTGCACGTGCGGGTGGCCGCGGCGCTGCGCGGGCTCGCTACGCCGGCGCGCAACGTCCGCATCCGCGTGACGCACGAATCCGAGCGCCTGGACGAGCGGACGCTCCTCGGAGGATCGGCGGGAGCGAGCGCGGGCGGCGTGACCGTGGGCGTGGGAAGGAATCCGCCCCGCGGCGGCGTGGACGTGCGCGCGGACGCGTCGCGCCACCGCTCGACCTCCCGGACGGAGCAGGAGATCGTGGTCATGAGCGGCGGCCAGGCCCGGATCACGGTGGCGGAGCAGGTGCCGTACACGGACTGGTTCTGGTCCTGGGGACAGGCGCAGGGCCTCTGGGCCCCGGCCGTGCAGTGGCGGGACGTGGGCGCCTCGCTGGTGGTCGAGCCCGTGGCGCTGGGCGACGGGCGCGTGCGCGTGCGCCTCACCCCCGCCCTGAGCTACTTCCTCGACCGCGAGCGGCTGGTCACCGAGATCCACCAACTCACCACCGAGGTGGTGGTCCGCGAGGGCGAGCCGATCGAGCTGGGCGGCGTGCCGATGTCCGACACCGAGTTCCGCGACCGGTTCCTGGTCGGCTTCGACCGCGGCCGGACCCTGCAGCGCGTCCACATCACGCTGCGCGCCACGGTCGAGTAACGGCCGGAGTCCGCGTTTTAGAGCTACGGGGCGAGCCCCAAGGTGATCCGGATGGCTTCGTCGACGGCTTGCAGATCGTCCTGGCTCAAGCGTCCAAGTCTCGAGCGGAGCCGGGCCTTGTCGATGGACCGGATCTGATCGCCCAGAGCGCGCGCCGGCTTGCCTTTCACCTCCACGGATGCCTCGCCCGGGTACAGGGAGCTGACGTTGCTCGTGATCGGCAGGACGACCACGCGCGTCCCGAAGGCGTTGCAGGAGTCGTTCGAGACGATGACGGCCGGCCGCGTCTTGCGGATCTCGGTCCCCAGGGTCGGATCGAGCGCGACCCAGTAGATGTCGCCGCGCCTGGGCCTCGCTCTCAATCCGGCCAGCCTTCAGTCTCGGTGGGACTCCACTCACGCGCCAGGCTGCGGCGCCGGCGCTCCCTGCTCGCCGCCTTGTAGGCCGCGTCGAGGGTGCGTCGATCGGGATGGATCCGGGCCCGAACGGCTTGGTTGATGAAGGAGCTGATTCCCTTGGGCGGTAGCTCCTTCTTCAGGCGCAGGTACAGATCTTCGTCCATCGTGATGTTCAGCCGGACGGGCATGGGCTCGCCTCCAGATGATGTATTGTATACAGCATCAGCGCGCACCGCCACGGCATCTCGGCACAGCCGCTGGCATCCGGCGAAGTCATGGCGACAGTCGGTTCACTTCCTTCCGGCGCGTCGACGTTTGGGAGGTTTCATCGGCCGCTCTTCCCTCCCCCTCTGCTCCGCCGCGGTGGCCTGGGTGCGCCGGTCGGCGAGGAAGCCGTCGAGCCGGTCCAGAACCCGGTAGGCGGCGGCGATTTCGCGAGCCTTCTCCCCGTACTCGGGGTGGCGAAGGACCAGCACCGCCACGTCCAGCACGTCCTGTACGCCCTGAGCCCGCAGCTTCAGCCGGAAAAGACCCTCGAGGTCGACCACCCTCAGCCGGCCGCCGGATATCGGAATCTCTATGGCCTTCTCCCACTCGAGCGGCACGACCGGCGGCAGGATGTCCACCGGGATGCCGTCCAGGATCGCCTTGAGGCAGGGAACGTCCCCCTCGAGGACGTCGCCGCGGAGCGCGCTCACCGCCACCCCCGCTGCTTCGAGGCGCCGGCGGGCCTCGCCGAGGGAGCAGCTCACGACGACGTCGATGTCATCCGTGGCGCGGACGTAACCGTGGCTGGCGACCGCGAGCCCGCCGATCACGACGCACCTGTCCTCTCCCAGGATACGCGCCAGACGGCCCGCCACGCGGACGAGATCGCGGTCCTTCCTCAGGTGAGCCTCCGCCTCGCGAGCAGACGGCCACGCAGCGTGCGGGCCGCCGCGCTCACGCTCGCGCTCCGGCGGAGGCGCTCCCGCATCCGAAGCACGTCTTGCGCCGTCGGGTCGCTGCGCCTGGTCCGAAGCAGGCCGGCCAGCGCCTCGCGTTCCCTGTGCGCCGTCGCCACGCCCGCAGGGGTCAGCTCGTAATACTTCCGTGGCCGGCCAGCGCTCCCCGCCGGGGGGATCGTCTGGCAGCGGACGAGCCCTTCGTCCTCGAGGGCCCTGAGCGCTGGATAGATGCTGCCCATGCGCAGGCGCACCAGCCCGCCGGTGGCCCGGCTGACCCGGTCGATGAGCTCGATGCCGTATCCGGGAAAGGCCAGGGTCTGCAACAGCGCAGCGCGCGCGGTCACGAGTGCAGGCATGACGCCTATTATATCGAGATTTGATGAAATGTCGCTTCGCGCACACGCCGCCCTCTTTCCCTCCCGCGAGGCCGGCCTTGACATCTGCCTGTATGATATGTGTCTATGACAGATATAGACGACCGGGTGCTCGACCGCGAGCTGAAGAAGGGCTCGGCGGAGCTGCTCGTGCTGGCCATCCTCGACGCGCGGCCGCGTCACGGCTACGACGTCGGCAAGGTCATCGAGAGCCGCTCGGGGGGGCGCCTGAGGTTCCACCTGGCCTCCCTCTATCCCCTGCTCTATCGCCTGGAGGAGCGGGGCTGGATCGAGGGCCGCTGGGTGGAGAAGGCCGGGGAGCGGCGCCGCCGCTTCTACCGGCTCACCGCCGAGGGCCGCAAGGTCCTGGCCGCGCAGCGCGAGACCTGGCGCGAGTTCGTGCTCGCGGTGGCCCTGGTCACGAAGGGCAAACATGCCTGAGTGGAAGCGCGAGCTGGACGAGCGGCTGGCCGCGCTCGACCTCGATCCCGCCCGCGCCGTCGAGATCGTGGAGGAGCTCTCGCAGCACCTGGCCGAGCGGCACGCGGAGCTGCTGGCCGGAGGCGCCTCGCCCGAGGAGGCAGACCGCCGGACGCGGGCCGAGCTGCGCGAGCACGCGCTCGTGGCCAACCTCGCCCGGCTGAAGCAGGCCGCGGCGACGCCGGCCGTCGCGCTCGGAGCGCCCCGCCGGCGGCTGCTGGCCGACCTCGTCCAGGACGTCCGCTACGGCCTGCGCACGCTGCGCCGCGCGCCCGGCTACGCGGCGGCCGCGGCCGTCACGCTCGCCCTGGGCGTCGGCGCGAACTCCGCGATCTTCAGCCTCGTGGACGCGACCGTCCTGCGGCGGCTGCCCGTCCCGGAGCCCGAGCGCCTGGTGTTCGTGCGGACCGAGAATGCCGGCACGACCTTCTCCTACCCCGAGTATGCCGACCTGCGCGACCACCAGGCGCCGTTCGACGGGCTCATGGCCTGGGGTGGCATCACGGCGAGCCTCGGCAGCGACGGCGGGACCGACCTCGTCCAGGGCGTCATCGTCACCGGCAACTACTTCGAGGTGCTCGGCGCGCGGCCGGCCCGCGGGCGGCTGCTCTCGCCCGCCGACGACCGGGTGCCCGGCGCGCATCCCGTCGCCGTGATCAGCCACGGGCTGTGGCGGCGCCGTTTCGGGGCCCGCCCCGACATCGTGGGGCACGAGGTGCTCCTCAACGGCCACCGTTTCACCGTCGTCGGCGTCACGCCCGCCGCCTTTACGGGCGCGCAGCTCGCCGTCCCCCGCGACCTGTTCGTGCCCATGATGATGCAGCCGGTCATGCGCCCGCCGCGGGCCGGCTACTCCGGCGAGCAGGACCCCGACCTGTTGCGCCGGCGGACGGGCCGGTGGCTCTTCCTGATGGGACGCCTCAGACCGGGCGTGAGCGCGGCAGAGGCGCAGGCGGCGCTGGCGCCGCTCGGTCCGTCGCTGGCGGAGGCGGCGCGGCGGACCGACGGCCCCGTGCGCTTCCTCGTGTGGCCGGCCGCCGGCGGCGATCCGGACCAGCGCGCGCAGCTCGTCTCCGTGGCCACCCTGCTGCTCTGCGTGGTCGGCGCCGTCCTGCTCCTGGCCTGCGCGAACGTGGCGAACCTCGCGCTCTCCCGGGGCGCGGCCCGCGGCCGCGAGATCGCCGTCCGCCTGGCCCTGGGCGCGAGCCGCGGCCGCCTCGTCCGCCAGCTCCTCACCGAGAGCGTGCTCCTGGCGCTGGCCGGCGGCGCGCTCGGGCTCCTCCTCGCCTACGGCATCGTGGCCGCGCTCCGCGCCAGCCCCCCGCCGGGGGTGACCGCGCCGCAGTTCGGCATCGACGCGCGCGTCCTCTGGTTCACGCTCTCGGTGTCCGTCCTGGCCGGCGTCCTGTTCGGCCTCGCGCCCGCGCTGGGCGCCGCGCGCGCCGCGCTCGTGCCCGCGCTCAAGGACGGCAAGGCGGCGGCGGACCCGCGCTGGCGCCGCTTCGACCTGCGCGGCGCCCTCGTGGTGGGCCAGGTCGGCCTGTCGCTCGTGCTGCTGGTCGCGGCCGGCCTGCTCGTCCGGAGCCTGGGCCGGACACAGGCGATCGACCCGGGGTTCGACGTCGAGCGCCTCGTGGCCGCGCCGCTGCCGATCGACCTCCTGCGCTACACGCGCGAGAGGGGCGTCCAGTTCTACCGCCGCCTCGTCGAGGACGTCGCCGCGCTGCCCGGGGTGCAGGGCGCCGGCCTCGCGCGCATGGCCGTGCTCGCGGGCGGCGCCCGCGTCACCAGCCTGCACGTCGAGGGACGCGCCGCCAGGGAAGGCAGCGAGCGGGGCGAAGGCCTGGGCGCGCCGGCCACGGGGCGGGACTCCGTCAACGTGAACGTCGTGGATGCCGGCTACTTCGACACGCTCGGCATCCGGCTGCGCGCCGGCCGCCTCTTCGGCGCGGAGGACGCGGCCGCCTCGCCGCCCGTGGCCGTGGTCAACGAGACGTTCGAGCGCCTGCACTTCCCGGAGGGCACCGAGAGGGACGCCCTGCACCGGCGCATCAGCCTCTCCGGGCCGCAAGGGCCGTGGGCGGAGGTGGTCGGCATCGTGAGCGACAGCAAGTACCGCGCGCTCACCGAGCCGTTCGTGCCCACCGCCTACGTCCCCCTCGCCCAGAACCACGAGAGCGGCGTCGTCCTCTACGTGCGCACGTCGGGCCACCCGCCGGCGCTCGTGCCCGCGGTCCGGCGCGCGATCCACGCGCTCGAGCCGAACCTGCCGGTGCCCGACGTCCGCCCCCTGACCGACACCATCGGGCACTCCCTGTACCCGGCGCGCATGGGCGCGGTCCTGATCGGCGCGTTCGGCGGCCTCGCCCTCCTGCTCTCCGCGGTCGGCGTCTACGGCGTCATGGCGTTCTCGGTCGCCCGGCGCACGCGGGAGATCGGCGTCCGCATGGCGCTGGGCGCGCACCGGCGGGACGTGCTGCGGCTCGTCGTGGCCGAGGGCATGCGCCTGGTCGCCGTGGGCGCCGCGCTGGGGCTGGCCGGGGCGCTGGCCGGCGCGCGCGGGCTGGAGGGCTTCCTCTACGGGGTGAGCAGCCGCGACGCGCTGACGTTCGCGGCCGTGCCGGCGGTGCTGGCCGCCGTCGCCCTGTGCGCCTGCCTCGTGCCCGCCCGGCGCGCGGCGAGGGTGGACCCGCTCGTCGCGCTGCGCTCGGAGTGAGCCTCAGCCGCCGCTGAGCGTGACCAGCGCCTCGCGCGCCGCCTTCTTCACGGCCGCGTCGCGGTCGTGCGCGGCCTTCTCGAGCGCGTCCACCGCCTGGCGCTCGTTGGCGCCGATGCGGCCGAGCGCGCGGGCCGCGTGCGCGCGGACGTATTCGTTGTCGTCGGCCAGGGCGCGCGCGAGCGCGGGCACCGCGCCGCGGGCGGGCGGCCCGATCCGGCCCAGCGTGCGCGCGGCCTTCCAGCGGCGGTCGCCGTCGGGGCTGGCCAAGCCCTGCAGCAGCGCGGGCACCGCGGCGGCGGCGGCGGGGCCGAGCTTGGCCAGGGCGGTGGCC
>DATKEG010000078.1:0-25703 GCA_035544515.1 Vicinamibacteria bacterium | reverse complement strand
CGGGCGATCCCCCGCCGACCATGAAGCTGACGACCAGGGCCGCGGTGAGCAGCGCCAGAAAGGCGTTGACGCGCGCGGCCACGATGGCGCCGAGCACCACCGCGATGCCCACGGCCAGGACCACGAAGGGATACCATCCCGTAGAGCCTTCCAACGCTCGACCTCCCTTCCCGCGCGCGAGGGGCCGCGTCGATCATGCGGCGAAATCGCGCGCACGTATTATCATCCGCCGGTGCACCCGCTCCTGATCATGCTCTCGGGCATGATCGTGGTCGTCGCCGGCATCCTCTGGTTCCGGCTACATGCCTTCCTCGCGCTGCTCCTCGGCGCATTCCTCGTCGCATTCCTGACCCCGCCCGGCACGGTCGAGCTCCATGCGCTCGGCGTCGGGGCCAGCCCCGCCGCCGCACGCGCCGCGGCCGCCGCCCCGCCCGGCCAGCGCGTGGTCGAAGGCTTCGGCCGGACCGCAGGCCAGCTCGGAGTCATGGTCGGCATGGCCTCCATCATCGGGTCGGCCATGCTGCACACCGGCGCCGCCGAGCGGATCGTCCGGTCGCTGCTCGCGTTCACGGGACAGGCCCGCGCGTCGCTCTCGTTCCTGGCCAGCGGGTTTCTCCTCGGCATACCCGTCTTCTTCGACACGGTCTTCTACCTGCTCGTGCCCCTCGCCAAGGCGATGCGCCTGCGCACGGGGCGGGACTACCTGCTCTACCTCCTGGCGATCGTCGCCGGCGCCACCATGACCCATTCGCTGGTGCCGCCGACACCGGGCCCCCTCTTCGTGGCCAGCGCGCTCGGCGTCAGCGTGGGCCACCTGATCGTGGTGGGCTTCAGCGTCGGCGTGGTGACGGCCGCGGCCGGGTATGCATGGGGGCACGTGGCCAACCGCCGATGGCCGGTGCCGCTGCGCGCGAGCGCGGAGGCCGAGGCCGAGCTCGAGGCGATTGCCGCCCAGGACACGCGCCTGCTGCCGGCGCTGCCCCTCGCGCTCGCGCCGATCCTGATCCCGATCGTGTTGATCACGCTGCACACCGGCTACCTGGCGCGCGCGGAAACGTCTGGCGTCTGGCGGATCGCGCGCTGGCTGACCGAGCAGAACGTGGCGCTCATCATCGCGGCCGGGCTGGCCCTGGTGATGCTCTGGCGCCGCAAGGGGCGTGCGATGTCCGGGGCGGTCGACGAGTCGCTCCTGAGCGCCGGCAACATCATCCTCATCACCGGCGCCGGCGGCGCCTTCGGCGCCGCCCTCCAACAGGCGGGCATCGGCCCGTGGATGCAGGGCGCCATCGCGGCCTACTCGCTGCCCATCCTGCCCCTCGCCTGGGGCCTGACCGTCCTGATGCGGACCGCCCTCGGCTCGGCGACCGTCGCCATGATCACGGCGGCCGGCGCCCTGGGCGGCCTCGCGGCCGCCGGCGGCCTGGGGTTCCACCCCGTGTGGCTCGCCGTGGCCATCGGTTGCGGTTCCAAGCCGATCTGGTGGATGAACGACAGCGGATTCTGGGTGGTCTCCAAGATGGGCGGGCTCACGGAACCGGAGGCGATCCGTGCGCTCACGCCGATGAGCGTGATCAACGGCACGACCGGGCTGGTCGCCACGATGATCGGCGCGTGGCTGTTCCCGATGGTGTCCCGGATGTGAAGAGTGGGCCTCCCTGGAACTAGTCGCCCCCGGCCTCATGGCTCGTTGTCCCCACGCCGCCCGTCGGCCATCGTACGGTCGGACAGCCGTGCCGAACCCCCGAGGAGGGACACGAACACGAGCATCTCGCCGATCACGTACTTGAAGCGGGTCCACGGACCCAGGGCGACTTCCACCATGCCGTCCGGGGCGCCGGCCAGAAGCAACCCGCAAACGCAGCCCGCCAGCGCAGCGCGTGCGCCGAACGTCCGCGCGAACGGCCAGGCGTAAGCCACCACGAGGGCGGTCGGCAGCAGCCAGACGGCGTTCATGGCCCAGGTGACCGGCCAGGCGAGCAGCACCGCGGCGAGCGCGGCCTGCCAATACGCCAACTCACGAAGCGGGCTGGGCGAAGCCAGCAGGCGGCCGTGCCCGAGCTGCCACAGGGCGACGATTCCGACCAGGGCGCTCAGGACGAGCAGCGAGAGCCGGCGCGGAGACAGGCGCAGGCCGAGGCCGCGCTTGAGCGGCCGCGTCAGCGAGGCGTTGGTCACGAAACGGAACGATTCGACGCGGTAGAGGCGGCCGTCCCGCGCCGTCATGCCTTCCGGCGCGCCGCCTCGCAGCCTGGCCAGCACCGCCGGATCGAGCCGCCTCTGGTCGCCGTGGGCCTCGCCCTCCACCGCGATGCGCGGCAGCTCACGTGTGACGTAGGCACCCACCCCGTCGGTGCCGTGGAGCGCCACCGCGGCCAGGGCGAGCCCCGCCGCCCCGATCGCGAAGCCGGCCAGCGCCCGCCAGCGCCGCCGCAGGACGAGGAAGGGGAGGAGCCAGGCCACGTTCGGCTTGAGGACGGAGCCGAGCGCGAGCAGCACGCCGGAGCCGACCGCGTCCCGGCCGTCCGCCACCATGGGCCGGAGCGCCAGCGCGATCACGAGCAGCGTGAGCGCGTCCACCTGGCCCCGCTCGAGGTGGAGAAGGAGCGGGTGGAACAGGCCGGCGAAGGCCGCGAGCGCCAGCACGACCTCCGGGGACGGGCGCGCGCCCAGGGCCCGCGCCAGCACCACCAGCGCGCCGGCCACCGCGGCCAGCGTGAGGGCCATCCAAAGGTGCTTCGCCGCGGTGTAGCCCAGCAGCGTCAGGGGCGCGAACAGGCTCGCGGCCAGGGGTGGGTACAGGAACCGGCTCGTCTCGTACAGGCTCACGCCGTCCCAGAGCGGCGGGTCGCGATCGGGAGCGGTCCAATACGGGGACAGCCCGGCCCGCGCGGCCTGGCCCGCGGTGTAGAACGCCGAGAAGTCGGCCTGCACGCTCTCGCGGCCGAACCGCGCCGCCTGCACCCCCAGGCGGATGGCCGCCGCCGCGAGGGCGAGAACGAGCACGACGCGCGTCCATCGCCGCCCCCGGCTCACGGCGGCGGCTCGACCATCCGCCGCACCACCGGCGCGAGGCTCTCGGCCGCGAGACGGTTGGCGACCTCATTGGGATGCCGGTCCACGGGATGGACCCATAGCGACTCGTCGGGCCGGCCGCGCAGCGCGGGCAGGAGATCGTGCCGGGCGATCCCGGCCGTGTCGAGGAAATGGGCGATCACGCGGTCCGTGTCCTCGAACGGGTAGCTTCCCCGGAGGCCCACCAGCAGCGGCCAGCTCACCACGAGCAGCCGGCCGCCCGCGGCGCGCACCCGCCGGTCCATCTCGCGCAGTCGCTCCTGCGTCCGCATCCAGCCCGCCCGGTTGGGCGCTCCGTACATCTCGCGATACCAGGCCGCGGTGGCGCGCGAGATCCGCCAGGTGTCCACGCGGTCGCGCACGAAGAGGAAGGCGCGCGAGTCGAGCGGAGCGAGCCGGTGGTCGGGCCGGCCGATGAGCATCCGCCCGCGGTCCAGGATCCAGTCGTTGACGTAGGTCTGGCGCGCCTGGAACTCCGGCGAGCGGTCGCCGTCGTTGAGGACCATGGCGTACACGAGCAGGTCGGGAGAGAGGGCGAGGGCCTGCTCGTAGACGTCGAACAGCTCGGGGAAGTCCGTGGCGCGCCGGCCGCAGTTGAGCACCTCCCAGCGGCCGGGCTCCGCGCTTTCGAGCAGCCGCTCCAGCACGCGCACGTACGTGTCGGGCTCCCTGACGCCCTGCCCTTCCGTGAACGAATCGCCCAGCACCGCCACGCGCCGCACCCCGGCGCGGCGCGGCCCGACCTCCTCGCCACGGAAGCCCAGCGCGTTGTACGAGAACTCGACGGCCCAGGGCGCGCGACGGGCGATGGCGTCGTAGCGGTGCGGGGCCAGGGCGAGGTACCGCTCGCGCGCCGCCGCCGTGCGCAGGTCGATTTGGAAATAGCCGCGGGGATTGGTGGGGTACGCGTCGAGGAGCGTCCGCTGGTCGTGGCTGGCGAGGCGCGCCGTGCTCTTGAAGCGCTCCGGCGCGTAGCCTCCCGCGCGCAGACCGGCCTCGGCCAGCGCCAGGGCGGCGAGCAGCGAGCCCGCGACCAGGCCCAGGCGACCCAGCGCCTCGCGCGCCTTCACGAGGGCAGTGACCAGGCGAAGTCCGCCCGATAGACGAAGATGCTGTGGCCGATCACCGCCACGGGCCGCCGGGCCCGGAGCTGGTCGGCCAGCGCGCGCACCGCGGGGTCGAGATAGACGCCCTGGAGGTGCGTGGCGCTCACGGCCACGATGTCACCCGGGCGCACCTCGCGGACGAGCGTCGAAGGTGGGGGCGGCTGGTAGCCGGGCAGCCGGTCGCACGCGACCCCGTAGTAGCCGGGGTCCGCGGTGCCGAAGTACAGGAGCTTCACCCGCGGCACCGCGTTTCGCTCCATGTAGGCGCGCAGGCCGATGAGGTCCTGGCCCCAATCGAGGCTCGAGTCGACCAGGTACTTGTAGCCGTTGGCGGGTCCCCCGGCCAGCTCGTTGAAGTAAGCCAGGTAGTGCGGGTGCACGCGCAGCGTGCCGGCGGCGTACCAGGCGAGGAGGACGGCGAGGGCGGCGCGCGCGGCGCCGCGGCGCGCGCGGGCGTTCCACAGCGTGGCGGCCGCGTGTCCGGCGGCCACGAAGAGGAACGGATACACCGGGAGGAGGTGGCGGTGCCCGATGTTGATGGTGCGGGTCAGGGCCAGAACGAAATACAGGGCGAACGGCCCCCAGACGAACGCGAGGCGCCGCCAGTCCGCGCGCTCGCGCCAGGCGACGACGGCCGCGGCCACCCCGAGCAGGAGGAGCGGCACCGGCGTCTTCACCGCGAACGTCACCAGGAAGAAGTGCGGCCAGCCCGTCTCGGAATGTTCGCCCATCAGGAAGGCGGGACGCGTCTGGGCATGGTCGAGGAAGTGGAGGAAGCCGTACGTCCAGGCGTCGGGCATGAGCTGCAGGGTCTTCAGGAGAGCGAACGGCGCGCGGACGAGGGGGTTCGGGGGCTGGATGCGCGACCAGTCGAAGGCGGCGTTGGCCGCCGCATCGCGCGCCAGCGGCGAATGGAAGCCGTAGGCCGCCCAGACCACGGCGGCGGCCACGACCGCGATGGGCAGGAAACAACCGGCGAGCACGGCGAGCTTCGCGAACCGCGTGTCCACGCGGCGGGCGGGGCCGCGAGGCGGGCTCACGGCCAGCGGCTCGGGTCGCAGGGCCACGATCAGGCCCAGCACGCCCAGGATGGGGACGAGGGCGACGCCGGAGAACTTCGTGGCCATTCCCGCGCCGAGGGCGAGTCCCACGAGCGCCACGCGCGCCGCGGTCACGCGCTCGGTGAGCCGCTCGAACGCGATCACCCCCAGGAACAGGAACAGCGTGATCCCGAGGTCGTTGGCCACGATCTGCCCGTGGGCCAGCATGTCCGGGCCGAGCACGAAGAGGAAGAGGGCGAAGCCGGCGGCGGGAAATCCGGCGAGCCGCCCGGTCCAGGCGAAGACGGCCAGGCCGAGCGCGCAGCCCACCCAGACGATCATCGACAGGCGGCCCCAGAAGAGCATCCGGCCGGCGTCGTTCCAGCGGAAGAGGAACCGCTTGCCGAACTCCCAGGGCCGGCTGACCTGCCAGGCGTGATCGTCCGTCTGCATCCGGACGTCCATGAACAGCAGCGGCAGCGCGGCCACGCGCCGGAGCAGCGGCGGATGGTCCGGGTTCATCCGGTGGTCGCCCAGCGTCCAGCTCACCCAGCCCGGAGGCAGGTGGATCACCTCGTCGAACGTGCACGCGCTCCAGCGCATGCTCGTGACGCACAGCGTCACGTAGATGGCCAGGCCGCCCGCCGCAATCAGGACCGCGCGGGTCTTCGGGCTCACGACGCCTCCGCCGGGCGTCGGTTCAGCCGGAGGAGCCAGAGAGCACTCGACGCGAGCACGGCCGCCACACCCGCCACCCAGACCACGCCCACCAACCGGCGGTCCGCCCATGCCGGGCCGGGCGGCGGCCACAGCACGCCGGGCGCCAGGAAGGCGTAGAACGCCACGAGCGCCACCGTGGCGGCGGCGCTGTAGACCGCGAAGGCACGGCCACCCAGGAGCGCTCCCAGCGGCACCACCCACAACAGGTACTGCGCGCTCGTGGCGCCGTAGAAGACGAGGAAGGCCAGCAGCACGGACAGGCAGGCCCGGGGCAGGTCGAAGCCGAGGCGCCCGCGCACGAGCGCGGCCAGGAAGGCGCCGTAGGCGGCGAGGAAGAGAACCTTGGCCGCCAGGACATGACCGCTCCAGTGGGCGGCCTCGCTGCGCGGCAGCGCCCCGCCGGCCAGCCAGCGCGCGCCGCGCGTGAGCCCGATCCAGCCGAAGTCGGCCACGCCCCCGTAGGCCAGCAGCTCGCGGCGCAGGGCCCCGGCGTCCGCGATCGCATAGGGCAGGAGCAGGAGCAGCACGGGGCCGAGCACGAGCGCGGCGTAGCGCAGACGGTCGCGCGCGGCCTGGCCGGGCTGGGCCAGCAGCACGGGCAGCAGCAGCACCGGGAACGACTTGAGGCCTACCGCGGCCGACAGGAAGAGCGCGCTCCTCGTCGGCCGCGCCTGCCACCACGAGGACACGGCCAGCAGGACGAACAGGAGCGCCGCCGCCTCGAACTGTCCGTGGAACCCGCCGACCAGGATGGCGACCGGGTGCAACGCGTAGACCCACGCCGGCCGCGTCCCTCCTCCCCGTCGCGACGACCATGCCGCCAGCCACCACACGATGCCGAGGTCCGCGGCCACGACGGGCAGCTTCACGAGCACGGCGAAGCTCGCGCCGGTCCGCCGGGAGAGCCAGCCGGCGCCGGCCTCCACCCACACCCAGAGCGGCGGATAAGGGTAGAGCCGCGGCGCGGTGTACGGGTTGACCGAGACGTCGAGCACGTGGTCGGCCACCTTGCGGTAGCGCAGCACGTCGGCCACCTCGCGGTCGGCGCCGAGGACGGCGGCGAGCCGGACACCCAGCGCGACCGCCAGGAGCAGGGCACGCGCGCGGACCGTCATCGGCTTCCGGCGGCCGCTCCGGGGACCACGTCGTCGAGGGCGCGCAGGATCACACCCGCGGCGATGCGGTGGGCGATCTCGTTGGGATGCTCGTCCGCGGCGCCGTCGACCACCAGCAGCTCCCAGCGCAACCCGCGGTAGGCCGGCAGCAGGTCGATCACCTTCGCGCCGGCCTCGGCCGCCGCCTCCGCCACCTGCCGGTGGACCTCGGGGAACGGGTAGGCCTCGTCCAGCGGATTGCCGAACAGCGGGAAGATGGCGACCACGATCGGCACCCCGCGCGTGCGGCAGAGCGCCCCCATCGACCTCAGAGCGCGGCGGGCCGCCAGCCAGCCCGGCGCGTCTTCCGCGTACATCGACCGGTAGCTGGAGACGCGACGGCGGTTCTCCGCGGTGGCCCACAGCCGCGTGCGCACGAGGCGGAACAGCGCCGAGCGGTCCAGGGGCCCTCCGCGGGGGCCGGCGGGCGCCTCTTCCCAGTCGGCCGCCCGCCGGGTCTCCGCGGCGGTGGCGTCCTCGCTGTCGTTGAGGACGAAGCCGAGCAGCACCAGGTCGGGCCCGTAGGCCATCCCTTCCTGCTCGAGCTGGGCGGCGTGGTCCACGGTGTTCATCCCGGGCAGGGCCAGGTTGACGACTTCCCAGGGCTCGCCGCGGCGGCGGTTGAGCCCGCGCTCGAGCCGTTGCGGGTAGGCGTCGTCGAACTCGACGCCGGCCCCCCACGCGAACGAGTCGCCCAGCGAGACGACCCGCCGCACGCCGGGCGGGCGCGCCACCGCGCGCTCGAGGTCCCGGTAGCCGATCGCGTTGCGCGGGCGCATGGCGCGACGGTTGGTGTTGACCGGCGCGTAGCCGGTCGGGCGCGGCTCCGCCGCGCCGAGGAGCCGCACCGCGCCCTCGGCCAGCAACAGGAAAGCGCCGGCGCTGCACAGCAGGAGCAGGAGCTCGGCCCGGCGGCTCGACACGGTTCGGCTCGGTGGCGGAAGCCGCACGGGCGAGCGACCAGCGCCCTTCGTCTCGCTCATCTATCGCCACGGGGGCGGAGCCGCCCCGGCGCCGCGCCGGTGCGCGGCACGAGCTGATGGAAGAGGCTCGACTCGCGCTTGAAGAAGCCCTCCGTGTGGAACGAGTCCTCGAGCTTCAGGTAGGTGTAGTCGAGGTGGTGGCACACCTCGTGGAGCAGCGTGCGCAGGAAGGTGCGGAACGCCACCACCCGCTTGTAGCGCACGGTGCGCATCCACACGCGGATGCGCGGCGCGCGCTGGCCGTCGCGGGTGTAGAGGCCGTGCAGCTCGGCTTCGCGCAGGGCGGGGCGCACGGCGAGCACGACGACCTCGACGTCCTCTACCCCGAGGGCGCGGGTGAGGCCGAGGCAGAGCCGGCTCGCGATCGCCTCCACGTCCTTCCGCCGGTCTTGCTCGAGCGCCGCCCGCAGGAGGTCCACCAGGGGTCGCAGCCCTTCGGCGAGGGGAAGATCGACCCGGGCGACGCGGTCGCTGTGGTCATAGATCGTCCGCGCCCGCCGTGAGAGGCGATCGTAGTAGGCGAAGGGCATGCTCGCGCAGTGTAATGCCCCTCACTTGATGTAGCCCAGGGCCTTGAGCTGGTCGACGACGTCCTGGCTCGGGCCTCGCGCCGGCTGGGTGGCGGGACGCCTGGGAAAACGGCGCTCCCAGGCCCGGAGGTAATCGGCCAGCTCCCGCGCGACGGCCGGGTGCTCGTCGATCCGGTCCGTGAGCCGGCCGTTCTCGCTCGCGCCCGCGCGCTGCAGCTCGCGGGCGTTCACTCCCTCGTGGCCGTCCCGGTTCTCGATGTACGTCCAGCTTCGCGAGTGGACGGCTCGCTTGTCGGACCCGTCGTAATAGGTCTCCGTCACGTCGTAGGGCGGAAGGTCGGGGGCCTTTCGCGCGCCGGTCAGGAGCGGCGTGAGCGAGCGGCCGTCCACGTCCGGCGGCGCGGGGACGCCGACGTAATCCAGGATCGTCGGCATCACGTCCAAAAGCCTCACGCGCCCCTCCACCTCTTGTGGCCGCAACGAATGCGGCGTCCCCTCCCGCGAGAAGCGCCCGGCCGCGGCCGCCGGGTCATAGAGGATGAGCGGCACCTTCACCTGCGAACCGTAGAGGAGCAGGCCATGCCCCCACGAGCGCGTGACCGCGGGATGGTCCCCCAGGCCCTGGCCGTGGTCGCTGGTGATGACGAACAGCGTGTTCCTCCAGCCGGGAAGCGCCACGAGCCGCTCGACGAACCGGCCCAGGTCGAACGAGACCTGACGGACACCGTCCCAGTAGCCCTTCGGGGCGCCCACGAGCCCTCGATAGTTGGTCCTGAACTCGGGCCGCACGAGCTTCCATCCCTCGTGCACCTCCATCAGAACGATCTGCATGTAGAGCGGCCGCCGGCTCGTTCGCGACCGGGCGTGGTCGAGCATCCGCTCCAGGATGCGCTCCGAGTCCGGCAGCGTCTGCTTTCGGCCGCCCTGCTTCTGGCCCGGCGCGGGCCGCATCCAGTCCCAGACCACGGCCGACTCCACGTAGGTGTCGAAGCCCTGGTGGAAATTGAAGACCTCGTTCAGGTTCGGATTGGCGGTGACGCCCACCGTCTCGTACCCCGCGGCGCGCAGCGCCTCCGCCAGGGTGACGAACCCATCCGGCAGCACGTCCCACCTCTCGCCGTGGATGCCCAGCGTGCGCGGGTACACGGACGTGAGCAGGGAGCCGACCGACGGCCGGGTCCAGCTGCTCTGCGCCGTCACGTCGAGGAACCTCGCGCCCTGCCGCGCGAGCGCGTCGATCTCCGGCGACAGGTCCGGGTAGGCGTCGTTGTAGCAGCCGAGGGCGTCGGCCCGCAGCGTGTCGAGGATCACCAGCACGACGTTGGGCCGCGCGGGCGCGCCGCGCGAGCACTGCGCGAGAGCGGCGATGCCGGCGGCGAGGACGGCGAGCGGAACGCGGGGAATCCCCTGGCCAGACACCGGGCCCACGGTACGATCGACATCGGTGACGTGTCAACGAGGAGGCGTGGAAGCGCTGTACACTTCGCCCAGGATCGAGCACGCCATGATGCCCTTCCCGCGCCGGCGGTGGCCGGCCTCGATCGTCGCCGTGCTCGCGTGGGCCGCCCTGGCGCCCGCACTTCGGGCCCAGGCGGCGGTGGCGGACGTGGACCCGCGCGTCGCCCGCCTGCTCGAGGCGATCTCCGAGGAGCGCCTGGCCGCCACCCTGCGCCGGCTCGCCTCGTTCGGCACGCGCCACACGCTCTCGAGCGACGCCCCGGGCCGCGGCGTCGGCGCGGCCCGGGAGTGGATGCTCGAGGAGCTCAGAGCGGCCAGCCCCCGGCTCCAGGCCGGCTTCGACACGTACCAGGTGCCCAGGCAGGGCGAGCGCGTCACGCGCGACGTCGAGCTTCGCAACGTGATGGCGGTCCTGCCCGGGCGGAGCCCGCGCCGCTTCTACGTCAGCGGCCACTACGACACCGTCGCGCGCCAGCCGGGCGGCTCGTTCGACTGGACGCGGACCGACAACGACGCCCCGGGCGTGAACGACGACGGCAGCGGCACCGCGCTCACCATGGAGCTGGCGCGTGCCATCGCGCGGAGCGGCCTCGAGTTCGAAGCCACGCTCGTATTCATCGCTTTTGCCGGCGAGGAGCAGGGCCTGTTCGGCGCGCGCCTGCACGCGCAGAAGGCGGCCGCCGAGGGCTGGCCGATCGACGGCGTGCTCAACAACGACATCGTGGGCGGCGTGCTCGGCGGCGACGGGGTCTCCGATGCCGCCGGCGTCCGGGTCTTCTCGGAAGGGCCGGAAGACTCGCCCTCGCGCCAGCTCGCCCGCGCCATCAGGCGCCATGCCGCCCGCTACGTTCCCGGCCACGAGGTGCGCCTGGTGGCCCGCCACGACCGTTTCGGCCGCGGCGGCGACCACACCGCCTTCAACCAGCGCGGCTTCGCCGGCGTGCGCTTCACGGAATCGAAGGAGAACTACGCCCGCCAGCACACGGCGGAGGACACGTTCGAGGGCGTCTCGCCGTCCTACCTGGCCCGCAACGCGCGGGTGAACGCGGCCGCCCTCGCCGTGCTCGCCCTCGCGCCCGCCGCGCCCTCGGTAGCGGACGAGCGCGGCCGGCCGCGGCTCGACCGGCAGCCTTCGGGGTACGACGCGCGCCTGCGCTGGAGCGCGTCCGCGGGCGCGGTGGGCTACCGCGTGTTCTGGCGCGACACCTGGGCCCCGGACTGGCAGCACGAGCGCACCGTGGGCGACGTCACGGAGCTGGTGTTGCCCGGCCTGTCCATCGACGATCACGTGTTCGGGGTGGCGGCGCTCGGCCCGGGCGGTCACGAGAGCCTGGTCGCGGCCTACGTCAACCCGCCGCGACGCGACGAGCCCGTGCGTACACGGGAGGGCGGGCCCGCGCCCACGGGCCCTTGAGACGGAGGCGGCCATGAACGCCGGGCCACGGCTCTCGCGACGCCGGTTCGCGTCCACCCTGGCGGGCGCCGGCCTCGGCCTGGGTCTGCCCGGCCGCGCCGCGGCCAGCCTCCCGGCCGGCGCACCCGGCGACGCCATCCAGCTCAACGCCAACGAGAACCCCTACGGGCCTTCCGCCTCCGCCCTCGACGCGCTCACGCGGGCGCAGGCGGCGGTCTCCCGGTATCCGGACGCGGCGGAGCGACGGCTCTACGAGGCGATCGCGGCCGCGCACGTCGTCGCTCCCGAACAGGTGGTGCTCGGGTGTGGCTCCGGCGAAGTCCTGCAGATGGCGGACATGGCCTTCCTGCGTCCCGGCCGCACGCTCGTGGCGTGCGAGCCCACGTTCGAGGCGGTGCTCGGCTACGCGGGCGTCACCGGAGCCGAGACGATCAAGGTGCCGCTCACCGCCGACTTCCGCCACGACCTGCCGCGCATGCTCGGCGCGTGCGACGAGCGCACCGGCCTCGTCTACGTGTGCAACCCGAACAATCCCACCGGCACCCTGGTCGGCCGCGACGAGCTGTCGTTCTTCCTCGAGCGCGTGCCGCGGTCCGCGGTGGTGCTCGTGGACGAGGCGTATCACCACTTCGTGGACGACCCCTCCTACGCCAGCGTTTTCGCCTGGCTGCCGCGCATGCCCAACCTCCTGGTGGTGCGCACGTTCTCGAAGGTCCACGGCCTGGCCGGCCTGCGGCTCGGCTATGGCGTGGGCAGCCGGGAGACGGCGGCCGCCGTCCGCGCGCACGCCGCCTTCGACAACGCCAACGCGGGCGTGCTGGCGGCCGCCCTCGCCAGCCTGCCGGACGAGGAGCACGTGTCGCGCCAGCGCACGCTCAACCGCGAGGCGCGCGACTGGCTGTGCCGGGAGCTCGACAAGGACGCCCGCCGTTACATCCCGTCCCACGCCAACTTCCTGATGATCGACGTCGGCCGCGACGTGGGCCCGGTGATCGAGGCCTTCCGCCGGCGCGACGTCCTGGTGGGCCGCCGCTTCCCGTCCATGCCCGGCTGGCTGCGCGTCTCGATCGGCACTCCACCCGAAATGCGCGCGTTCATGGACGCGCTGCGGTCGATACTCGCCGCCGGCTGACCGCGCGCGCATTTCGGGCGTCCGGCGCGCGAAGCGGAGCGTCTCCTCCCGCGGCCGCGGCGGTGCATCCGCCGCGGCGCGATCACGAAGGCCAACGCGCCGCGCAGCGCGCCGCATCCGGAATGACGCCGCGCGCGTTCATGGACGCGCTGCGGTCGATACTCGCCGCCGGCTGACCGCGCGCGCATTTCGGGCGCCCGTTGCGGCATCCGGGGCTATGCGGGCTCATCCCCATGCGGCGCTGCCCCCGGCGGCCACGTCTGGAGCTTCCACGCAGGAGACCGCAAGGCGTCCTGGATGGCCATCGCGGCTGCCGCGTTCACGGCCTGCCTGGTCGTCTGTTCCGGCACGTAACCCACCTTGACCGCGTCTACTGCGCAGAGCCACGCCGGGTACTCCTCCGACGTCAACCCCTGCATGATGCCCGCCAGAAGCGCCTCGTCGAGCGCGCTGCGCTCCGTCGGTGAAACATCGTGCGGCCAACGGTGCTCGAGCCTCACCGAGAGCGCGAACGCGGGTGAACACACGATGGAGACCTGCCCCCATCGCCGTCTTCCCCCGCTGGCCTTGATGTACGTACCCGCGCCGCGAGTCTCTTCCGTGCATCGCACCACGGTCGGTGAGCCCCATTCCAGCGCGGGGAAGAGGGCGGTCAACCGGTCGCGGTCGAACGTCGCCACGGTTCCTAACGCTGCCCGCGGCGCGCGCGGTCGAGGGCGGCTTCGGCCTCGCGCAATTCGCGGGCCGCTCGCTCGAGATCCCCCATGGCCTCCGTCTCTCGTTCGGCGTCGCCGCCCTCGGCCGCGGCCAGGGCGTCCTCCGCCCGCTCGAAGCGGGCCTGGGCGCGGCGCACGGCCTGCTGCCGCGCGCGCAGATCGGCGCCGGCGCGGGGCTCGTCCCGGACGACCCGTCCGCGCTCCGGCGGCGGCGCGGGGATCGAGTAGCCGGGCGGCTCGGCGGGAACGCTCGGCGCGTCGACGACCGCGGGCGGCGTCGCGGGCAGGACGTCCGGCGGGGGCGTCCGCGGGAAGGGGGCGTAGGACGGGAGCGGCGCGGGAGCGGGTGGCGGAGCCACCGGGCTCACCGCGCCCCGCGGTCCCGCCCCGGCAAGATCCTCCTGCCCCGCGAGGGTTGCCCCGCCCAGGACGCGGCTGATCACCACGCCCAGGCCGACGGCCGTCAGGACGCCGGCCGCCACCAGCGCGTAGAGGAGCCAGCTCCGGCGCGCGGCGGGGAGCGAGGGCGACCCCGGCGCGGGAGCGGCGCTGGCCAGCCGCGCCTCCGGGTACGCCATGCCGTCCAGCGCGGTGCCGCAGCTCGAGCAGGGCGCCCAGACCTTGTTGCGCTGGCCGCACGCCGGGCAGATCCAGAAACCGCCGGGCTTCAACACGGGCGTTTCCACGCGGAGACCTACTTCACGTACACGGTCTTGACGTTCACGAACTCGCGGATACCGAAGTGCGACAGCTCGCGGCCGTATCCGGACGCCTTGACGCCGCCGAAGGGCAGCCGCGGGTCCGAGCGCACGAGGGCGTTGACGAAGCAGTTGCCGGCCTCGAGCGCGCGCGCGGCGATCCTCTCGCCGCGCGCGACGTCGCGCGTGAACACCGCGGCCCCCAGGCCGAAGGGGGTGTCGTTCGCGAGCCGCACCGCCTCGTCCTCGTCGCGCGCGGGCACGATCGCGGCCACCGGCCCGAAGACCTCCTCGTCGAAAGCGGCCATGCCCTTGCCCACGCCGCCGAGGACGGTCGGCGGGTAGACGGCGCCCCGGCCGTCCGCGGGCTTCCCGCCGAGCAGCACGCGCGCGCCGGCCCGTACCGATCTCTCCACCTGTTCGTGCACGGAGTCGCGCAGGTCGCGGCGGGCCAGCGGCCCGAGGTCCACGCCGGGCTCGAGCGGGTCGCCCATCCTCCTGGCCCGCATCTTCTCCACGAACAGCTCCTCGAACCGGCCGCGCACCGGCTCCACGACGATGAACCGCTTGGCCGCGATGCAGCTCTGGCCGCTGTTGATCAGCCGCGAGGTCACGCACGTCTCGGCCGCCGCCTCCAGGTCGGCGTCCTCCAGCACCACGTAGGGATCGCTCCCACCCAGCTCGAGCACCGTCTTCTTCAGGACGGCGCCGGCGCGCGCGGCGACCGACTGCCCCGCCGGCGTGCTGCCCGTGAGGGTCACCGCCTTGACCTCGGGCGCCTCGATGAGGGATCCCACGCGCGCGGACCCCACGAGCACGGCGCGGAAGGCCGGCTCCGGAAAGCCGGCCTCCCGGAAGATCTCCTGGATGGCCAGCGCGCACCCGGTGACGTTCGACGCGTGCTTGAGGATCCCCACGTTGCCGGCCATGAGGGCCGGGGCCGCGAAACGGAACACCTGCCAGAAGGGAAAGTTCCAGGGCATGACGGCCAGCACCGTCCCCAGCGGGTTGTAGGCCACGAAGCTCTTCGCGGCGTCGGTCTCCACCGGCTCGTCGGAGAGAAACCGCTCGGCGTTGTCCGCGTAGAAGCGACAGGTGGCGGCGCACTTCTCGATCTCCGCCCGCCCCTGCGCCAGCGGCTTGCCCATCTCGAGGGCCATCAGCCGCGCCAGCTCGTCCTGGCGCGCCTCGAGCCGATCGGCCGCCGCGCGCATCTTCTGGGCGCGCGCGGGGAACGGGATCGTGCGCCAGCCGGCGAACGCGCAGCTCGCTTCGAGCAGCGCGTGGCGCAGCTCCTGGTCGCTGGCCTCGGGATACTCGCGGAGGAGCTCACCGTCCATCGGGTTCACGGATCGCAGGCTCATGGTCCCTCCCGCGCGGCGCCCTCTCGGACCAGTCTACGGCGTGCCTCCGGCCTTGCGCCAGAGCGCCTGGCCCACGCGCACGAGGTCGCCCTCGCCCACGCCGGCCGGCTGCAGCGACGCGTCCGCGGCCAGGAGCACGACCGTCGAGCCCAGGTTGAACGCTCCCAGCTCGTCGCCGCGGCGCACGCGCAGAGGCGGTTCGAGCCGGACGGCGGCGGGAGGTCCGCCGGCGTTGGTGGTGAGGCCGGCGAAGGGCAGGGTCATGCGCCCGACGTTGGTCGCGCCCACGAGGACCACGGCCACCGGCCCCACGTCGTCGCCGTCGATGGTCACGACCACGCGCTCGTTGACCGTGAACAACCCCTCCACGTTGCGCACGGCCATGGCGTTGACCGGGTAGAGGCGGCCCGGCACGTAACGCCAGGCGGTGATGTGGCCGTCCACGGGCACATGGACGCGGTGGTACATGCTCGGGCTCAGGTAGAGCGTGGCGTGCACCCCGCCCGCGAAGACCGCCGCCTGGGACGGGTCTCCCAGCAAGGCCGCCAGGGCGTAGCTGCGGCCCTTGATCTGGAAGAGGCGCGCCTCCGGTGGCACGCGTCCGAGCGACTGCAGGCGCGAGTCCGAAGGCGACACCACGAGCCCGGCCTGCGTGGCCACGGGGCGGACGCCGTCGCGCAGCCGGCGGGTGAAGAAGGCGTTGAACGTGGGATAGGCCCCCAGCGGCTCCGCGGCCTCGGACAGGTCCACCCGGTACGCCCGCACGTACGCGCGCAGCAGAACCCTCAGCACCGGACCCGGCAGGCGCGCGTCCGCGAGCCGCGCCATGACCCGGCTCAGCGCCGGGAAGGACAACGCGCGCACGAACGCCCGCTCGCCCAGGCCGCGCAGCTCGCTCAGCTCCCGGACCCGTTCGTCGGCCGCCCTCGCTTCACCGTGGGACCATGCTATGGCAATCTACGGTTGGACATGGGCCTCTTCCACCTGAGCGAGCTGTCGGCCGCCCTCGGGCGCGGCGGCCGTCCATACCTCGAGTTCCTGCGCGTCCCCACCCTGAGCGTCGGACGATGGAGCCTCTTGCCCGCCGCGGGGTTGGCCTTCGCGGCCGCCTGCGGCGGCTCTGCGCCGTCGGGCCCCGCGCCCGTGCCCATGCCCACCGCGGTGCCGGGCCACACGGTCGTCGGCATCGTCTTCTACGACGAGAACGAGGATGGCCAGGCGCAGCCCGACGAGCCCATCCGCATCCCCGACGTCGAGGTGAGCGTGGGCGGGCGCTCCGGCCGGACCGAGAAGGCCACCGGCCGCGTCGTGATCACCGGGGTGCCCGACGGCCAGCACGCGGTGGCGGTGCGCACGGACACCCTGCCGCCGTTCTACACGGTGGGCGCACCTCTGAACGTCCAATCGCCGCAGGCGGTGGGTACGGCCGTCGAGGTGCCCCTCAGGCTCTCCATCGGAAGAAACCGCGCGAACCTCTACATGGCCTTCGGCGACAGCATCACGCGGCAGGCGATCGCGGCCCAGGACGCCGAGTACCCGCGCCGGCTTCAAGACCTCCTCGCCGCTCACTTCGGCGGAGCGGAGGTCACGAACCAGGGCCGCGATGGAACCGACAGCTACTCGGGCATGGCCCGTATCACCGGCAACCTCCAGGCACAGCGGCCCGCGTACACGCTGCTCCTCTACGGCACCAACGACTGGAACGACCCCGCCTGTCAGGACGACCCGCCGTGCCGGACGGTGGAGAACCTCCGCTCCATGCTGCAGGCGGTCAAGCGCGAGGGGAGCCTGCCCGTGGTCGGCACGATCCCACCCGTCAATCCTGCCCTGACCCCGGCCGGCCGGAACGACTGGATACGGGCCGTCAACGAGGCCCTCCGGCCCATGGCCCGGGAGGAGGGCGCCTTGCTGGTGGACGTTCACGCCGCCTTCATGCGACAAGCAGCCCTGCCACCGCTGTTCGCGGACCACGTGCATCCCAGCGACGAGGGCCGGCAGCTCCTCGCGGAGACCTTCTTCGAGGCCATCGCCCACGGCCGTTCGGGGGTTGACTGACGTCCTAGCGCGCGCGCCGGGTGTTGCTCGTGCGGCGGGCGGGCGGGGCCGGCCGGCGGTACGCGCCCGGGTTGGCCGCCTCGACTTCGGCGAGCAGGCTCGCCACCAGCGGCTCGGCCGGACGCTCGCCGCCCGCGAAGGCGTAGATGTGGAAATGGTTCCGCCGCTCGCGCAGCGCCTCCACCCGGCCCTCGCGCTCGAGCTCGGCCAGCTTCTCCATCACGAGGTTCTGCTCGTCGTTCGCCATGTACTTGTAGGAGATGTCGAAGGCCATGCCCGTGGTGTGCGGGGCGGTGTCCACGAGCGCCGCGTTGGGATTGACGCGGCTGAGCCGCCGCTGGTAGCGCAGCGAGCGGACGAGCGAGGTCACGGGCAGCGGCCGCTGGAAGCGGTCGTGGTAGGCGCGGGCGACCTCGAGCAGCACGTCGCGGGCCTCGGACCGCACGAAGCTGAGCAGTCGCACCTGGAAGCGCGTCCGGTCCGCCCTGTCCTCCAGGTCGTAGGCCAGCCCGCCGAAGTTGCGGGCCAGGGCGGTGATGGCCGCATGCTCGCGGAACAGGGCCGCGCGCGTGTCCGGGTCTCCGTAGAAGGACGCCAGGAACTCCAGACGCTCGCGAGCCTGCGCCGCCTCCGGCCCCCGGCCCTCCGCGAGGGCGGCCAGCCGCTCGTCTTCGGCGAGCCAGGCCGGCATGTCCGCGAAGAGCGGCACGTCCTTGCCGGACTCCACGTCGTAGTGCGCGAGGGGGTCTTCGCGCAGCGCGGTCCCGACGTCGTAGAGCAGGTGGTGCTCCCCGAGAGCCTTCACCTCCATCAGCTCGCCGCGCGCCACCATCTGGGCCAGCTCCGCCTGGTCGTGCGGCAGCGCATAGCTCTCCTCGCGCGTATCCGCCATCTGCACGGCGAGGAACCGCCGCCGGTCCTGATGGTGCCGGAGCTCTGGGGGCGTCTCGAGCTTGCCGCCAGAGCCGCGGGGCTCCTCCACCCGAGCCACCGCCGCCGCCCACGTGAACGGATCTGGCGCGCTCGGCGCGGTCGCGTCCGGGAACGGCTCCGTGGGGGCTAAGGCTGTTTCTGCTGCGCCTGTGGATCTGCGCTCAACCACCCAGATGGCGCCCGTCGCCACCAGGACCGCAAGCAGCACGAACAGAACGAGTTTGCGGGACGGCTCACGGACATGAGGACCAGGGGAAGGCATAATGCCTTTCCCAGGAGCAAGATCCAGGCCACCCGCTGTCGCGAAAGGGCCAGGCGTTCGTCCGCAGGTCCGCGGGGCGAACGACGGCAGGACGCGCGCTGCGCGAGGCCCGGTCCGGGGCTAAGATGGGTCCTCGCGCAGGACAACAAATGTGCCACGCGCGCTCCCCGCGGCGCGCGGGGAGGAGGGATGAGACTGCCCCAGCTACCCGCCGAGCCCGTGATCGACCTGTTCCGCGGTTTCGTCGATTTCCTGCCGCGACTCCTGGCCGCGGCCGGCCTCGCCCTGGTCGGCTGGGCAGCCGGACGCCTCCTGAAGTTCCTGATCGTGCGCCTGCTCCAGGGGTGGGGCGCTCGCTTGGCTGCCGGCATCGGACGACTGCTCCGGAGCCGCGACGCCGAGCGCGACGTGCGGGGGATGGCGCTACAGCCCCCCGTGGCCGAGGCGGTGGGCGGCCTGGCCTTCTGGCTGGTGTTCCTCTTCTTCGTGGCCGCGGCCACCGAGGCGCTGGGGCTGCCGGTGGTCTCGGCCTGGCTCAGCGGCGTGGCCGCGTACCTGCCGCGGCTGCTGGTGGCGGCGCTCATCGTGGCGCTGGGCTTCCTGGCCGGCGGCCTGGCCCGCACCGCGCTGGCGGCCACGGCCGCCTCGGCCGGGTTCGCCTACGCCGGCGCGCTGGCGCGCATGGCGCAGGCGATCATCGTGATGGCTTCGGCCATCGTGGCCTTCGACCAGCTCGGGATCCAGGTCACGTTCCTCACCGTGCTGGCCGCCATCGTCACCGGCTCGCTGCTGGGCGGCGCGGCTCTCGCCTTCGGCCTCGGCGCGCGCACCGCGGTGAGCAACATCATCGCGTCGCACTACCTGCTGAAGATCTACCGCGTGGGCCATCACGTGCGCGTCGGAGGTTTCGAGGGGCGCATCGTGGACATCACGCCCACCGCGGTGGTCATCGCCACCGCCGACGGCCAGGCCGTCGTGCCCGCCAAGGAGTTCAGCGAGCGCGCCTCGCTGCTCCTGACGAGCTGAGGCCATGGCCACCGTCACGGACCGGATGGTCGCGCGCGTCCTGGCCGAGGGCCACCCGGGCGACGCCGCGCGCGTCCTGGAGCGATTCGACGAGGCGTGCGCGGCCGACATCCTCGCGGAGTGGGCCCCCAGACCGGCGGCCAGGGTGCTCGAGCAGATGATGCCCGAGCTGGCCGCGGCCGGCCTGTCCCGCCTGCCTCCGGCCACCGCGCGCGAGGTCCTGGCCGAGCTGCACCTCGACTCCGTCGTCGGCCTGCTCCGGAGGGCGCCGGAGGACGCGCGGGAAGCCGTGATGGCCGGCATGAGCGAGGGCCGGCGCGAGCCGCTCCGCCGGCTCCTGGCCCACCCCGAGGGCACGGCGGGCGGCCTGATGGACCCCTTGGTGCTGGCCCTTCCCGACGACGTCGACGCCGAGGCGGCGATGCAGCGCGTGCGGCAGTCGCCGCAGCACGCGCTCGCCTACCTGTACGTCGTCGACCGTGCCGGCCGGCTGGTCGGGGTGACCGGCCTGCGCGACCTGATGACGGCGGCCGCCCAGGCGCGCCTGGGCACGCTGACGCGCACGCCGGTCATGCGCCTGCACGCGAGCGACGATCGCCGCGCCATCCTCGTCCATCCGGGCTGGAACGAGTTCCACGCCCTGCCCGTGGTGGACGCGGAGGGCCGGTTCCTGGGCGCGGTCCGTTACGAGACCCTCCGCCGCCTGGAGATCGAGGGGGCGGCCCAACCCGCCGAGCGCGCGGTGTCGGTGGCCGTCTCCCTGGGCGAGCTCTACTGGATGGGCCTCTCCGGTCTGGTGGAGGGGCTGGGCGCGGTGGCCCTCCGCGGCGCGGGCGGGAGGCCGCGATGAGCGCTGAGAGCGACGCCGTCGTCACCGCGCTGCGCCACGAGGCCGTGCGCCTCTATCCCGAGGAGATGGCCGGGCTCCTCGAGTCGCAGCCGGTGGCCCGGACCGCGCGGCTGCTCGAGGCCGAGCCGCCGGCCGAGGCCGCGGCCACGCTGCAGGCGCTGAGCCCGGAGATCGCCTCGCGCGTGCTCGAAGAGCTCGGCGACGGGGCCTTCGCCGCCCTCGCCTCGGCTGCCGACCCCGCCCGCATAGCGCCGGCTCTGGCCCGTCTCGACGCCGCGCCGCGGGAGCGCCGGCTGGGCGCGCTCGCGCCGCGCCTGGCCGCCGAGCTGCGCGAGCTGATGGCTTTTCCGCCCGACAGCGCCGGCGCCCTCATGGACCGCCGGGTCACGACCTTCCGGTCGGGGACCACCGCCGAGGCCGCGATCGAGCGGCTGCGCACCCTGCGCGAGCGCGAGTTCGACGACGTGTTCCTGGTCGACGCGGACACTCGCCTGGTGGGCACGGTGGCCCTGGAAGACCTCGCGGTGGCGCCTCCGGACCGCCGCCTCGACGAGTTGGCCCGCGGCGCCCCGGTGGGCGTGCTGGGGACCGCCCCGGTCGAGGAAGTGCTCGAGCGCCTGCAGGGACTCTCCGGAGGCCTGCCCGTGGTCGACTTCGAGGACCGCCTGCTGGGCGTCATCCGTCAGGGGGAGATGCTGGCCGCCGCCCAGGAAGAGATGAGCGCCGACCTGCAGACCATGGTGGGGGCGAGCCGCGACGAGCGGGCGCTCTCCCCGGCCGGATTCGCGGTGCGCCGGCGCCTGCCCTGGCTCAACGTGAACCTGGGCACGGCCTTCCTGGCCGCGGGTGTGGTGGGCCTGTTCGAGGACGTCATCGCGCGCATCACCGCCCTGGCCGTGCTGCTGCCGGTGGTAGCGGGCCAGTCCGGCAACAGCGGCGCGCAAGCCCTGGCCGTGACCATGCGCGGCCTCGCCCTGCGCGAGGTCCGCCTCTCGCAGTGGCGCCGCCTCATCCTGAAGGAGCTGGTGGTGGGGATGCTCAACGGCGTGGCCATCGCCGCGGTCACCGCCGCCGGCGTCTACCTCTGGAGCCGCTCAGGCGCGCTCACCGCCGTGATCGGCGTGGCCATGGTCATCTCCATGACCGTGGCTGGCCTGGCCGGCGCCTCGGTCCCCATGATCATGAAGGCCCTCGGCCAGGACCCGGCCACCGCCTCCTCCATCGTCCTCACGACCGTCACCGACGTGGTCGGGTTCCTCAGCTTCCTCGGTCTGGCCACGCTGCTGGCGGACAGGTTCGCCGCCGGCTGAGGGCGATCGCGGCGCCTGGCGCCGCCGTGCGCCAGCCTCGCACCCCGGACCGGCCGCTGATAGGCTGCGAGGATGAGCGAGGACACTCCGGCCGAAGCGCGAGCGGACCGGCTCGGGCTGTGGTCGGGCGTGGGCCTGGTCGTGGCCAACATGATCGGCGCCGGCGTCTTCCTCTCCGCCGGCTTCATGGCCCAGGAGATGGAGCCGTGGCTGATCCTGCTCGCCTGGGTGGTGGGAACGGCGATCGCGCTCGCGGGCACCCGCGCCTACGCCGCGGTGGCGCGGCTCGTGCCGCGCTCCGGCGGCGAGTACCGTTACCTGAGCGAGCTGCTCCATCCCTCTCTCGGCTACCTGGCGGGCTGGGCGTCGCTGCTCGTGGGGTTCTCGGCGCCCATCGCGGTCTCGGCCGTGGCCGCCGGGCATTTCGCGGCCACGCTCCTGCCCGTGAACCCGCTGGCGGTCGGGACGGTGGCGATCGTCGTGCTGACCGCGTTGCACGCGGGTGGCTTCGAGCTCTCGCGGCGGACGCAGGACCTCCTCGTCGGCGGCAAGGTGATCCTGCTCCTTGGCTTCGCGTTCCTGGGCCTCTACCACGCGGCCGGGCGCCTGCCGGAGTGGACGCCTCCCTCCCCTCCCGAGAGCACGATCGCCACCTTCGCCGGCAGCCTCTTCTTCGTCGCGTTCGCGTTCGCGGGCTGGAACGCGGCGGCCTACGCGGCCGAGGAGTTCGGCGACCCGGTCCGCGACGTGCCACGCGCCATGCTCGTCGGGTGCCTGCTGGTGGCGGTCCTGTACCTCGCCATCAACTGGGTGTTCGTGGCCACCTTGACGCCGGAGCGGGCGGCGGTCGTCCTCGCCTACGAGAGCAAGCGGATCACCCTGGGGCACCTCGTGATGGGCGACCTGCTGGGGCCGCGCGGCGCGCAAGCCATGTCGCTCCTCGCCATCGTGGCCTTCATCTCCTCCGTCAGCGCCATGATCTTCGTCGGGCCGCGCGTCTACTCGGCGATGGCGCACGACGGCCTGCTGCCCCGCGTCCTCTCGGGCCGGGACGGCCGCCCGCCCGCGGCGTCGGTGGTGCTCCAGGGCGTGTTGGCGCTGGTGCTGGTCTTCACGCACGGGCTCCAACAGATGCTGGCGAACGTGGGGGCGATCCTCACCCTGTTCGCCGCGCTCGTCGCGCTCTCGCTCTTCCGCGTGCGCTTTTCCCGGCCCGACCTTCCCCGCCCCTCGACCTCGAGCCTGGTGGCCGCCGGCGTCTACGTGGCGTTCGCGGCCTGGATGCTCTATTTCGGCTTCCGCGGCGCCACGCACCTCGTGGCCTGGCTGGCGGCCATCGCCGCCGTGGCGCTGTTCTTCTACGGTTTCACCGCCCGCTTCCGCGCCGCCGGCCGCGCGACCGGGTGAGGCACGGAGCGGTTCAGGCGGCGGAGGCGGGGCCGAACGGCCAGGTGCGCTTCTGCCACGACCAGAGGAAGAAGGCGCCGATCCCCAGGGCGACGCTCACCACCCCGAGCAGGATCACCCGCGGGTCGGTGGTGGCGAACAGGAAGATCCAGCCGAAGAGGGCGACGAAGGCCGGCAGCGGGTAGAGCCACATCCGATAGGGCCGCGCCATGTCGGGCCGCAGCCGGCGCAGGAGGATGAGCGCCCCGATCTGTCCCATGAACTGCACCACGATGCGCGTGGTGATGAGGGCGTCGATCACCGTTCCCAGGGAGAGGAAGCTGCAGACGATGGCCACCACCCCGATGACCAGCAGTGAGACGTAGGGGAAGCGCTTGGTCGGATGGAGGCGGCCGAACACGCGGAAGAAGTAACCGTCGTTGGCCGCCGCGTAGGGGATGCGGGAGTAGCCGAGCAGCAGCGCGAACACGGAGCCGAAGGCCGTCCAGAGCACCATGGCCGTGAAGATGGAGGCCACCGTGGAGCCGTAGATCCGCTCCATGAAGATGGACACGATGAAGTCCGCCCCGGGGTGCTCGGAGGCGGGCACGAACTCCCGCCAGGGCACCACACCGATGATCGAGAGGTTGATGGCCAGGTAGATCAGGGCCACGCCCACGATGCTGATGATGATGGAGCGGGGAATCACCCGTCCCGGGTCCTTCACCTCGTCGCCGATGTAGCAGACGTCGTAGTAGCCGAGGTAGTCGTAGATGCCGACGCGCGAGGCGGCGCCGAGGCCGAGCAGGAAGCCCACGGAGAAGTTGAAGGCGCCGGGCGGGAAGTCGAAGGCCAGGGCCGGGTCGAAGTGGACGGCTCCGGTGAAGATCACGGCGGCGCTGGTGAGGAGTGTCCCCACCCACAGGGTCACGGTCAGCCTCCCGATGGCGCCGATGGTGCGATAGAGCAGGGCGATGTTGAGCAGGCCGACCGCGATCACCACCACGGCGAGCCCCTGCCCGGAAGACAGCTCGGGCCACAGATAGCCGCTGTACTTGGCGAACCCGATGTAACCCGACGCGATCTCGAGCGGGCCGCTCAGGATGAACTGCCAGATGAAGAGGAACGCGGCCAGGCGCCCCCATCGCTCGCGCCCGTAGCCTTCCCGCAGGTAGATGTAGCTGCCGCCGGACCCGGGCATGGCCGCGCCCAGCTCGCTCCAGACCATCCCGTCGGGGACGACGATGAGGACGCCGACGAGCCATCCGAGCATGGACTGCGGCCCGCCGAGCGCGCTCATCAGCAGGGGGATCGTGATGAAGGGGCCGATCCCGATCATGTTCGACATGTTGAGCGCCGTGGCCTGCAGCAGACCGAAGCGCCGGGGCAGCTCGGGCGTAGTGGGCGGGGCGGCGGTGGAGTCTGTCACCAAGGCGTAGCCTCCCTGTCGCGGATCCGCGGGATTCTACAGGTTGTGGACGCGCGGTGGTGCGGCCGTGCGCGATCAGCGCGGGCTACCGCGTTCCAGGCGCTCCCGTCAGGTACCGGAGCAGGTCGGCCATCTCCTGCTCGCCGACCTGCTGCTCGATGTCGGCGGGCATGGCGGAGAGCTGCGAGACCTGCAGGCGGACGACGTCCTCGCGAGGGATCACCCGCTCCTCCCCACCCTCCCGGCGCAGCACGATCGTGGTCGGCGTCTGGCCTGCCAGCACGCCCTCCTCCGTGCCACCCGACGCACGCTCGACGAGGTAGGACTCGTAGCGCGGCGCGATGGAGAGGCTCGGCATCAGGATGTCCTTCAGGAGCAGGGAAGCCGGCCGGTTCGCCACCGTGCCGAGGTCCGGTCCGACCTCGGCGCCCTGGCCCTGGAACCGGTGGCACTTCGCGCAAACGGCAGCGAAGACCCGCTCGCCGCGGGCGGCATCCGCCGGCCGGTCCAAGGCCGCCTCGTAGCGGCGGAGGACCGCTTCCCGGTCGCCCGGGCGTTCCTCGAGCAGCGCGTGCGCCTGCGCGCGCACGGCCGCATCCTCGTGCATGAGCAGGTCGCGTTTGGACCAGAAGCCGAGCGTCCAGGGCTGAACGGTGCCGTCCTCGATCGCCGACAACAGCAGGCGCGTGCGGTCGGCGTCCGCGAGCAGCACCGCGGCCGCTTCGCTCCGCACCGCGGGTGTGAGCGCCCGCCAGCGTGAGAGCAGCAAGCGCCCAGGCGCTTCGCCGGCCGATGCCCGCATGGCCTTGACCGCCGCCACCTGCACGGCCTCGGGCTCCTGGGGCTCCAGCCGGGGAACAAGCCACTCCAGGGCCGGAGCCGGGCTGGCCAGGGCGAGGAGTGCGATCGCGTGGGCGCGCGCCTGGGGGTCCTGGCCGCGGTCCGCCGCCCGCGCGGCGGCCCGCTCCAGGGCGGCTCGCCGCTCGTCGGGGAGGCCGGTCGCCGCCAGCAGCTCGAGGGCGGGACCCCGCACGGCGGCGCCATCGGCTTCGGCCAGGGCGAGCA
>DATKEG010000077.1:0-25060 GCA_035544515.1 Vicinamibacteria bacterium | reverse complement strand
GGTGGTGGGCCCGATCGTCAGCCTGGGGCTGGCCGGGGTCTTCTATGCCGTGTCCACGCTCGACATCGTGGGGGAAGGAGCGCGGGGGGTCTCCCGGTATCTCGCCCTCATCAACCTCGTCCTCGCCGTCTTCAACCTCGTACCCGCCTTTCCGCTCGACGGCGGCCGCCTGCTGCGCGGCCTGGTCTGGCAGAAGACGGACAAGGCCCGCGCCACGCGGATAGCTTCGGGCGCCGGAACCTTCTTCGCGTACTTCCTGATCGTGAGCGGCGTATTCCACCTGGTGGGCGGCGCCCCCCTCGCGGGCGTGTGGTACGTCCTGATCGGCTGGTTCCTCAAGGAAGCGGCGGCGGGCGCCTACCAGGGAGCCCGGCTCGACGAGACGCTGCGGGGGCTCACGGTGCGGGACGCCATGATCACGGACGTGGCGACGCTGCCCTCCGAGATCTCGGTTGCGGAGGCCGGCCGGGAGTTCTTCGCGCGCACGGGCTACGGCGGCTATCCGGTGGTCCGGGGCGAGCAGGTCGTGGGCCTGCTCGGCCTGCGCGACGTGCTGCGCGTCCCCGCCGAGGAGCGCGAGGGCCTGTCCGTGCAGGCGGCGATGGCCCCCCTGGGGGACGCCGTCGTCATCGGTCCCGCGACCCCGCTGCGCGAGGCCGTGGCCCGGATGGCGGCGGGCGGCGCGGGGCGGCTGGTGGTGATGGACCGCGGGCGGCTGGCCGGCTACCTGACCCTGGGCACGGTGATGCGGCACATCCGCGTGCGCGAGCAGCTCGCGGCGTGAGGGCGGCGGGGAGCCAGGCGTGGAGGTCGAGCAGGGCGCGCGGCGAGCCGAGCGGTGGGCCCGGGAACGGCGCGCGCTGGTGCTCTCGCTCCTGCCCGGCCTGCTCGTCGTGCTGGCCCTGGCCTTCCAGGTCTTCCGCCACTTCCTCATCACGTTCACCGTCGCGGCCTCCGCCGCCCTGCTCATGGCTCCCCTCCAGCGCCGGCTGGCCCGCGCGCTGCGGGGCGGGTCGTCGGTGGCGGCGGGTCTGATCGTCCTGCTCACCGCCCTGCTCATCCTGGTGCCGGTGGTGGGCTCGGCCGCGCTCCTGCGCGAGCAGGCCGTGGCCTTCTTCGAGTGGGCGCTGCCGCGCCTCCAGCCCGCCGCGCTCGAGCAGCTCTGGCGGCAGACGCTGCCCGCCCGGTTTCCCTGGCTCGAGCAGTGGGTGGACTTCGAGCAGGAGACGCTCCCGCAGTTCGTCTCGCACGGGTTGTCGCAGGCCGTCTCCACGCTCAACCGGCTGATCCAGCTGGCGGTGGCGGGACTGACCACCGCGTTCCTGGAGCTGATGCTCTTCCTCGTCATCCTGTTCTTCCTGCTCCGGGACGGAGGCCTCCTGCGGGCGCAGCTGCGCCGCATCTCGCCGCTGTCCGAGGCTCGCGAAGCGCAGGTCGCGCAGCACCTCGAGCGGACGGTCAAGGGCGTGCTCCAGGCCATGGTGCTCGTCCCCGTGGCCCAGGGGCTGGTCGCGCTGCTCGGCTTCGCGGTCTTCGGGCTCCCCTCGCCCCTGCTCTGGACCGTGATGGTGGTCCTGGTGGCGCTGGTGCCCCTGGTGGGCACGCCCTTGGTGTGGCTGCCGGCCTGCGGCTACCTCTTCGCGCAGGGGGCGACCTGGCAGTCGGTGGGGCTGCTGCTCTACGGGGTGTTCGCCATCAGCTCGGTGGACAACGTGATCAAGCCCATGCTCCTGCGCGGCGCGGCCCGCATCCATCCGCTGCTCGGCTTCCTGGCCATCCTGGGCGGGCTGCTGTCCTTCGGACCGCTGGGCTTCCTCATCGGCCCGGTCATCCTCTCGCTCGTCCTCTCCGCGTTGCGCGTGTACGAGCTCGACGTCCTCGGACGCGACGAGGGCCCGGCCGCCGAGGCGTCCGCGCCCGTGGCCTGAGGCGCCGCGGGCCGCCTACCAGCGCAGGACGGCCGCCGCCGGCCCGCCGCCCGGCAGCCGCTCCGGCGCGAGCATCAGCACGTCGCCGCCGCGGGCCAGGACGGCCTCGGCCAGGTCGTCGAGGACGTCGTCGTCACGGCTGTCCTGCTGGCCCGGCCGACGCGCGATCGCGCCGCTCTCGCGGTCCAGCGCGCCCCACACGTGGGCGCCTTCGGCCAGCAGGAGCTGACGCACGCGGCCGTGGACGGCCATGCGGCCGATGAGGTCGAGGTCCGTGGGCGCCAGCCCCCGCGCCGCCGCCCGGGCGTGGGCCTCGAGCGCCTCCTCCTCCCGGGCCCGGAACGCGTCGCGCACCACGGGCCACACGCGGGCATGGATCTCCTCGGGCGGCGAGGCGTCCAGGTTGCCCTCCACGCCCTGCTCGAGGAGCGAGGCGTAGCGGCTGACCTCCTGGTAGATGGGGAAGTGGTACCCCACGCCGGTGAGCACGAGGGGCGCGCGCTCCTCGCGCAGGGTCGGCCACAGCGCGTGGTCCACGGCGCGGAAGAAGCGCGCGAGGTCTTCCTTCCGGGAGGCCTCGGCGGCTCCGTGCCCGTGGAAGAGGGCGGCGCCCGGGCCGGCCGTCCGGAGGTTCAGGAAGGCCTCGGGCTTCTCCCCGAGGAAATCCTCGAGCGAGGCGGGCACGCCCGGCGTGTCCACGGGGCTCACGGCCTCGGGCGAGCCTTCGTAGAGCGTGACGCGGTTCTGGCTCAGGGCGAGGACGTAGTACCGACGGTTCGCCTGCAGGAAGCGCAGCAGCGGCTTGACGTGGAAGCTGTCGGCGACCACCACCAGCTCGGGCAGGGCCGTGGGCAGGCGGTAGTGCTCGGCGAGGTCGGGCGAGCGGAACACGGCCAGGCCGTCCCGCTGGTGGCGCCAGAACTCGGAGGTGGACAGGGCGGCCACGGGATCGAGCAGCGCGCGCATCTCCGCCGGGGCGAGACGGTCCGCGAGGAGTTCCTCGGCGCGCTTGAGCGCGTTGCGGAAGCGGATGGGGTCCTGCTCGGTACCGGGACGGTGCCGGTGGGTGGGCATGAAGAGCGAGAGGCAGGGCCGCGCTTGCGGCGCCAGCAGGCGCTCCAGGTGCTCGCGTGCGAAGAGGGTCATGAGACAGCTCCGTGGCTCGTGGCCAAAGGACCATCATAAGCCGCGCCTCAGCGCCCGCGCGGCGTCGCGGCCGGGGGACGGCGTCAGGCGCGGTTGGCGGCGGGCCGTGGCTGCGCGTACCCTATTCCGGTATCCAGGAGGCTCGAGATGTCGCTCGCACTCGCCCGGGGATGGCGGCCGGCCGCGCTCGGCCTGGCCTTGCTCTTCCCGACCGCCGCCCGTCCCGCGCCCGCGCAGGAGGATGCCCACGCCGCGTGCGCGGCGGTGGGCTGGGTGCCGCGCGAGGTCCTCGAGCGGCCGGTGCCGCTGCGCGGCGGGATCGGGCGCACGCACGAGGCCGCGACGACCGCGTCGGCCGACGCCCAGGCGCTGCACGACCAGGGCCTGGCCTATCTTCATTCATACGTCTGGATCGAGGCCGGCCGGTCCTTCAACCAGGCCCTGCGCCTCGACCCGAAGCTCGCCCTGTCCTGGGTGGGCCTGAGCCGGGTCTATTCCGGACTGGAGGACCCGGCCGCGGCGCGCGCGGCCTGGAAGAAGGCCGACGAGCTCAAAGACGCCGTGAGCGAGAAGGAGCGCCGGAAGATCGCGCTGCGCGGAGCGCACCTGGACGCGGTCGAGGACCTGCCGAGCGGCGAGAAGCACGCGGCCTACAAGCGGGCGCTCGACGAGGCGCTGGCCGCCGACATGGACGACGTCGAGCTGTGGCTGCTGCGCGGGAACGCGGAGGAGCGAAACGCGGCTGGACGCGGCCAGCGGGGCGGGGCGGCGTCGGTCGCCTTCTACCGGCAGGCGCTCGCCGTGTCGCCGGACCACTTCGCCGCGCACCACTACCTCGTCCATTCGTACGAGACCATCGGCCGCATCGGCGAAGCGCTCGCCCACGGCGAGGCGTACGCCCGGCTGGCGGACCAGGTGCCGCACGCTCACCACATGTGGGCGCACGACCTGCGGCGCGTGGGCCGGGTCGAGGACGCGATCGCGGAGTTCCAGAAGGCGCACGACCTGGAGACCGCGTACTACAAAGCCGAGGGTCTGCCGGAGGAGCTGGACTGGCACCGCCCGCACAACCTCGACCTCCTGGCCACGTGCCACCAGCACCAGGGCCGCCTGAGGAAGACCGAGGCGGTGATGCGCGAGCGCGCGCGCATCCGGCCCGTGCTGGCGGGAACGGAGTTCAACGGCAAGGCCTGGCCCGGCTTCCTCCTGTGGGCGGGGCGGTACGAGGAAGCGCTGGCCGCGTCGCGGCGGCTGGCCACCGGCCGCTGGGTCTCGACGCGGGCGGTCGGCGACGCGCTCGCCGGGCATGCCCTGCTGGCCCTGGGCCGCCCCGGCGAGGCCGACGGCGCCCTGGCCACGGCGGAGGCGCAGCTCGCGGAGGTGCCGCCGGGCGGCATGACGGTCGGCTACGTCGGCCGGTCTTCGGTCGAGCCGTACGTGCTGGGCCTGCGCGGCGAGATCCTGCTGCGCCGTGGCGAGCGCGGGAAGGCGCGCGCGCTGCTGAAGGACGTGCAGAAGCGGATCCGCGCCGTGCCCGGGCCCGACGCCTGGACCGAAGCGCTCTTCCGCCTCGAGGAGATCGCGCGCGCGGCCCGCGACGCCGGCGACTGGGAGCTGGCCGCGTACACCGCCGAGCAGATGCGCGACCACGACGCCGCCTACGGCGGCACGCACTACGCCCTGGGACGCGTGGCCGAGCAGGCGGGAGACGGCGGCCGGGCGCGCGCGGCCTACGAGGAGGCGGTCCGTCTCTGGAGCCGGGCCGATCCGGAGCTGCCGGAGCTGCGGCAGGCCCGGGAGCGCCGCGACGCGCTGCTGCGCTCCGCGCGCGTCCCCCTCGCGGACGCGGAGGCGCGTTAGCCCCTTCATGGGCTCGGCGCGCCGCCTCGTCCGCCTGCCGGGTCCGCTCGCCATGCGCTGCGGCGGCGTGCTTCCGCAGGTGGACATCGCCTACGAGACGTGGGGTGCCCTCTCCCCCGCGAAGGACAACGTGCTCCTGCTCGTGACCGGGCTCTCTCCGAGCGCCCACGCGCGCTCCTCCGCCGAGGACCCCACGCCGGGCTGGTGGGAGGAGATGATCGGCCCCGGCCAGCCCCTCGACACCGACCGCTTCCACGTCGTCTGCGTGAACTCGCTCGGCAGCCCTCACGGCTCGACGAGCCCGGCGGCGATCGACCCGCGCACGGGTGAGCCGTACCGGGTGACGTTCCCGGTCTTGACCATCGAGGACATCGCGACGGCCGCGCGCGAGGCGCTGCGCGCCCTGGGCCTCCCGCGCGTGCGCGTGGTGGTCGGGCCCTCGCTGGGCGGCATGACCGCCCTGGCCTACGCCATCCAGTTCCCGGGCGAGGTGGACGCGCTGGTCAGCGTCTCGGCGGCGGCGCGCGCCACGCCCTTCGCCATCGCCGTCCGGTCCGTGCAGCGCGAGGCCATCCGCTCCGACCCCGAGTGGCGGGGCGGGAGCTACGAGCCGCCCGGCCCGGTCAACGGCCTGCGCGTGGCGCGCAAGCTGGGGCTCATCACGTATCGCTCCGCGGCCGAATGGCGCCAGCGCTTCAGCCGCGAGCGGGTGGACGTGCGCGCGCCGGGGGCCGGACCCTTCGACGTGGAGTTCGAGATCGAGGCCTACCTCGAGATGCACGCCCAGAAGTTCGTGGGCACGTTCGACGCGAACTGCTACCTCTATCTCTCCCGTGCCATGGACCTCTTCGACGTGGCCGAGCACGGCGGCTCGGTGGAGGCGGGCCTCGGGCGCATCCAGGCCCACCGGACGCTCGTGGTCGGCGTGGAGACCGATTTCCTCTTCCCGATCGACCAGCAGGAGGAGATCGCGCGGCTGCTCGAGCGGGCGGGCCGCGACGTGCGGTTCGTCCGCCTGCCGTCCATCCAGGGCCACGACTCGTTCCTGGTCGACCACGACCGCTTCGGTCCCACGCTCGGGCCGTTTCTCCAGGACGTCGCCGGATGAGGGGAATGGGCATGGGCGGCGGGATGCGCCTGCCCGGCAGCCGGGAGGGCGGCCGGCACGGCGGCCGGCGGGCGCGGCTGGCGGCGGACGCGGCGACGAAGGACGACCCCCGGGTGCCGCGGGGCGAGCGCCTGCGTACGCTCCTGCCCGAGCTCTGGGCGCTGGTGCGGCCGCGCCGGGGCCTGCTCGCCCTCGGGTTCGCGCTGATGGTGGTCAACCGCGTGAGCGGCCTGGTCCTGCCCGCCTCCACCAAGTACCTCGTGGACGACGTGGTGGGCCAGGCGCGGCGCGACCTGCTCCTGCCCCTCGTGGCCCTCGTGCTCGGAGCCACGGTGGTGCAGGGCGCCACCTCGTTCGCCATGACGCAGCTCCTGTCGAAAGCGGCCCAGCGGTTGATCGCCGAGCTGCGCCGGCAGGTGCAGGCGCACGTGGGGCGGCTGCCCGTCGCCTACTACGACGCGAACAAGGCGGGGACGCTGGTGTCGCGGATCATGCACGACGTGGAGGGCATCCGGAACCTGATCGGCACCGGGCTGGTGGAGTTCGCGGGCGGCCTCCTGACCTCGGTCCTGGCCCTCGTCCTCATGCTGCGGATCAGCCCGCTGATGACGGCCCTGAGCGCCTGCGCGCTGATCGTCTTCTCGCTGGTGCTGGGCCGGGCCATGGGCACCATGCGCCCGATCTTCCGCGAGCGCGGCAAGATCCAGGCCGAGGTCACGGGCCGTCTCACCGAGTCGCTGGCCGGCGTGCGCGTGATCAAGGGCTACCACGCGGAGAGCCGCGAGGAGACCGTGTTCGCGGCGGGCGTGGGCCGCCTGCTGCAGAACGTCCTCAAGACGCTCACCGCCATGTCGGTGATGGGTCTGGCCTCCAGCGTGCTGCTGGGCGCGGTGAGCGCCGTCGTGATGTACGTCGGCGCGCGGCAGATCCTCGACGGCCACATCACGCTCGGCGGGTTCTTCACCTACACGCTGCTCCTGGGCTTCCTGGTGGCCCCGCTCTTCCAGGTGGTGGCGATCGGCACGCAGCTCACCGAGGCCGCGGCCGGCCTGGAGCGGACGCGCGAGGTGCTGAGGGAAGCCCCCGAGGACAAGGACCCCCGCCGCACGGTGGCGCTCTCGCGCCTGGAGGGCCGCATTGTGTTCGAGGACGTCCGCTTCGCGTACGAGGCCGGCCGGCCGGTGCTCAACGGCCTCTCGTTCCAGGCGGAGCCCGGCACGGTGACGGCGCTGGTCGGCCCCTCGGGATCGGGCAAGTCCACGATCATCGGCCTGATCGCCGCCTTCCACACCCCGACCGAGGGCCGCATCCTCGCCGACGGCGTCGACCTCTCGACGGTGGGCCTGGGCTCCTACCGCACCCAGCTCGGCGTGGTGCTGCAGGAGACGTTCCTCTTCGACGGCAGCATCCGCGAGAACGTCGCCTTCTCGCGCCCCCACGCCCCGGCGGAGGAGGTGCTGGCGGCGTGCCGGCTCGCGCGCGTGGACGCCTTCGCGGAGACGTTCCCCGACGGCTACGACACGATCGTGGGCGAGCGCGGCGTGAAGCTCTCGGGCGGCCAGCGGCAGCGTGTCTCGATCGCGCGCGCGCTCCTGGCCGATCCGCGCATCCTCATCCTGGACGAGGCCACCTCGAGCCTGGACTCGGAGTCCGAGGCGCTCATCCAGGAAGGGCTCGCTCACCTCATGAAGGGCCGCACCACGTTCGTCATCGCGCACCGGCTCTCGACCATCCGCCGCGCGGACCAGATC
The DNA here is from genome assembly GCA_035544515.1 of Vicinamibacteria bacterium. Lineage (GTDB taxonomy): Bacteria > Acidobacteriota > Vicinamibacteria > Fen-336 > Fen-336 > DATKEG01. The sequence continues at coordinate 17,267 of DATKEG010000077.1, read as the reverse complement.
CTGGTCGTGGAGGAGGGCCGCATCGTGGAGCGAGGCACGCACGCGGACCTGCTCGCCCGCGGCGCGCGCTACGCGGAGATGTACCGCCGGCAGCACCACGTCGAGTCGAACCTGTTCCTGGCCCCCGGCGAGGGCGACAAGCCGCCGGCGCCGGCGGAGGAGCAAAGGCCGGTGTCCGGCGAGCCCCTGCCCGGCGCGTTGGGCCTGCTCACCCGTTCGTAGGCATCTCCGGCCGCCGAACGCGATATGTTGGAGGAGTGCCCGCCATGGTCGCGGGCCGGAGGGATGGGGCTCATGTCCACTTTCATGACGCGCCGGGGCGCCGCCGCGGTGATCGGGGCGGCGCTGGCCGCGGTGTCCGTGTCCGCGATCGGCGCCGCGCCCGCGCCGCCCAGCGCCGCCGAGGCGCAGAAGTTCGTGGACGACGCCGAGGCGCGGCTCATGGCGCTCAGCGAGGAGGCCGGGCGCGCGGAGTGGATCAAGAACACCTACATCACGGAGGACAGCGAGATCCTCGCCGCCCAGGCCAACCAGCGCGCCATCAGCGCCGCCGTCGACTACGCCATGCAGGCGACGCGCTTCGACGGCCTCGCGCTGCCCGACGTGACGGCCCGCAAGCTCAAGGTCCTGAAGCTGGCCCTGACCCTGCCCGCGCCGAGCGACCCCAAGCTCGCCGCCGAGCTGACGCGCATCGTCTCCGAGATGGAAGGGGTCTACGGCCGCGGCAAATACTGCCGCCCGGGTGGGTCCGGGGAGGACTGCCGCGACATCAACGCCCTCAGCCGCATCATGGCGGAGAGCCGCGACGAGAAGGAGTTGCTCGACGTCTGGCGCGGCTGGCGGACGATCTCGCCGCCCCTGCGCGACCCGTACGCGCGCTACGTCGAGCTGGGCAACCAGGGCGCGCGTGAGCTGGGCTTCCCGGACATGGGCGCCATGTGGCGCTCCAAGTACGACGTGCCGCCCGACGCCTTCGCCGCCGAGGTGGACCGGCTATGGAACCAGGTGCGGCCGCTCTATCTCTCGCTCCACACCTACGTCCGGCGGAAGCTGCGCGAGCAGTACGGCGCGCAGGCCGTGCCCGAGCGGGGGCCCATCCCCGCCCACCTGCTGGGGAACATGTGGGCGCAGCAGTGGAACAACGTCTATCCGCTGGTGGCGCCGCCGGGCGGCGATCCCGGCATCGACCTCACGGAGGTCCTGCGCGCGAAGAAGGTGGACGAGAAGGAGATGGTCCGCTACGGCGAGCGCTTCTTCACGTCGCTCGGCTTCGCGCCGCTGCCGCAGACCTTCTGGGTGCGCTCGCTCTTCGTGAAGCCCCGGGACCGGGAGGTCGTCTGCCATGCCAGCGCCTGGGACATCGACAACGAGGACGACCTGCGCATCAAGATGTGCATCGAGATCACGGACGAGGACTTCTCGACCATCCACCACGAGCTGGGCCACAACTTCTACCAGCGGGCCTACAAGCACCAGCCGTTCCTCTTCCGCGACAGCGCCCACGACGGCTTTCACGAGGCGATCGGCGACGTGGTCGCGCTCTCCATCACGCCCGCCTACCTGAAACAGCTCGGCTTCATCGAGGAGGAGCCGGACCCCTCGAAGGACCTCGGCCTGCTCATGCAGATGGCGCTGGACAAGGTCGCCTTCCTCCCCTTCGGACTGCTCGTGGACCAGTGGCGCTGGAAGGTGCTCGCGGGCGAGACTCAGCCGGCGCGCTACAACGCGAGCTGGTGGGAGCTGCGCGAGAAGTACCAGGGCGTGAGCGCGCCCGTCGCGCGCAGCGAGGCCGACTTCGATCCCGGGGCGAAGTACCACGTGCCCGCGAACGTGCCCTACACGCGGTACTTCCTGGCCCACATCCTCCAGTTCCAGTTCCACCGCTCGCTGTGCCAGGCCGCCGGCTACCAGGGCCCGCTCAACCGCTGCTCGATCTACGGCAACAGGGAAGCGGGCGCGCGCCTCCGGAAGATGCTGGAGATGGGCCTGAGCCGCCCGTGGCCGGACGCGCTCGAGGCCATGACCGGGCAGCGGGAGATGGATGCCACCGCCATCCTCGACTACTTCGCGCCGCTGCGGAAGTGGCTCGACGAGCAGAACGCGGGCCAGCCGGTGGGCTGGTAACTTCCGGCCGCGTTCGCCGCGCGTGGGAGCCCCGCCGGTGAGGCCGGTCGGCTGAGCGCGCCGTCGGCACGGTCCGGCCGGTGGCTGGATGCGGGCGCGGCGCTCGCCCTGGCCCTCGCCGCGCTCTTCTGGGACACGGGCTGGCGCGTGGTCCCTACCGGCGAGGGCATCTGGCACGGCCTGACGGATCCGCCGACCGCGCCTCGCCTCGCGCTGTCGCTGGGGGCGGGCCTCGGCGGAGCCCTCCTCCTCGCGCGCGCGCCGCGCCACGCCCGCCGGCCGGTGCTCGCCCTGGGCCTGGCCGCGCTGCCGGCGGTGCCCGTGGTGACCGGGCACCTCCTTCCGCTGCTCGCCTTCCAGGGGCCCGTCCTGGTGCTCGTCCTCGCGGCCGTGCTCGCGGTGGTGTTCGTCCGGCTCGTGGGCACGGCGCGGCCGGACGCGGCGCCTCCGCCTCCCGCGCTGCTCTTCGTGGCGGGCTGCGCCTTCTTCGCTCTCCTGTCCACGCGCCTGCCGGGGCCCGTGGGTCCGCAGGGCGACGAGCCGCAGCACCTGCTCCTGGCGCACAGCCTCCTGACCGACGGCGACCTGGACCTCGCCGACGAGTTCGCGCAGCGCGACTACGCGGCCTTCTTCGCCGGGGAGCTCGAGCCGCACACGTCGCCCTCGAGCCCGCCCGGGCGCGCGTACTCGATCCACACCCCCGGGCTGGCCGCGCTCGTGCTGCCCGCCTACGCCGCCTTCGGGTACGCCGGCGTCCGGCTGTGGCTGTGCGCGCTGGCCGCGCTGGCCGCCGTGCTCGTCCACCACGCCGCGCGCGCGGTGGCGCGCGACGAGCGGCTGGCGCTGGCGGCCTGGGCCGTGCTGGTGCTCACGCCGCCGCTCCCGTTCTACGCCATGCGCGTCCATCCCGAGACGATCGCGGTACTGGGCGCGGCCGTGTTCCTGGCCACCGCCGTCGGGCCGGGCGGCGCGCGCGCGGCGGGCGCGGCCACGCTGGCGGCGGCCGCCTTGCCCTGGATGCACCCGAAGCTGCTGCCGCTCGGGGTGCTCGGGCTGGGCCTCACCCTCCTGCGCCCGAACCGCTGGAGCGTGCGGCTGGCGTGCCTGGCCGCGCTGGCACTCTCGGTCGCGCCGCTGTGGGCGCACGTCCAGGCGCAGTTCGGACCCGCGTCCCTGGGCGGCGGGCTCCCGGTCGTCGAGCTGTCGCCGCGGCTGCTTCCGCGCGGCCTGCTCGCCGTCCTCTTCGACCGGCAGTTCGGCCTGCTCTCCGTTGCGCCGGTGTTCGCGCTGGCGCTGCCCGGAGCGGTCGCCCTCGTCCGCCGCCGCGCGCGCGAAGCGGTCCCGTCCGCGCTCGTGGCCCTTCTCTTCCTCGGACTGGCCGGCGCGTCCGCCGAGTGGTGGGGCGGGGACTCTCCACCCGCGCGCTACGTCCTGCCGGCGGTGCCCGGCCTGGCCGTCCTCCTCGCTCCGGCCCTGAAGGCGTGGCCGACCGCGTCGTCCGCGCTCGCCGGCCTCGGCCTCGGCGTGGTCGCTCTCGCCAGCGAAGCGCCGCGCATCGTCCACGACCGCGCGGACGGCGCGAGCCTCCTGCTGCGCTTCCTCGCCCCGGCCCTGGACCTGAGCGGCGCGTTCCCGTCGTTCTTCGATCCGGGGAGGGCGCCGGTGATCCTGGCCGCGGCGCTGCTCGCCGCCGGGGCCGCGGCCTGGCGCTGGGGCGCCCGTGGCCTCTGCGCGGGCCTCGTGCTCTTCGCTTTCGCCTCGACGGCGCAGCGCGACCGGCCGTGGGTCGATCGCCGCGCGGCCACGCTCGACCTTCTGTGGGCATGGCAGCCCGGCCGGGTCGCGGGGCCGCAGGGCGCGCCGGACCTCGCCTCGCTCGCCTTGCCGCTCGAGCTGACGCGCGCGCCCTGGACGCTCGCGCCGGGCGAACGGCGGAGCTCGCGGCGGATGGACGTGCCGCCGGGCCGCTACCGGTTCGAGGCGGCGATCGAGGCGCGCGTCGCTCCGGCGCGCGTCGACGTGGATCTGGGCGCGACGCCGCTCGTCTTCGTCGAGGTGGAGCTCCACGACGGCCGGCCGGCCGTCTCCGTCCCCTTGCTGCTGCCCGCGGGCGCGCGCGGGCTCGCCCTCTCGGCCGCGGGCCTCGAAGGCCGGGCGGAGCTGCGCGAGGCGCGACTCGTCCCCGAGGCGCTCGTGCCGCGCGACGTGCGCGGCCGGCTCACCTGGCCGGTGCACGCGCAGGCCGAGCGCTACCGCGTCGCGGCCGGCCGCTTGCGCGTCACGGTGCGCGACCGTAGCGCGCCGGAGGGAGAGGGCTTCCGGCTCGACGGCGAGACGGGCGAGCTGGTCGTGGACGGCCCGCGCGAGGCGCGGGCCGAGATCCGCGTCCTGCGGCCGGGGCCCCTCCCCGCCGACGCGCTGGAGTGGGGAAGCCGCACGATCGCGCTCGGCCCGCAGGCCGAGGTGACGCTCCACCTGCCGCTGAGCGAAGGGCAATACCTCGGACCCGATGCCGTGGTGCCGGTGCGGATGCGCGCGCCCGGCGCGTGGATCCGCGTGGGCGAAGCGCCGCGGTGAGGCGGGCGCGGCCCCCGCGCGTGCTAGGCTGATCACGTGCCGAGCCTCCACGCCGAAGCCCCCGCGTTCGCGCTCGAGGGTGTGCAGTCGGGCCGCCTGGGGCGCTTCACGCTGGCCGAGCACCGGCGTCGCTGGGTGATCCTCTTCTTCTACCCCGCCGACTTCACCTTCGTGTGCCCCACGGAGGTTCGCGCGTTCCAGAAGCGCCTGCCGGAGGTCACGGCCATGGACGCCGTGGTGCTGGCCATCGGGCCCGACGACGTGGCCACGCACCGGGAGTGGGCGCGGGAGCTGGGCGGCATCGACTTCCCGCTGCTCAGCGACCGCGAGCGCGACGTCGCGCGAGCCTACGAGGTGCTCGACGAGCGCGAGGGCAGGCCCTACCGCGCGACGTTCGTGATCGCCCCCGACGGCCGCATCGCGTGGCTCTCCGTCAGCCCCATGAACGTCGGCCGCAGCGTCGAGGAGACGCTGCGCGTGGTGCAGGCGCTGCAGACCGGCCGCCTGTGTCCGGCGGACTGGCGGCCGGGCGAGGCGACCGGCGGTCCCGAGCTGAGGTACTGACCTGCGTCTGGAGTCACGCGGCGCGAACGCCGGCCTCACCGCCATGGGAGGCAAGAAGCGCGAGATCGAGCGCAAGATCCGCGTGCGCGAGTTCGTCTTCGGTGTACAGGACGGCCTCATCAGCACCGTCGGGCTGCTGAGCGGGATCTCGGCCGCGACCGACAGCCGGCGTCTGGTCGTGCTCACCGGCCTCGCCGCGGCGGTCACCGGCGGGATCTCGATGGCGGCCGGATCGTACCTGTCGTCGCGCACCGAGCAGCAGCTCTTCGAGAAGGAGCTGTCCGACCAGGAGCGGCTCGCCGCAGACGAGCCGTATCTGGCCAAGGAGGCGCTCCTGGAGTCGCTCGCGGCCGAGGGCCTGGACCGCCCGTCGGCCTATCGCGTGGTGCAGACGCTGGCCGGCCGGCCGGACCTGTTGCTGCGCACGGTCCAGGAGAAGGTGCTCGGCCTCGGCTCGGCGGAGCTGTCCCATCCCCTGAAGGCGGGTACCGTGATGTTCCTGTCGTTCGCGGCCGGCAGCGCCGTGCCGCTGCTTCCTTATCTGGCGGGCGTGGGTGGCTGGGCCTTGCCCGTGTCCTGGGCGCTCTCCGTCGGCACCCTGCTCGGCGTCGGCATCTTCAAGGGAATCCTCACGCGCCAGCCGCTGCTGCGCTCGGGCCTGGAGTTCGCCGGCGTCGCCCTCGGCGCGGCGCTGCTGGGCTGGGCCTTCGGCAAGGTCTTCGCGACGTACGGCGCCCAGGTCTGAGGCGGCGTCCGCACCCTAGTCGGTACGCATTCTTGGATTTTCCGTACGTTCTATTGGATAGTCTGAGGGGCCGGGGAGGACCACCATCTGCAAGATGCTCAATCAAAGCATATTGCATGATGTCGGATCGTGGCATCCACCGTGCTTAGAAGTTCGCCATCCGCCCGCCTCGGCGAGTCGCCCCATGGCGGGCGCGTGTCTTTTTGTCAGCCTGCTCGCTGAAAGGATGAGAGAGCGATGAACTTGCAAACCAGGATGGCGACGCGCGTCGGGCTCCTTGCCCTGCTCGTGACCGCCCTCGGCTTCACCCCGGCGTTCGCCCAGGGGACCCAGACGGGCGTCCTGTCGGGCGTCGTCGAATCGACCGACGGTGCACCCCTCCCCGGCGTCACCGTGAGCATCTCCTCGCCCGCCTTGCAGGGCGAGCGCACCGCCGTGACGGACACGGCGGGGGCGTACATCCTGCGCGGGCTGCCGCCGGGCGAGTACCGCGTGAGGTTCTCCCTCGCGGGCTTCGGCGACGTCGAGCGCACCGTACAGCTCGCCCTGGGCGACGTGCGGCCGCTCAATGCGTCCCTCGGCGTGGCCACCGTGCAGGAGACCGTGGAGGTCACGGCCGCGGCGCCGTCGATCCTGGAGAACACGCAGGTCCAGGCGAACTACCGGGCCGAGACGGTGGACAAGCTGGCCATGAACCGCAACCTCTCGGCCTTCGCCGAGCTCGCGCCCGGCACCACCGACAACGGCCCCAACACGGGGCAGATCGTGATCGCGGGCGCGTTCGCCTACGACAACGTGTTCCTCCTCAACGGCGTGGACATCAACGACAACCTGTTCGGCACGGCGAACAACCTCTTCATCGAGGACGCCATCCAGGAGGTGCAGGTCCTGACCTCGGGCATCTCCGCCGAATACGGCCGCTTCTCGGGCGGCGTGGTCAATGCGGTGACGAAGAGCGGCGGCAACACGTTCTTCGGCAGCTACCGCGCCGATTTCACCAACCCGAGCTGGCGCGACGAGAGCCGCTTCGTGAAGGAGGGGATCGCGGCGAACCGGCCCGGCATCCGTCCGAACCGCGACGACACGAGCCGCATCCACATGGCCACCCTGGGCGGGCCCATCGTCAAGGACCGGCTCTGGTTCTTCGGCGCGGCCCGGCGCGAGGGCTCGGTGGAGTCGCGCAACCTCACGATCATCGGCACCAGCTACGACTACCAGCTCGACAACAACCGGTACGAGGGCAAGCTGACCGGGGCCATCAGCCCGAACCACAACGTGCAGGCCACCTACATCCGCAACACCACGGCGGAGTTCGACCGGGCCTCGATCAACACGAGCCTCAGCATCGACGAGCACACGCTGGTGGACCGGACGCTGCCCAACGACCTGTTCGTGGCCAACTACAACGGCGTGCTCACCTCGCAGCTCTTCCTCGAGGCGCAGTACTCGCAGAAGAAGTTCGGCTTCCGCGGCACCGGCGGCACCTCGCAGACGATCACCGACTCGCCGTTCCTGGCCCTGGGTCTAAGTGGCGGCATTCCCGGCTTTAGCCACTACAACGCGCCTTACTTCAGCTCGTTCGACCCCGAGAACCGCGACAACCGGCAGTATTCGGCCGCGCTGTCGTATTTCCTGTCCACGGGCAACGCGGGCCGGCACGACCTGAAGTTCGGGTTCGAGAACTACACCTCGTCCCGGACCGGCGGCAACTCGCAGTCGGCCACCGGCTACGTCTTCCGCGCGGACCCGATCGCCCAGGGTGGACAGCCCATCCGTGACGGACAGGGCCGCATGGTCCCCAACTTCGTGCCCGGCGTGAGCCGCATCGAGAACTGGATCTCGCTCCAGGGCGCGGAGATCAACATCCAGACCCTCTCGTTCTACGTGAACGACCGCTGGGCGCTCAACGACCGCTGGTCCTTCAACCTGGGCCTCCGCTACGCCGGCCACAGCACCGACGCCACGCAGGCGGAAGTGGCCAGCATCTCCAGCTCGGCCCTCGTCCCCCGCCTCGGCGCGACCTTCGACGTCAAGGGCGACGGCCGGTGGATCCTGCAGGCAACCTACGCCCACTACGCCGGCAAGGCCGCCGAGACGCAGTTCGCCGACAACAGCAACGTCGGCACTCCGAACCTGCTCCTCTACCAGTACCGGCCCGACGCCCCGGCGGGCCAGGGCATCGGTTTCGCTCCCGGCTTCGACCTGAACAACTACAACGTGATCGGAGGGAACTTCCCGACCAGCAACGTCTTCCTGGCCGACGACCTCAATACGCCGGTCACGAGGGAGTGGACGCTGCAGGCCGGCACACGGCTCGGGCAGCGCGGCGAGCTCAAGCTCATCTACACCGACCGCAGCACGACCGACTTCATCGAGGACTTCATCACGATGGACACCGGCACGACGGTCGTCACCCGCGACGGGCGCAACTTCGGCACGTTCGACAACGTGGAGGTCCGCAACACCGACATCCCGTTCCGCGAGTACCGCGCCATGCAGCTCGTGCTGAACCACCGGCCGATCGAGTGGTTCAGCGTCTTCGGCCACTACACCCTGCAGCTCCGGAACCACGGCAACTTCGAGGGGGAGGCCGCGAACCAGCCGGGCATCTCCTCGATCATCGAGGACCGCCCGGAGTTCTACAACGAGGCGCGCCACTACCCGAGCGGCCGGCTGCAAAACTCCCAGCGCCACAAGGCGCGCGTGTTCGGCAACTTCGACATCGGCCTGGGCCGCCTGGGCACGGCTTCGCTCGGCGCGCTGTACCGGTACGACTCGCCCCAGAGGTTCAGCTTCTCCGCCCCGAACGTGGCCCTCACGCCGCAGCAGCGCGCGCTCGATCCCGGCTACGCGCGCCCGCCCACGACGCAGACGCTGTTCTTCGGCGAGCGGGGCGCGGGCGAATACGAGTCCTCGCACCTGTTCGACCTCGCGCTCAACTACGAGGTGCCGATCGTGAAGTCCTGGCGCCCGTGGCTGAAGGTCGAGATGCGCAACGTCTTCAACAAGCAGCCGCTCGTCGGCTACAACACCACCGTCACCGCGGACGCGAACAGCCCGCGTGACGCCCTGGGCCTGCCCACCGGCTACACCCGCGGCAGCGCCTTCGGCACCGCGACCGCGGACTGGGACGCCAACTTCGCGCACCTCCCCCGCCCGCGGGAGTTCCGTTTCAGCCTGGGGTTCAGGTTTTAACGTCTTCCTCGAGGGCCCGGCCCTGACCGGCGCCCTCGAGGAAATCTGTTGAAAAAAGGGCGGAGCCGCAAGCTCCGCCCTTCCTTTCGATCCGTTTCAGCCCGCTTCCGTTCCCCCCTTCCCCCTTCCCCCTTCCCCCTTTCTTCTCCTTTTCCCGCCCCCGGTGCCTCACTCCCGCCTCACGAACACCCCACTCTCCCTCCACGGCCCCCGACTCGGCTGGCCCTTCTCATACCGCCACACGGCCTCCATGCTCCGCTCCACCTCGCCCGCCGCGCCCCTGGCTTTCGCCCGCGCGACCACCTCACGCTGCGTCCGCGCCGCCTCCTCGAAACGTCCCACCTCGGCCAGGGCCATGGCCAGCGTCTCGGCGTGCTCGATGGCTTCGCTGGTGGCCACGATGGCTTGCGCGATCTCCAGCGCGCGTGGTCCGTCACGGACCGCCGGGTCGTCGGAAGCCGCGAGCAGCCTGGCCAGCGCATGCGCCAGGTCCCCGTCGCGCGGCAGCGCCTCGAGCCCCTCTTCCAGGCGGTGGCGGGCGTCGGCATCGCGGCCCGCCAGCACCAGTGCCGAGACCTCGGCCAGTCGCAGGACCGGCGACTCCGGGCGGCTGGCGACCAGCCTCGCGAACTCGGAGGCCGCCTCGCCATGCCGCTTCAGGTCCAGCAGCGACTGGGCGAGGTTGAACCGCGCCTCCTCGCGCCCGGGCTCTCGGGCCAGGGCCGCGCGGTAGTGCTCCACCGCCTTTCCGTGCGCGCCTTGGCCGGACTCCAGATAGCCCAGGGCCACGTGCGCCGCGGGGCTCTCGGGCGCGAGCGCCAGGGCCGCCCGCAGAGCCTCCTCCGCCGCGGGCGCATCTCCGGCGCGGAGGAGCGCGAGGCCGAGGTTGACACGCGGAGCCGAGTACAGAGGGTCTTCGGCGACGGCGTGACGGAACTCCTCGACGGCCCGGACCATGTCGCCGCCCGCCGCCGCCGCGGCGCCCCGCTGCAGGTGCGTGGCCTGCCCCGCGGAGAGACCGTGCAGCCGGCGCGACAACGGGTCGTCCAGCGTGGGTCCCTGCGTTCCCCATTTGGCGATCTCCGCCTGCGCCAGCGCCCGGTCACCGGCGCCGCGATGGGCCAGCGCGAGCGGGTAGTGCAGCGCCGTGGCCGCCGGCTGCGCCGCGAGCGCCCGCGCGAACAGGTGCGCCGCGCGCGCCCATTCGTGCCGCGAGAGCGCGATCTGGCCGAGGCCGGCGAGCGCCACCGCGTTCGCGGGATCGAGCCGGACCGCCCTGTCGAACAGGGGCGCCGCGGCCTCCGGACGGTTGGCGTCGGCATGGACCTCGGCCAGACGGACGAGAGCCGGGACGTCGTCGGGCTTCAGCCCGAGCGCCTCATCCAGACGGGCCACGCTCTTGTCCGGCTCGTTCCGGGCGCGGTGGACGAGGCCCAGGTAGTAGATCCACCGGAAGTCTCGCGGGTCGCGTCGGCGCGCTTCGACGTAGGCGGCTTCCGCGGCCTCGTGCAGGCCGTAGGCGTGATAAAGGTTGCCCAGCTCGCCGAAGGCGAGATCCACGGCTTCGTCGCCCGGCGCGGCCGCGGCCGTGACCGTCCGATGCCAGGCCTGCCGCTCCTGGATCTGCTCGCGGACGAGCGGATCGAGGTGGTCCAGGCGCGGTTCGGTCCCGGCGGCGATGGCCAGCAGCAGGGTGGCCGCGAACATGCGCGTCAGGGGGCCGGCCGGCCCGCGCCCCGATGCAGCGTGTGGTACCGGCCGGCCTCGAGCGCCGGCCATTCCTCCACGCCGCCCTCCGGCCAGTGGACGCGCACGCTCCGCACGCGACCGGCGGCGCCCAGGCCGACCAGCACGCGAGGATCATTGGCCACGAGGTAGCTGCCGTCGGCGTGCGCCCGGCGCCACCGCACGCGCCCGTCCTCGAGGGTGACCGCGATGCGCGCCCCGAGCGCGTCGCGCGCCGGCGTGCCGCGGGTGGTGCGCAGGCCGATCCAGCGCTGGCCGGGCGTGTCGTTGCGCAGGAGCCGGGCCGGACCGTTGTTCTCGAAGACGACGAGGTCCGGGTCGCCGTCGTTGTCCACGTCGCCGGCCGCGAGCCCTCGGCTGACCGCCTCGTCCTGGAACGCGGCGCCCGCGTGCGCGCTCACATCCCCGAACGCGCCCTGGCCGAGATTGCGGAAGAGCTGGTTTCTCTGGCGAAGGGGGTGGGGAAGTCCTGCGCGCGCCTGCTCCTCGATGGTGTAGACCGCGCCGTTGACCACGGGCAGGTCGACCCATCCGTCGTTGTCCACGTCCACCCACAGCGCGCCGAAGCCGGTGAAGGGCAGCGACGGCACGCCCAGGCCGGATTCCAGGCTGCGGTCCTCGAACGAAGCCTCGCGCGTCTGGGCGAGCGCGCTCACGAACAGCGTGTTCTTCTCGTTCGTGATGTTGGTCATGAACAGGTCGTCGTCGCCGTCGCCGTCGAAGTCGGCCGCGTCGACGCCCATGCTGCCCTCGGCCTGGCCCTGCCGGTTCACGGCCACGCCGGCCAGCAGCGATTCGTCCACGAACGTCCGCCCGCCCCGGTTCATCCACAGGACGTTCGGCTCGCCGTCGCTGGCCACGTACAGGTCGGTCCAGCCGTCCTGGTCCGCATCGAAGGCGACCACGCCCAACGCCTTCACGGGCAGGGTGGCCATCCCCACCTTTGCGGTGACGTCCTCGAAGGTGCCGTCGCCGCGGTTGCGCAGGAGGCGGCCCGGCACGCCCCGGTACTGCTGGGGGCCGCAGTAGTCCGGCGCGCTCGTCCGCGCGCGGCACACCGTGTGGTTCGCGTAGGTGAAGTCGAGGTAGTTGCCCACGAACAGGTCCAGCCAGCCGTCGCGGTCGTAGTCGAAGAACGTGGCCGCAGTGCTCCAGCGCCCGTCGTCGGCGCCCGCGGAGCGCGTGACGTCCGTGAACGTGCCGTCGCCGTTGTTGCGCAGGAGGGCGTTCGACCCATAACGCGTCACGTACAGGTCCGTCCAGCCGTCGCCGTCGAAGTCGCCGGCGGCGGCGCCCATGCCGTACGCGCCCGGCGCGAGGCCGCTGGCCGCGGTCACGTCCACGAAGCGCGCCGTCCTCTCCCCGCCGGGATGCACTTGCAGGTCGTTGCGGTAGAGGCGGTCGCCCGGCCCGGTGGCGCCCGCCGGGCCCAGCGGCCCGCCCTGCACGGCGTAGAGGTCCAGGTCGCCGTCGTTGTCGTAGTCGAACAGCGCGCCGCCGGCTCCGATGATCTCCAGGATGTAGAGGCGGCCCGCCATACCGTTCACGTGGACGAAGTCGAGGTCCGCCTCGCGCGTGCGATCCGTGAAATACGCGGGCGGCGCGCCGGCCTGGGCGCTCGCCACGAGCATGGCCGCCCCCACCAGCGTGCAGAGCCTCCCCGCCATCGGGGAAGGATCGATGGGACCGGCGGGCGAGTCAACCGCAGCGGCGTGCTACGCTCGTGACCCTCCCCATGCACGCGACCGGCCGGCGCCCGACGCGCGTGCTCGGCGCGACGCTGGTCGCCGCCGTCGCCGCCACGTTTTTCGCCTGGGTGATGACCGTGGGTTTCGCGACCGCGGAGCCCTTCGACGATTTCCGCATCCACAGCGCGCTCACGGCCCGCCTCCTCGCCGGCGGCCCGTTCGCCGTGCCGCATCCGCTCTACCACCTGCTCGCCGCCGGCCTCTCACTCCTCCCCGGACTCACCGTGCCCTGGGCCGGGATGGTGACGGCCATTCTCGCGCAGGCGGCCCTGGCCGCCGTCGCCTTCCTCGCCCTTCGGGCGGCCACGGGCGCGCGGGTCGGCGCGGCCGCGCTGGCGGCGCTGGGGCTCACCGTGGTGGCCCCGCTGAACGTCCTGGCGTCGTCACCGGGGGAGTCGTACTTCGGCTACCTCTTCCCGAACGTGCTGCACAACCCCACGGTCGCTCTCTTGCGGCCGCTGGCGCTCGCGCTCTACCTGGCCTGCGCCGCCGTGCTGGCGGAGTCGCTCGCGCCGACGCGGGCCCGGACGGCCGCGCTTGCCACCCTCACCCTCGCCTGTGGCCTGGCCAAGCCGAGCTACCTGATCTGCCTCCTGCCCGCGCTGGCCCTGGCCTGGCTCTTCGCCGGCGATCGGCGCCACAGACGCTGGCGGGCGCTGGCTCTGGGTGTGGTCGCCCCCGGCGCGCTCTTGACCGCCGTGCAGGCCGTCTTCGTCCTCACCACCGAGGAGATGGAGCCGGGCGGGATCGCGTTCGCGCCGCTCCGGGTCGTGTTCTTCCACATGGGCAAAGATCCGGGCGTCGTGGCGGCCAAGCTCGCTCTCTCCGCCGTCTTCCCGCTGGCCGTGGCGGTGTGCTTCGCGCGCGACGCGGCGCGCAGTCCCGCCCTGCGCCTGGCCTGGCTCGGCTTCCTGGCCGGCCTCTGCTACGCGTACGGGTTCGCGGAGACCGGCCCGCGCGCCGTCCACGGGAACTTCCTCTGGAGCGGACAGGTGAGCCTGCTCGTCCTGTTCGCCGCGTCGGCCCGGCTGCTCCTCGTGCTCGCGACGCGCGGGGCGCGGCGCGCGGCCGTGGCCGTCTGCGCGGGCACCTTGCTTCTGCACGTGGCGAGCGGAGCCGCCCACGCGGTCCGCTTTGCGCACGAGGGCCCGTGGTATCTACGGGCGGCGCCCTCGCCGGCCGATGGAGACGGGTCGCGCGAGGCGAGGCCGGACCGCTCGGGAGGGTAGGATGGCCCCTTGCGGATCGAGATGCGCCGCGCGCTGTCGGGTTGGCTCGGGAAGCTGATCCTCCTGGCCGGTTCCCTGGCCCTGGCGCTCGGCGGCTTCGAGGTCGCGCTGCGCGTGGCGGAGAGCCGCCAGCGCGTTCGGCGCGGAGACGAGCGGCAGACGTACATGCAGCCGGACCCCTACCTCGGATGGTCGAAGCGGCCCGGCGCGCGCGTCACCTACGTGCGGCCGGAATACACGGTCGAGGTGGCCATCAACCGCCATGGCCTGCGGGACCGCGAGCGCGCGTTTGGCCGCGTACCGGGGACGTTCCGGGTGCTCGCGCTGGGCGACTCCTTCATCGAGGCCTACAGCGTGCCCTTCGAAGCGTCCGTGACCGCGCTGCTCGAGCGCACCATCGCCGGAGCCGGCTGTCCCGTCGAGGTGATCAACGCGGGCACCAGCGGATACAGCACGGACCAGGAGTACCTCTTCTACCTACGCGAGGGCGCGCGCTACGCCCCCGACGTGGTCGTGCTCTTCTTCCACTACAACGACCTGCTCCACAACGTCCACGAGCGGTACTACCGCCAGCCCAAGCCGCGCCTCGACGTGGCGGGGGGCAAGGTGCGCCTGGCCAACTTCCCGGTTCCGCCGCCTCCGCCGGCGCCGCCCCCGGGTCCGCCGCGCCCGGTGGCCGGGTCGCGCGCGTGGGCCTGGGCCAGGGAGCGGCTGATGCTGGGCGCGCCTCGGGCGTTCAACCTCCTCGCGCGAGCCGGCCTGTGGGAGCCGCTCGGGGGCGACACGCCGTCGGACGAGCTGGGCGCCTTCGCGAAACGACGGTCCTGGGAGATGCAGTACGCGTGGCGCGTCACCGACCGGATCATCGAGGCGCTGGCCCGGCAGGTGGAGAGCGCGGGATCGCGCCTGCTGGTGGCCTACGTGCCCGCGCGGATGGAGGTCTCCGACCGCGACTGGGAGCTGAGCCGCCTGCGCTACGAGTTCCGCGAGGACCGCTGGGACCGCCGCCTCGTCTGGAACAGGCTCGCTCGCAGCGCGCAGAGCGGGGGATTCCGGGCCCTGGACCTCACGGACGCGCTGCGCCGCGCGGACGGGCTGTTCCGGAGCACCTACTACGGGCGGGACGGCCACTGGAACGAGCGGGGCCATCGCGTGGCCGCGGCGGAGCTGGCGCGCTGGCTCCGCCATGAGGGCTGGACGCCCGCCTGTCCGTGAGGCCGGCGGCGGCATGCTAGAATCCGTCCCGACTCCACTCGAATGAGCGTGCCCGCCACCGAGCCCGCCATCCACGTCCACCCCACCGCGCTCGTGGACGGCGGCGCGCAGGTCGGCGCCGGCACGCGGATCTGGGCCTTCACGCACCTCCTCTCCGGCGCGGCCGTGGGCGCCGACTGCAACATCTGCGACCACGTGTTCATCGAGGGTGGGGTGAAGGTCGGCGACCGCGTCACGGTCAAGTCCGGCGTGCAGCTCTGGAACGGGATCACGCTGGAGGACGACGTCTTCGTGGGTCCCAACGCCACGTTCACGAACGACCTCTTCCCGCGCTCGCGCGTCCATCCCCAGGAGTTCGCGCGCACGCTCGTGCGCCGGGGCGCCACCGTCGGCGCCAACGCCACCGTGCTCGCCGGGCGCACGATCGGCGTGAACGCGATGGTCGGGGCGGGCGCCGTGGTCACCCAGGACGTGCCGCCCAACGCCATCGTCACGGGCAACCCGGCGCGCATCACCGGTTACGTGTCCACGCGGGGCAAGGGGCCGATCAAGGCGGAGGGCGAAGGCGAGCGGGGCGCCCCCCGGCCACAGGCGCCCCGCGTGCCGTCGGTCCCGGGGGTGGAGCTGCGGCCCATGCCCTTCGTGCACGACCTCAGGGGGAACCTGACCTTCGGTCAGCACGAGGCGCACCTGCCTTTCGCGCCGCGGCGCTACTTCGTGATCTTCGACGTGCCCGGCCAGGAGATCCGCGGAGAGCACGCTCATCGGAAGCTGCAGCAGTTCCTGGTCTGTCTCCGGGGATCGGTGCGGGTGATGGTGGACGACGGGAAGGAGCGCGACGAGGTGGTGCTCGACCGGCCCGACCTCGGACTCTACGTGCCGCCGCTGGTCTGGGCCGCGCAGTTCCACTACACGGCCGACGCCGTGCTGCTCGTCCTGGCCTCCGACGCCTACGACCCCGACGACTACATCCGCAGCTACGAGGAGTTCCTCCGGATCGTTCGCGCGTGAGCCTGGTCTCGGTCGTCGTCCCCGTCTACCAGAACGCGGGCAGCCTGGCCGACCTGTTCGCGCGCCTGCGCGCCGTGGCCGAGAGCCTGCCCGGCGACCGCTTCGAGTTCGTGTTCGTGGACGACGGCTCGCGCGACCGCTCGTTCGAGGTGCTGCGCGGGCTGGCGGCGGAAGACCCGCGCGTGCGGGTGGTCAAGCTGTCGCGCAACTTCGGCTCGGGACCCGCCATGCTGGCCGGGCTCGGGGCGGCGGGCGGCGAGTGCATGGCCGCTCTCGCCGCCGACCTCCAGGACCCGCCCGAGCTGATCCCGCAGATGCTCGAGCTGTGGCGGCAGGGCCGCAAGGTCGTGCTGGCCGCGCGCCGCAGCCGCGCCGACCCGCTGGCCACCCGGCTCCTGGCCGGCGCGTTCTATCGCCTCTTCCGCCGCTTCGCCCTGCCGAACATGCCCCGTCAGGGCTTCGACTTCTTCCTGCTCGACCGCTCCGTGCGCGACCTGATCGCCGGGATCCAGGAGAACAACGCCTACCTGATGGGCCTCATCCTCTGGATGGGCTTCGACCCCGGGGTGGTCGAATACGACCGCGTGGCGCGCCCCGCGCGCTACGGGCCGTCCACCTGGGGCCTGGGCCGGCGGGTGAAGCACTTCATCGACTCCTTCACCGCCTTCTCGTATTTCCCCCTGCGCGCGGCGTCCGTCCTGGGCGTGGTGGTGGCGGTGTTCGGCGTGCTCTACGCGGGGCTGGTGGTCGCGCTGCGCGTCGTCCACGGCTTCCCGGTCGAGGGCTGGGCGTCGATCATGGTCGCGGTGCTGTTGCTCTCGGGCGTGCAGCTGCTGATGATCGGCGTGTTGGGCGAATACCTGTGGCGGAACCTGGAGGAGACGCGCCGCCGTCCGCGCTACATCGTCGCCGAGGTCGTGGAGGGCGCGGGCGCGCCGCCGCCCGCGAAGGATGCTCGCCCGCAGCCGGCGGCCGCCGGCCAGCGGAGCCAGACGGACGGGCTCGCGCGATAGCGCCGGGCGCCGCGCGCCACAGGTGCAGCGCCGCATAGCCGCGCCAGGGCCGCCAGGCGCCGGCGCGCGCCTCGAGGGCGGACGGCGTGAGGGGCGCGCC
>DATKEG010000076.1:0-11834 GCA_035544515.1 Vicinamibacteria bacterium | reverse complement strand
ATCGGCTCGCCCGACTTCCTGCCCAAGTTCCAGCGCACCGACCAGTTCGAGTACCTGAACACGCTCTCCTGGCTCAAGGGCAACCACCAGCTCAAGTTCGGCGTCAACATCCTCGCCCCCATGAAGAACGAGTACCTCGACGTGCCGTCCACGCGGGGCACGCTGAGGTACCGCGGCGTGTTCACTGGAAATTCCGTGGCCGACTTCCTGCTGGGGTACACCTCGGACGCCGCGCTCACGAACGTGTACGCGGTGGACCAGCGGCACTGGGCCACCTCGTTCTTCTTCCAGGACGACTGGAAGGTCACCCCCAGGCTCTCGCTGAACCTGGGCGTGCGCTACGACTTCATCACTCCGGCCCTGGAGGCGCAGAACCGCCAGACCAACTTCATCCCCGAGGGCGGCGGACGGCTCGTCTTCGCCCAGGACGGCTCGCTGGAGGACCGGGGCCTGGTCGCGCCGGACTACAACAACGTCGCTCCCCGGCTGGGCGCGGTCTACAAGCTCGACGACCAGACGGTCCTGCGCGGCGGCTACGGGATCTTCTACAACCTCTTCGACCGGATCGGCAGCGAAGACCAGATCGCGCTCAACCCGCCGGGCCTCATCAACAACTCCATCGCGGTCGGGTCGAACCCCACCGCGCCCGTGTTCTTCCTGCGCACCGGCTTCCCCGGCGACTTCCTCGCCCCGGTCGACATGGATCCCGCCGCGGGCCAGCTCCGCCGCATCCGCCTGCGGGTCGTAGACCGCGACGCGCCCAAGACCACGGTGCACCAGGCCAGCATCGGCGCCCAGCGGCTCTTCGGCGGCGTCTACGTCATCTCGGCCGACCTCGTGGGGAGCCGGGGCCGCAACCTGGCCAGCCTCGTCAACCTCAACCAGCCGATCGGCGGCAGCGGCGCCATCCCGTTCCCGGACTTCGGCGGGTTCATCGAGTGGAGGGCGCAAAACGGCAGCTCGAGCTACAAGGGCCTGGACTTCTCGTTCCAGCGGCGGTTCACCCGTGGCTTGGGCTTCGGCATCGCCTACACGCTGTCGGAGTCGCGCGACAACACGGCGGAGCACCTCTCGACCGGAGGCTCGCCGAGCTTCCCCCAGGACGCGCGCAACCTCGACGCCTGGGAGGGGCCGAGCGGCTACGACGTGCGCCACCGCTTCGTGGCCAACTTCGCCGCCGAGCTGCCCTTCGGCGAGGGCAAGCGCTGGGCCACCTCGGGCGTGGGCCGGGCGTTGCTGGGCGATTGGACGGTCAGCGGGATCTACGCGGCGCGGTCCGGACGCCCGTTCACCGTCAACCAGAGCAGCAACAACGTGGGCCAGGGCATGACGGGCCTGCCGGACCTCGTGGGCGACCCCGACGGCCCCGAAACCGTCGAGCAGTGGTTCAACCCCGCGGCCTTCCAGGCCGTCCGCTCGGGCACCTTCGGCAACGCGGGACGCAACATCCTCCGGGGTCCCGGCTGGTCGAGCTTCGACCTGAGCCTCCAGCGGCAGGTCAACGCCAGCGACCGCGTGGCCGCCATCCTCCGCTGGGACGTGTTCAACGTGTTCGACCGGGCGAACTTCGGTCTGCCCAGCGGCAACATCTCCAGCGGAGCCGTGGCGACCATCACCAGCCTGGCCGGAGACCCGCGCATCATGCAGTTCTCGCTCCGGCTCACGTTCTAGGCTCGGAGGAGAGCGCCGACGGAGCGGGAGCGCGGAGGGGGCCAGACATGCGTGTCGGCAATGCCCCCGTAAGCTGGGGCGTCTACGAAGCGGACCGGCCCAACCCCCCGTTCGGGGTGGTGCTCGACGCCATCGCCCAGGCCGGCTACGAGGGCACGGAGCTGGGGCCCTACGGCTACCTGCCCACGACGGCGGAGGAGCTCGACCGCGAGCTGAGGTCGCGACACCTGGCCCTGGGCTCGTCGTTCGTGGCCCTGCCCCTGGAGGATCCCTCGCGGCGGGCGCGGTCGGTGGACCACGCCCTCTCCGTGGCCCGGCTGCTCAAGACGCAGGGCGTGAGCGAGCTGATCCTGGCCGACGACGAGGACGCGGCGCGCGCGCGCATCGCCGGCCGCGTGCCCGCCGACGGCAGCGCGGGCTGGAGCGAACAGGCCTGGCGCGAGGCGGTGGCGACGCTCCACGCCGTGGCCCGCGCCCTGCGCGACGTGCTGGGGATGGGTGTCGTCGTCCATCACCACGCCGGCACCTTCGTGGAGACGCCCCAGGAGATCGAGCGGCTGCTGGAGCAGACCGACCCGGAGATGATCGGCCTGCTCCTCGACACCGGGCACGCCGTCTACGGCGGGAGCGAGCCGCTGGAGCTGGTGATGCGCCACGGCCCCCGCGTCCGCTACGTGCACCTCAAGGACGCGCGGCGCGCGGAGCTCGAGCGCGTGCGTCAGACCGACATCCCCATGCAGGAGGCCTGGGGCCGAGGCGTCTTCTGTCCGCTGGGCGAGGGCGTGGTGGACTTCCCACGCCTCGTCGAGACCCTGCGCCGCCGCGGCTACGCGGGCTGGCTCATCGTCGAGCAGGACGTGGTCCCCGACGCGGAGGGCCGGCTCCACCCCGACCCCTTCGCCAGCGCCCGGCGTAGCCGGGCCTTCCTGCGCGAGCGGGCCGGGCTATGACCACACCGCTCCGCGTGGGCGTGATCGGCTGCGGCGGGATCGCGCAGATGCACCACCTGCCCACGCTGGCCGAGCGGCCGGACCTGTTCCGGATCGCGGCGCTGGCGGACGTCAGCCGGCCCACGCTGGACGCCGTCGGCCGCCGTTACGGCGTCGAAGTGCTCGCCACCGACTACCGCGAGCTGCTCGGCCGCCCCGACCTGGACGCGCTGCTGCTCCTGACGTCGGGCTGCCATCGCGAGGCGGCCCTCGAGCTCCTGCGCACGGACAAGCACCTCTTCATCGAGAAGCCGCTGGCCTTCAGCCGGGAGGAAGCGGAGGAGGTCGCGCGGGCGGCGCGGGGCCGCCGGGCCGCGCTGATGGTGGGCTACCACAAGCGGTTCGATCCGGCCTATCGGCGCGCGCGCCAGGCGCTGCAGGGGCTGCGCGACCTCCGCTACGCGGAAGTGACCGTCCTGCACCCCGACGACGACGCCTATCGCGCCCATCACGCGCTCGTGCCCCCGCCCGAGGGGACGCCGCGGGAGTGGCCGGAGGACGAGCGGAACTGGGTCACGATCGAGAAGGTCACCACGGGCGCCTTCCGCGGCTGCGTGGACCGGGTGGTGGGCGCGCAAGCGCCGCTCGACGTCCGCATCGGCGTCTGCCTGCTCTTCGAGAGCGTCATCCACGACGTCAACGCGCTGCGCGGGCTGCTGGGCGAGCCGGAGAAGGTCGTCTCCGCCCACGTCTGGCGCGGGGGCTTCGCCCAGAGCTCGCTGACGCGCTTCCCGGGCGACCTGGTCGTGTCCCTGAGCTGGATCTCGCTGCCCGGCCTCCGCCACTACGAGGAGCGGCTGCGTTTCGTGGGCCCGCGCGAGCGCGTCACCCTGACCTTCCCCTCCCCCTATCTCCGGCACGCGCCGAGCCCGCTCGAGATCGAGCGCATGGACGGCGAGGAGCTGGTGGTGGAGCAGCGGACCGTCTCCTACGAGGAGGCGTTCCGCGCCGAGCTGCACGAGTTCCGGCGGTGCGTCGCCTCCGGCGAGCCGCCCTCCCCCTCGGTGGACGACGCGGTGGCGGACGCGCGCTGGATGGAGGCGATCGCCGCCGCCTACGTGAGAGGCTGAGGTGCGCTCGCCCGCCCTCATCGACTCGTTCCGCGGCGGCTTCGGCGAAGGGCACACGCCGCTCACGCGCGAGGGCGAGGCCGTGCTCGACACCGGCGTCGACTTCGGCATCGTGCGCGCGCGGGAGGGCTCGCTGCTCGACGAGACGCACGGCAAGGAGACGGCCTGGCTCCTCCTGGACGGCGAGGCCGAGATGGCCTGGGACGGCGGGCAGGCGCGGGTCGCGCGCGGGTCGCTCTTCGACGAGCCGCCGACCGCGCTCCACGTGCCCGCCAGGACGAACGTGCGGATCCGGACCCTCGGCGCCTGGTCGGAGTGGGCGGTGGCGCGCGCCACCAACGAGGAGACCTTCGCGCCCAGGCTGTTCGAGCCGGCGCAGGTCCCGCCCGAGTACCGCGGCCGGGGGCTGGTGCAGAACGCGAGCCTGCGCAACGTGCGGCTCGTCTTCGACGACACGAACCGGAAGCAGGCGAACCTGGTCCTCGGCGAGGTGGTCAACGTCCCCGGCCGCTGGTCGAGCTACCCGCCTCACCACCACGCGCAGCCGGAGGTCTACCACTACCGCTTCACGCTTCCGCAGGGCTACGGCCACGCGGAGCTGGGCGAGGACGTCTACAAGGTCCGCGGCTTCGACACGCTCAAGATCACGGACGGGCTGTCCCACGCCCAGGTCTCGGCGCCGGGTTACGGCATGTACTACATCTGGATCGTCCGCCACCTCCCGGGCAACCGGTACACGGGGTTCCATTTCACGCCGGAGCACGCATGGGTGCTCGACCCGTCGAAACAGGGCTGGCGGCCGGAAGGAGTGCCGGGGCTATGACCACGCGCAGGCTGACCATGGCGGGAGCGCTCGTGGAGTTCCTCGAGCGGCAATACGTGGAGCGCGACGGCCGGGAACACCGGCTGATCAACGGGGTGTTCGGCATCTTCGGCCACGGCAACGTGGCCGGCGTGGGCCAGGCGCTCGAGGAGCGCGCCGGGGCCGGGCTTCCCTACCACCAGGCCAAGAACGAGCAGGCCATGGTGCACACGGCGACGGCGTTCGCCAAGGCGCGCCGGGGCCTGGGCACGTTCGCCTGCACCAGCTCCATCGGACCAGGCGCCACGAACATGGTGACCGGCGCGGCCACCGCCACCGTCAACCGCCTGCCGGTGCTGCTCCTGCCGGGCGACGTCTTCGCCAACCGGCTTCCGAATCCCGTGCTGCAGCAGCTCGAGTCGCCGCACAGCATGGACCTGAGCGTCAACGACTGTTTCCGTCCGGTCTCGCGCTACTGGGACCGCATCAACCGGCCCGAGCAGCTCCTGGCCGCGCTGCCCGAGGCCGTGCGCGTGCTGGGCAACCCGGCCACCATGGGCGCGGTCACCATCGCCTTGCCCCAGGACGTGCAGGCCGAGGCCTACGACTACCCCGCGGCCTTCTTCGAGAAGCGCGTGCAGCGCATCGCCCGCGCGCGGGCGGACGGCGACGCCCTCGCCGCCGCCGCGGACCTCGTCCGCCGCGCGCGGCGGCCGTTCATCGTGGCGGGCGGGGGCGTGTACTACTCCGAGGCCGAAGCGGCGCTGCGCGCGCTCGCCGAGCGCACCGGCATCGCCGTGGGGGTGACCCAGGCCGGCAAGAGCGCGCTCGCCGAGTCCCACCCCCTCGGCCTGGGGGCGGTGGGCGTCACCGGCACGCTGGCCGCCAACCGCCTGGCCGCCGAAGCCGACCTCGTGCTCTGCCTGGGCACGCGCCTGGGCGACTTCACCACCGCGTCCAAGACCCAGTTCCAGGACCCGGGCGTGCGCTTCGTGGCCGTGAACGTGGACGCCCACGACGCGCAGAAGCACGGCGCCCTGCCCCTGGTCGGGGACGCGCGCGCCGTGCTGGAGGAGCTGGCGGCGGCGCTCGGCGGGCACCGCGTGGCGGCGGACTACGCCGGCCGCGTGGCCGCGCTGCGCGAGGAGTGGGAGCGCGAGTACCAGGCCATGGTTCATCCCACCCGCGACGGCGGGCGCATGCACGCGAGCGAGGTCATCCGCGTGCTCCACGAGGAGCTGGGGCCGGAGGCCACCATCGTCCACGCCGCGGGAGGGCTGCCCGGCGACCTGCACAAGCTGTGGAAGAGCAAGGCGCCGGGCGACTACCATTCCGAATACGGCTACTCCTGCATGGGCTACGAGATCGCGGGCGCTCTGGGCGTCAAGATGGCGCGGCCCGAGCGCGATGTCTACGCCCTCCTGGGCGACGGAAGCTACCTGATGCTGAGCCAGGAGATCGTCACCTCGGTGCAGGAAGGCCGCAAGCTCACGCTCGTGCTGTTCGACAACCACGGCTACGACTGCATCCACAACCTGCAGCGCTCGTGCGGCAGCGCCGGGTTCGGCAACGAGTTCCGCGAGCGCGACGCGGGCAGCCGGCGGCTGGAGGGCCCGGTTCTGGCCGTCGACTACGTGGCCAACGCGCAGAGCCTGGGGGCGGCGACCTTCTGCGCGGACAGCGAGGACGGCCTGCGCCGGGCGCTGGCCCAGGCCCGGCAGGAGTCGCGCACCGCGCTCGTCTACGTCCCGGTCGAGCCGCACACGCCCCTGCCCGGCTACTCCTGGTGGGACGTGCCGGTCTCCCAGGCCTCCTCCTCGGAGGCGGTGCAAGCGGCGCGGGCCCGCTACGACCAGGCCGTCACCCGCCGCCGCTTCCACCATTGAGGCCACGGCCTTGACCACCACGACCACGGACCGGCGCGCGTTCTCGGCCGAGGACGTCCTGCCCTCCACCCTCTTCCAGGAGATCACCGACGTCCGGGTCGAGCATCCCAAGTGGATTCTCAAGGAGGCCCGCCGGCGCGCGCGCCGCGGCCGGCTCGCCCGCAAGGGGCGCCTCGTCCTGCTCGCGCTCGACCATCCCGGTCGCGGGGTCAACCAGATCCGGGGCGACGCGCTGGCCATGGGGAACCGCCACGAGCTGCTCGCGCGCGCGCGGCGCGTCTTCGACGACCCGCTTCTCGACGGCGTCATGGGCACGGCCGACGTTCTCGAGGAGCTGCTCATCCTGAGCCATCTGGAGCGTCGGGCGACCGGCCGGGGCTTCCTGGACGACCGCGTGCTCGTGGGCAGCATGAACCGCGGCGGCCTGGCCGGGGCCGCGTTCGAGATGGAGGACACCTTCACCGGGATGACCGCGGAACGCCTGGCGGAGTTGCGCGCCGACGGCGGCAAGATGATGTACCGCCTCGACCCCCAGGACGCCGCGTCCGGGCGCACCATCCTGGCCTGCGCGCAGGCCCTCAACGCGCTGCGACGCCGCGGCCTGGCCGCGTTCCTCGAGCCGCTCGGCGTCGCGCGCACGCCGGACGGCTTCCACCCGGCCAAGGACGCGGCCACGCTCGTCCGGCAGTGCGGGATCGGCGCCGCCCTGGGCGAGTCCTCGGCGCACGTCTGGCTCAAGCTGCCCTACGGCGACGGCTTCGACCGCGTGAGCCGGGCGACCACGCTGCCCGTGCTGCTCCTCGGCGGCCCCGCGCGCGAGAGCCCGCTCGACACCCTGCGCGACTTCGCGGACGGGATGGCGGCGGGCCCGAACGTCCGCGGCGCCATCATCGGGCGCAACCTCCTCTTCCCCGGCGAGGGGGACCCCCTGCCCATGTGCCGCGCCCTGACACGCATCGTGCACCGCGGAGCCGGGCGGGCCGAAGCCGCGCAGGCGCTCGCGGAAGCCCCCGTTCCCCGGCCGGCGCGGCCGCGCGCGCGCCGCCGCGGGAAGTAGGCCCCCGGTGGAGGTCTGCGTCCTCGGGCGCATCGGCTACGACCTCTACGCGCTCGACCACCACCGGCCGCTGCCCCGGGTCGAGCGCTTCGAGCGCAAGCTCGGCGGCTCGAGCGCCAACATGGCGGTCGGCCTGGCCCGCCTGGGCCTGCGCGTGGGCATGATCGGCGCGCTGGGCGACGACGCCCTGGCCGACTACCTCCTGGGGTTCCTGCAGGGTGAAGCGGTCGACACCTCTCGTGTCCGGCGCGTGGCCGGCTACAACACGTCCCTCTGCCTCACCGAGGTCTCGCCGCCCGACCGCTTCCCCCAGGTCTTCTACCGGCGCGAAGCCGCGGACACGCGCGTGGTGGTCGGGCCGGCGGAGCTGGACTACGTGCGCCAGGCGGGTCTGTTCATCACGAACGGCACGAGCCTGGCGGCCGACCCCTCGCGCCAGGGGACGCTCGACGCGCTGGAGGCGGCGCGCGCCGCTTCCGCGCGCACCGTCCTCGACGTGGACTACCGCGCCAGCTCCTGGCCGTCGCCCGGGGAGGCCGGCCGGCAGGCGCAGCGGGCGCTTCGGTTCGCGGACGTGGTGATCGGCAACGAGGACGAGCTCGAGCTGCTCACGGGCGCGCGCGAGTCGACCGGCCAGGTCCGCCAGGTTCTCGACGCGGGGGCGGGTCTCCTCGTGCGCAAGCTGGGCGAGCGCGGCGTGGAGGCGCACACGCGCGAGGGCTCGTCCTTCGCCCCGCCGTTCGAGGTGGAGGTGGCGAGCACGATCGGGGCGGGGGACGGGTTCGCCGCGGGCTTCCTGTACGCCCTCCATCGCGGGCGGCCGCTGGCCGAGTGCCTGCGGCTGGGCAACGCGGCGGCCGCGGTGGTGGTGAGCCGGGTCGGCTGCTCCGACGCCATGCCCTACGAGCGGGAGCTGCAGACCCTTCTGGCCGCGAACCCCCCGGCTCGATCCTGAACCACTTGCCGATTTCCCGGATGGTCCACCCGGCCCGCGGGGGTGGCACTCATCTTGCTGCGATACGCACGGGGCCACATGGTCATTGCCAGGCAAAGGCCAGCCGGCGGCGAACGTCGCAGACGAGTAGCGGCGGCGGCCTGGCCGGGCGGCCTGGAGGGAGCTGAGCATCAATGCGAGTGCGAACGACCTTCACCCTGTGCGTGTCGCTGGCGGCGGCCCTGGCCGCACCTGCCGCCCAGGCGGACACGATCCTCACCGCTTACGGCGGCATCGTGTTCGGCGGTGACCTCGACGTGATCGACGGCGGTACCGGAGGCTTCGACTTCGACGGGCGGCACGGGGTGTACGGCTTGAGCCTCGGCTTCCTGGGCGATGGCGCGCTCGGGTTCGAAGTGGACTTCGCGTACAGCCCGGACTTCTTCGGCGGCGACGACACGGTGCAGCCGGACAACAACCTGTCCACCCTCATGGGCAACCTCGTCCTCAACGCGCCCATCGGCGCGCGCGGGCGTCTGTATCTGTCCGGCGGGGGCGGGCTGATGCGGTCCCGCGTGAAAGACGCGAACGAGTTCTTCGAGGTCGACCGCAACGACTTCGCGGTCAACGCCGGTGTCGGCCTGATCGTTCCGCTGGGGGAGAGCTTCGGCCTGCGCGGTGACGTACGGTACTTCCGCAACATCGGTGACCCCGAGCCCGACGGCGAGTTCGAGCTCGACTTCGGCAGCTTCGATTTCTGGCGGGCGACGGCCGGCTTGTCGATCATTTTCTAATCGTTTTCTACATAGTTTGGCCGCGGTTCGGACCAAGGACTGCGACGCGGCCTCACATCCGTCCCGACGGCCGCTCCCACCTCCCCATACAATGCGGACGCCTCGTCCTGGGAGTCGGCATGGAATGGTGGCGGAGATTCGTAGCGGTGGTGGTGGCCGTCGGCGCGGCAGGCACGGTGGCCGGGCTGGCCCAGTCCGTGGACGAGTGGGTGGCACCGCCCGCCGCCCGCGGCGTGGTCAACACCCTGAGCGCGACCAACGCCGAGCACCTGAAGAAGGGCCGGAGCCTGTTCGTCAAGCACTGCGTCACGTGCCATGGCGAGCAGGGCAGGGGCGACGGTCCGAGCGCGCGCCTGCACGCGCGGCGCAGCGGCTTCGCGCCGCGCGACCTCTCGAAGCCCGAGGTCCAGGCCGGCCTCACCGACGGCGAGATGTTCTGGAAGATCGGCGCGGGCTGGCGGCCGGGCGGCCGCATCGTGATGCCCGGCGTCGGGTCCGAGGTGTCGGAGGAGGACCGCTGGCGCCTCGTGCTCTACGTGCGGTCTCTCGTGGACAAGGGCGGCACGAGGTAGACGAGGAGATCGCGGCCCCGCGCCGGGCGCCCACGGCCGCCGGCGGTAAGATCGGCGCATGGAGCGCGTGAGCTGGCCGGACATCCGCGCCGCCCTGCGGTCGCGGCCGCCCCAACGAGTCGTGGAGCCGGTCACGGCGCACGCGGCCGTGGCGGTGGTGCTGCGCGAGGGCCGAGCGTCCATCGAGATCCTGTTCATACGGCGCGCGGAGCACCCGGCCGACCCATGGTCGGGACAGATGGCCTTCCCGGGCGGCCGCGCGGAGCCGGGCGACGCCGACCTGCGCGCCACCGCGCTGCGCGAGACGCGCGAGGAGGTCGGCCTCGACCTCGAGGCCCAGGCCGAGCACCTCGGCGCGCTCGACGAGGTGCGCGCCATGGCGCGCATGCGGCCGCTGGACCTGGCCATCAGCCCGTTCGTGTTCCGGCTGCAGGGCGACGCCGTGCCCGTGCTGAGCCCGGAAGTGTGCAGCGTGCACTGGCTGCCGCTGGACGACCTGCTCGGCCCGACCCGCCACTCCACCCTGGACTACGAGCACCAGGGCGACACGCTGCGGTTCCCCTGCCTGCGCGTCGAGGAGCTCGTGATCTGGGGACTGACCTACCGGATGTTCATGAGCTTCCAGGAGCGCGTCCGGCCCGCCACGCCGGGCGCCCCGGCCGGAGCGCTGCCCTGAAGGTCGTGTTGACCATCGCCGGCTCCGACTCCGGGGGCGGCGCCGGCATCCAGGCCGACCTGCGCACCTTCGCCGCGCACGGCCTGCACGGCACGTCCGCGATCACGGCGGTGACCGCCCAGAACTCGGTGACCGTGACCGACTGGGTGGCGCTGGAGCCGCGCATGGTGGTGGCGCAGGTCGAGGCGGTCGCCTCCGACATGCCGATCGCCGCGGTGAAGACGGGGATGCTCGCCAACCGCGGCATCGTGGCGGCCGTGGCCGAGGTCGTAAGGAGGCTCTCGCTTCCGCACGTAGTCGTCGATCCGGTGATGGTGGCCAAGGGCGGCGCCCGCCTTCTCGATCTCGAGGCCGAGCGGGCCTACCCGGAGCGGCTCTTCGCGGTGGCCGAGGTGCTGACGCCCAACCTCCCCGAGGCCGAAGCCCTGCTCGGCCGGCCGGTGCGCACGCGCGAGGCCATGCGCGAGGCGGCGCGCGAGCTGCAGGGCCGCGGCCCGCGCGTGGTGGTGGTCAAGGGTGGCCACCTGGCCGGGGACGAGGCCGTGGACGTCTTCTACGACGGCCGCCGCCTGGAGGAGCTTTCCGCACCGCGCGTCGCCACCCGCAACACGCACGGGACCGGCTGCACGTATTCGGCCGCGATCGCCGCGCGGCTGGCCCTCGGGAGCGAGCCGCTCGAGGCCGTGCGCGGCGCCAAGGAGTACCTCACCGAAGCCATCCGCCGCGCGTACGGCGTCGGCCGGGGACACGGCCCCGTGGACCACCTGCACCCGCTCACCCGCCGCGACTAGCCCTCCTGGCGCCGGCTCCGGCGGTTAGACTAGGAGGCCCGAGGAGGCCACCGCATGGATTGGATCGGCGATCCGAACGCCTGGCTGGGGCTGCTCACCCTGACCGTGCTCGAGATCGTGCTCGGCATCGACAACGTGGTGTTCATCTCCATCCTGGCCGACAGGCTTCCCGCCGCCCAGGCGGACCGCGCGCGAAAGATCGGCCTGCTCCTGGCCATGGTCGCGCGCATCGCCCTGCTCTTCTCGATCTCCTGGCTGATCCGCCTCACCGCCCCGCTCTTCTCCCTGCTGGGGCAGGAGATCTCGGGACGCGACCTCGTGCTCATCGCCGGCGGGCTGTTCCTCCTGGCCAAGAGCACGTACGAGATCCACGACAAGCTCGAGGGAGGCCACGCGGACGCGGTGAAGAAGGTGGCGCCCTCCATGGCCGGCGTGCTGATCCAGATCACCCTGCTCGACCTCGTGTTCTCCCTCGATTCCGTGATCACGGCCGTCGGCATGGTGGACCGGCTCGCGGTGATGGTGATCGCGGTCATGGTCGCGGTGGCCTTCATGCTCGTGTTCGCGGGCGCGATCAGCCGCTTCGTCAACG
>DATKEG010000075.1:0-11171 GCA_035544515.1 Vicinamibacteria bacterium | reverse complement strand
CCGGGCCGAGGCCGGAAAAAGCGCCGTGGCGGCGGCCGCCGCCGGCCGGGGGGCGCCCGTCACCGCGCGGCGCAGCTCCTCGCGCGCCGCGCGCTCGTCGAGGGCGCCGCGCTCCGCGATTCGGCTCAGCCAGGCCGAGCGCTCGACCGCGTTCTCGAGGCGGACCAGCGTGGGCAGGAGCGCGGCCAGGTAGGCGGCCTTGCCCGCGGGGGTGGCCAGGTCGTTCTCGAGCGAGGCCCGCCGGATCAGCCACTCCATGAAGTCGGGCGCCTCGCGGAGGCGCTGCCGGTAGGCCTCGGCGCCCTCCGCCTTGAGGAACGTGTCGGGATCGTGGCCCTCGGGCAGCTCGACGATGTGGACCCTGAGGCCCTCTTCGAGCAGCACCTCCACGCTCTTGCGCGCGGCCTTGATGCCGGCCGCGTCCTGGTCGAAGTTCACCACCACCTTGTCCGTGAACCGCCGCAGCAGGCGCGCGTGGCCGGCCGTCAGCGCCGTGCCGCACGTCGCCACCGCCTCCGCGATCCCGAACTCCAGGCAGCGCGCCACGTCGAGGTAGCCCTCCATCAGCACGGCCTGGCCGTCCGTGCGGATGGCGTCCTTGGCCCAGGAGAAGCCGTAGAGCGTCCGGCTCTTCTGGTAGACGGGGCTCTCCGGCGAGTTCATGTACTTCGCGGGCTCGGCCGCGTCCAGGGCCCGGCCGCCGAAGGCGATCACCTTGCCGCCGTCGCTCAGGATGGGGAAGATCGCGCGGTTGCGGAACCAGTCGTAGTGGCTGCCGCGGCCTTCCTTCTCCCGCACGAGCCCGGCGGTCTTGAGCGACTCCACGGAGTGCTTTCCCCGCAGCGCGTCGAAGAGGTTCGTCCAGCCGTCGGGCGCCGCGCCGGCCCGGATCCGCTCCAGCGTCTCCTTCTTGAACCCGCGGCCGAGGAGGTACTCGCGCGCCCGGGTGCCGGGCGCCGTCCACAGGTTGCGCGTGAAGTGCTGGGCGGCGGCCTCGATGAGACCCAGCAGCTCCTCCTTGAGCTTCCGGTCCGGACCGGCGTCGGACGTGCGCGTCTCGGGGATGGGCACGCCGAAGCGGCGCGCCACCATCTCGACGGCTTCCGGGAAGGAGACCCGCTCGTGCAGCATGGCGAACTTGAAGACGTCCCCGCCCTCGCCGCAGCCGAAGCAGTGGAAGACGGCGGGCTCCTGCCGGACGTTGAACGAGGGCGTCTTCTCCTGGTGGAACGGACAGAGGCCCTTCCAGGAGGTGCCCATCTTGCGCAGGGCGACGTGCTCGGAGATGTAGCGCACGATGTCGGCGCTGCGCCGCACCTCCTCCAGAAAGCTGTCGGGGAAGGCCATGCGCCTATTCCTTCAGCTCGACGACGGTCACGCCGCCGCCGCCTTCGCGCGCGCCGCCCGCCCGGAAGGACGCGACGTGCGGGTGGTCGTGGAGGAGTGTCGCCACCGCCCGGCGGAGCGCGCCCGAGCCGAAACCGTGGATGACGCGCACCACGCCGCGCTCGGCCATCACCGCCTGGTCGAGCGCCTTGTCCACCTTGGGCACGGCCTCATCGGTGGTGAGGCCCACCACGTTGACCTCGAAGGCGTTCGCCCCGCCGGTGTCCCGGGCCCCCGCCGGCGACGGACGAAACGCCGCGCGGCTGGCCTGGGCCGGACCGGCCACGCCCAAAAGCTCGCTGCGGGGCACGCGGAGCCGCTTGCCGCCGACCGCCACCTCGGCGTCTCCCTTCGCGGGCAGCGCCATGATCTCGCCGACGACGCCCAGCGTCCTGAGGCGCGCGCGTCCGCCCACGGCCAGCGCCGTCTCCGGCGGCGAAGGCTCGGCCAGCGCCAGGCCGGGCAGGCTGAGGGCCTCCTGCTGTGCCTCGCGGATGGCGCCCACGGCCTGTGACCGCGCCCTGGCCGTGGCCGCCGGCGTCAGTCGCGGCGCCGCCTCGAGGCGGCGCACGGCCTGGGCCACCGCCTCGGTGGCCTTGCGCGCCGCCTCCTCGCCCCGGCGCTGCAGCTCGCGCTTGAAGGCGTCCAGCTCCGCCCGCTTCCTGGCCTCGACCGCGCTCTCGGCGGCTGCGACCTGGTGCCGCGCGGCCTCCACGGCCGCCCGCTCGGCCGCGATGCGCTCCCGCTCGGCGGCGAGCGCGGAGCGGTCCTCCTCGAGCTTCTCGAGCAGCGCCTCGGCCTGCGCCTCCTTGTCGTCGCGCCTCGCGCGCGCGTCGCGCACGACCGCGGGGGGCAGCCCGAGCCGCTCGGCCATCTCCAGCGCCATGGAGCGGCCGGCCACGCCGAGCGCCAGGCGGTACGTCGGCTCGTACGTGCCGGGGTCGTAGCCGAAGGAGGCCGAGCCCACGCCGGGGGTGGACTGCGCGTAGGCCTTGAGCAGCCCGTGGTGCGTGGTGGCCATGACCATGGCCCCGCGGGAGCGGAAGTAGTCCACGATGGCCACGCCCAGCGCCCCGCCCTCGGTGGGATCGGTGCCCGCGCCCGCCTCATCGAGCAAGACGAGTGCGGGCAGCTCCAGGCCCTTCGTCATCTCCACGATGGTGGCCAGGTGCGCCGAGAACGTGGAGAGGTTGGCCTCGATCGACTGCTCGTCGCCGATGTCGGCGTACACGCGCCGGAACACCGGCAGCACGCTGCCCTGCCCCGCGGGCACGAAGAGCCCGCACTGGGCCATCAGGGACAGGAGGCCGGCCGTCTTCAGCGCCACCGTCTTGCCGCCCGTGTTCGGCCCGCTGATGACGAGCACCGGAGCCCCGAAGCCCACGCGCAGAGTGACCGGCACCGGCTCGCGCGTGGAGCGCCGGGCCAGGCCCAGCCGCTCGCAGATGGCGGGCATGAGCAGCGGGTGGCGAGCGTCCTTCAATTCGAGCGCCTGATCCTCGTTGCCGGCCGCTTCCTCCCAGATCTCGGGCTCGGTCGCGTCCATGTCCCGCGCGGTGAGGGCCATGGCCTGCGCGGCGTCGAGCTCGCCCAGCACGTCGAGGGCCAGGCCCAGGTCGGCCGCCCGGTCGCCCACGCGCGACGTCAGCTCGCGCAGGATGCGCTGCACCTCCGCCCGCTCCTGGTCGCCCAGGGAGACGATGTCGTTGTTCAGCTCCACCGCGGGCAGGGGCTCGACGAACAGGCTCGCCCCGGACCCGGACGAGCCGTGGATGATCCCGGGCACCTGGCCGCGCTGCTCCGCCTTGACCAGCAGTACGTAGCGCTCGTTGCGCGTGGTGATGAGCTTGTCCTGCAGCGCGCGCTCGGCTTCCTTGCCGCGCAGGAGGGACTCCATCACCGTCGTGAGCTGCGCGCGCAGCCGGGTGAGCGCGCGGCGGACCTCGGCCAGCCGCGGCGAGGCGTCGTCCGAGACTTCGCCCGACGGCAGGATGGCCCGCCGGATGGCGGACGCGACGTCGTCGAGCACGGGCACTTCCGAGGCGCGACGCGCCAGGCCCGGCGCGGCCTCGCACCGCGCGACGGCCCGCGCGATCTCCATGCCGCCCTCGACGAAGGACGCGACGTCGAGGAGCTGTCGCGGCTCGAGGTCGACCCCTTCCACCCGCGCGGCGGCGAGCGGCTCGGAGACGTCGGGAAGGTCGTGGTAGGGCTGGCGGCCGAGCGTCCGGACGAGCGCGAGTGCCTCACGCGTCCGCAGCAGGCGCCGGCGTACCTCGGCCACGTCCGTGGCGGGGGTCAGGTGGTGGAGGCGCCGCTGGCCCGCTGCCGAACCGGCGTAGCTGAGGACGAGCGCCTTGACGGCGTCAAACTCCAGTGTTCGGAAACTATTGCCGTTCAAGCAGCCTGTCGTCCCTCCGCCAGCCGTCGGCCTTGTCCCGCGCGCACTCATGCCGCCGCCCCTCGAGTATCTCGCCAAGGCGCTGTGACGGTGAGGGTTGGGACACCAGATGAAGGATCCTGAACCCACCTCGGTCCGCCTGGCCGGAGACGAGGGGCAGGACTGACTAGAAGATGAGAAGAATCAACGGTTTTGTCAAGATGTGGGACTAGAAACCGGTCGGGCGGAGCGGAGGATGGAGCAGGCCATGTACCCCGCCCCGAAGCCATTGTCGATGTTGACCACGGCCACCCCGGACGCGCACGAGTTGAGCATGGCCAGGAGCGCGGCGAGGCCCTGGAAGGACGCTCCGTAGCCGATGCTCGTCGGGACGGCGATCACAGGCGCCTCGACCAGGCCCCCGACCACGGAGGGGAGGGCTCCCTCCATGCCGGCCGCCACCACGACGACCGTGGCCTGCCGGATCAGCGGGGCGCGGTCGAGAAGGCGGTGCAGCCCGGCGACGCCCACGTCGTAGATGCGATCCACCGCCGCGCCGTGGAACTCGGCGGTGATCGCCGCTTCCTCCGCCACCGGCACGTCCGACGTCCCCGCGCAGACGACGGCCACGCGGCCGTCGAGGGGGGCCGGCGGCGTCTGCACCAGCGCGACGGCGCGGGCGCTCTCGTGGTGCGTCACCTCTCCGGCCGGACGGGCACCGGAGAGGCGCTCGAAGACGTCCGCCGTCGCGCGCGTGACCAGGACGTTCTGGCCGCGCGCGGCGATCCGCTCGACGATGCTGGCGATCTGTTCGGGCGTCTTGCCCGCCCCGAAGACGACCTCGCCGAAGCCGCGGCGGAGCGCCCGATGATGGTCGACCGTAGCGAACCCCAGGTTTTCGTAGGGAAGCGTCTTGAGGCGCTCGGCGGCCTGCTCGGGGCTCACCCGCCCTTCACGAACCGCGCGGAGCAGGGTGTCCAGGTCGCGAGGATCCATTGGCGTCGTTGACTCAGGCCAGCCTTCGATACAGTATAGAAATTGCGCCTGTAAAGGAAGGAGCCGACACCCCGCGCCGTCGTGGGGCAAGCAAGAGGATTTTTGTTCGCCCGGACGGCGAGCGAGGGTAGCGACCGCCAAATGAGCCCACTGGAATCCGCAGTACTCGGCCTCTACTTCCTCACCCTGGTCATCCTGGCCGTCTTCGGGCTCCACCGGTACATCATGGTGTACCTCTACATCCGCCACCGCGACAAGCGCGCGTGGCCGCTTCCCCTGCCCGCGCGCCTGCCGCGCGTGACGGTGCAGCTCCCGCTCTTCAACGAGATGTACGTCGTGGAGCGCCTGCTCGCCTCCGTCACACGCATCCGCTACCCGAAGGAGCTGCTCGAGATCCAGGTCCTCGACGACTCGACCGACGAGACGTCGGCGATCGCCAGCCAGGCGGTGGCGGAGTACCGCGAGCAGGGCTTCGACATCCACTATCTGCACCGCACGGAGCGCACGGGCTTCAAGGCGGGCGCCCTCGACGCCGGTCTCGCCGGGGCCAGGGGCGAGTTCATCCTGATCTTCGACGCCGACTTCATCGCGCCCCCGGAGATCCTGGAGAAGACGCTGGGCCAGTTCGACGACCCCGGCGTGGGCATGGTCCAGGTGCGCTGGGGCCACGTCAACCGCGAGTACTCGCTGCTCACGCAGGTGCAGTCGGTGCTGCTCGACGGCCACTTCATCCTCGAGCACGGCGGCCGCAACCGCTCGGGCCGCTTCTTCAACTTCAACGGCACGGCCGGGGTGTGGCGCCGCGAGGTCATCGCCGACGCGGGCGGCTGGCAGCACGACACGCTCACCGAGGACCTCGACCTGTCGTACCGCGCGCAGATGCGCGGGTGGCGTTTCGTCTTCCTCCAGGACGTGGTCGCGCCGGCCGAGATCCCCGTGGAGATGAACGCCTTCAAGAGCCAGCAGTTCCGCTGGGCCAAGGGGCAGATCCAGACCTGCAAGAAGCTGCTGCCCACGATCCTGGCCTCGAAGCTGCCCCTGCCCGTGAAGGTGGAGGCCGCCTTCCACCTCGGCGCCAACTTCGGCTACCCGCTGATGATCCTGCTCTCGCTGCTCATGTTCCCGGCCATGGTCATCCGGTACAACATGGGCTGGTACGAGATGATGATCGTGGACGTGCCCTTGTTCATGGGCGCGACCATGAGCGTGTGCTCGTTCTACCTGCTGAGCCAGAAGGAGGTGTTCGGCGAGGGCTGGCGGAGCCGGCTCAAGTACCTGCCGGCCGTGCTCTCCATGGGCATCGGCCTCTCCGTCAACAACACGCGGGCGGTGCTGGGGGCCCTCTTCGGCGTGGACTCCGAGTTCGCGCGCACGCCCAAATACGGCGTCGAGGCCGCGGGCGACGAGTGGCGGCAGAAGCGCTACCGCGGCCAGATCAACTACGGGCCCTTCCTGGAGCTGTCGCTGGGTTTCTACTTCACGTTCATGGCCTATTACGCCGCCACGAACCAGATCTACGGCACCCTGCCCTTCATCCTCCTCTTCCAGTTCGGCTTCCTCTACGCCGCCGTGATGTCGCTCCTCCAGGACCTGGGCAGGCTGGACCTCGTCCGCGAGCAGGAAGCCTAAGCTCGCTCCGGGGTCGCGACCCGCGCGGGCGGCCCTGGGCGTCCTTTCAGGATGCGGCCGCTTTCGGCTACGCGCGCGTCGTCATTCATGCGCTCGCGCCGGAGTGAATCCGGCGCTTCGCGAAGAGGAAACGCTCCGCCTTCAGCGGCCGAACTCCGCCCAAGCTAAACTGCTAGCCGGCGGATGGACATCAAGGACCGGGACGTCTTGATTCTGGGAGGCTACGGCCTGGTCGGCCAGGCCGTGGCCCGCCGGCTCATCCCCGAATCGCCCCGGCGCATGATCCTGCTCTCGCTCCGGCGCGGGGAGGCGGAGGAGGCGGTGGCCGCCCTGGAGCCCGAGCGGGGCACGGTCGCCCTGCAGCCCGCCTGGGGCGACGTCTTCACCCTGGACGACCTCAAGGACCGGCCGCGGCGCGAGGTCTACGCCGACCGCGCGCTGCGGGGACGGCTCATCGAGAGCCTGCTCGACACGCTCACCGAGGAAGCGGCCTCGGAGTACTTCCTGTACCGGCTCATCACCGGCGAGCGGCCCGACATCATCGTGGACTGCGTCAACACGGCCACCGGCATCGCCTACCAGGACATCTACAAGACGTGCCGCCAGGCGTACCAGGCCGTGCGGCAGGGCGACGACCTGCGCGAGCCGCTCGAGATGCTGCTGGCCACGGACTACGTGCCGCAGCTCATCCGCCACGTGCAGGTGCTCTACCAGTCGATGGTGCGCGCGGGCACGGGCGCCTACGTCAAGATCGGGACGTCGGGCACGGGCGGCATGGGACTGAACATCCCCTACACGCACTCCGAGGAGAAGCCCTCGCGCGTGCTGCTCTCCAAGAGTGCCCTGGCCGGCGCGCACACCCTCCTCCTCTTCCTCATGGCGCGCACGCCCGGGGGGCCGATCACCAAGGAGATCAAGCCGGCGGCGGCCATCGCCTGGACGCGCATCGGCTACGGCGAGATCCTGCGCGGCGGTCGTCCGGTCGTCCTCTACGACCCGGGCGAGCCGGAGGAGCTGCGGCCCGGCCAGCGCTTCCGGCCCCTCGATCCCGCGCACGGCCGCTCCACCGGGAAGACGCTGCACAGCGTCTTCATCGACACGGGCGAGAACGGCGTCTTCTCCCTCGAGGAGTTCAGCGCCATCACCACGGGCGAGCAGATGGAGTTCGTGACCCCGGAGGAGATCGCGGACGTGGTCGCGCGCGAGCTGATGGGCGGCAACACCGGCCACGACGTGATCAACGCCCTCGACAACGCGGTGATGGGCCCCACCTATCGCGCGGGCATGATGCGGCACTGGGCCCTGGAGAAGCTGCTCGCTCTCGAGCGGAGCCACGAAGTGCGCAGCGTGGCCTTCGAGAACCTGGGGCCGCCGCGCCTCTCCAAGCTCCTCTTCGAGGCCGACCTCCTGCGCCGGTGCTACCGGACGATGGACGCCGCGCGCGCGGTGGCGCCCGCCGAGGCGTCGCGCCGGCTGGCGGAGGAGATCGCGCGCGACCCCTCCTGCGCGCGGGACATCGTCTCCATCGGCATCCCCATCCGGCTGCCCGACGGCCGGCTGCTGCGCGGGCCCGAGTGCAAGGTCCCGACCGCTTTGCCCGGCGAGGAAGAGCAGGAGGTCACCCCCGAGCGCCTGGAGGCCTGGACCGCCTCGGGCTGGGTGGACCTGCGCGAGAGCAACATGGCCGCCTGGCGCGAGCGCTTCCAGCGGATCGCCGACGACCTTCGGGCCATCCCCCCGAGCGACAGCTCCTCCCGGTTCCTGCGCGACGCGCAGTTCTGGGGGCCGGAAGGCCTCATCCAGCCCGGCAAGGTGGTGGGCTGGATCTTCGGCATCCAGGAGCAGGGTGCGCGCATGAAATGAGGACGGGCCCGTGGCGGTGACGGCGGAAGCGGCGCGCCGCGGCGTCCGGCGGGTGCTGCTGGCCACGCTCGGGCTGAACCTGGTGGTGAGCGTCTCGAAGATCGTGGTCGGCCAGGTCTCGGGCAGCGTGTCCATGGTGGCCGACGGCTACCACAGCCTGATGGACGCGGCGAACAACGTGGTCGGGCTGG
Organism: Vicinamibacteria bacterium; assembly: GCA_035544515.1. Classification (GTDB taxonomy): domain Bacteria; phylum Acidobacteriota; class Vicinamibacteria; order Fen-336; family Fen-336; genus DATKEG01. Next base: position 2,726 of record DATKEG010000075.1, on the reverse strand, counting down.
TGGTGACGGCTTTCGCGTTCGCGCCGCCGGACGAGGGCCATCCCTACGGCCACCGGAAGTTCGAGTCCGCGGCCAGCCTGGCCATCGGCCTGCTCCTGCTGGGGGTGGCCTATCATGTCCTCACCGAAGCCCTGGTCCGCGCCTCACTCGGGCGCGTCCCCGACATCGGGCCCTGGAACTGGATCGTGATGGCGGTGACCCTGGCCACGAACTTCGTCGTCTCCTGGTGGGAAGCGCGCGAGGGCCGGCGGCTGCACAGCCCCTACCTGCTCGCCGACGCCACCCACACCCGGTCCGACATCTACGTCAGCCTCGGGGTCGTGGCCTCGTTCGCCGGCGCTCGCGCCGGACTCTCCGCGGTGGACGTGGCGGTGGCCCTGGGCATCGCCGGCTTCATCGCGGTGCTGGCCGTGCAGATCCTCGTGGGCGCCTTCCACACGCTCACCGACCGCGCGGTCATCCCCGCGGAGTCGCTGGCCGGCGTGGTGCGCGGCGTGCCGGGGGTCGTGTCCTGGAGCGACATCCGCACGCGCGGGGGGCCGGGCTCGGTATACGTGGACCTGGTCGCGCGCGTGGACGGCAACCTGACCTTGCGGGAGGCGCACGACGTGGCCGACGCCATCGAGGAGGCGGTGCGGCGCTCCCATCCCGAGGTGGTGGACGTGGTCGTGCACCTCGAGCCCGCGGTGCGGTCGTGAAGCGGGACGCGCGCCCGTTCGTGGACCTGCGCACGGCCGACGCGGAGCCGGCGAGCCTGGCCGAGCCCGGGCACTTTCTCGGCCGCTTCGACCCCGCGGCGCTCGAGCGTGAGATGGAAGCCGCGGGCATCCTCGCCGCGCTGGCCGGGCGCGGCTACCCGACGGTCCGGCTGCACGTCGACCGCACCGACGGCGGGCACCGGCTGCGCATCCTCCCTCCGCGTGGCGAGGAGCCGCTGGTCGAGCTGCGCGCCTCGGAGTCGACCGTGATCGTGGACGAGCCCGTGTTGCGGGCGCAGGACGTGGACCTGCTCTACGTGCTCACGGTGCACTGGTTCACGACGCAGGATCCGGCCAGGCCGTTCTCACCCGCGCGGCCGCGGCTTCCCGGACAGGAACACCCGGGACTGGGCATCGGGCGCCGCTTCTACGGGCGGCTCATGGCCTGGGCCCACGAGTGGGGCAAGGACGCGCTGCTGAACGTCCCCGAGTACTTCCACAACGCGGTCTTCTACGCCACGATGTTCCGCTTCGTCTCGCCCGCGCGTCAGGGCCGCTTCGAGGCCCTGCGCCGCGACCTCGCCCCGCTCCACGTCTGCGCCGCCTCGGCCGCGGCGGACGAAGGCCGCGTGGTGGAGGAGCCGGGCGCGCGCCCTTTCCGCTGGGAAGCGGCGGAGATGATCTCCCCGGTCACGAGCAGCCTGAAGGCGGCGCTGGAGTCGGACGAATACGCGGCCGCGGTCGCCCGCGCCCGCGACGCGGCCCGCTTCCGCGTCGTCGATCGGCCCTAGCCGCTCCTCGCGCCGCGCCTGCGTCTGCCTGCAGGAGGCTCGGCCCGAGGCGTGGCGGCCCGCCGGCGCGTCATCGCCGTTCGCCGCCGCACTCCGCGCAGGGACAGAGCGAGCGCAACAGCCGGAAGCTGTAGATGCCCGTGTTGTGGCCGTCGGCCCAGGTGAAGGCGATCGCGTAGTTGCCCACCGCCTCGAGGTGGGTGAGCTCCTGGCCGGCCAGGTCGAGGTAGCGGGCCGCCGGGGCGTGGCCCTGGCAGCCGGCGCAGGGGCACCAGCTCCGCAGGTAGTCGAGCCCGAAGGGCGAGACGTGGCCGTCTTCCCAGGTGACGACCACGCGGCGCGCGGACTTCTCGTGCCGGACCTCGAGCGGCTCGGGGTGTCCTTGCACGGGGCTCAGGGCATGTCGAAGCGAAGCTCGCGGCTGCCCCGCCCGCCGCCGACCATGTCGCGGATGGTGAGGCGCACGGTGTACGTGCCGGGAGTGAGGGTGGGATCGAGGGTCAACACGCGCTCGAAGGGATAGACCGCGCCCTGCGCCAGCGACGTCCGCCCCTGGTAGCGCTCGACCTCTTCGCGCGAGAGGTCCTGCACCGGCTGCCCGTCGGGGCCGATGGTCTCCACGTCCTCGACCAGCTCGTAGGCGAACTGGCCGGAGTCGGGCCTCACCGCGAAGCCGGCCACCTCCGCCTCGATGAGCACGCGCACGTGGTCGGGTTGGCGGACCTTGCCGAGCTTCGCGCTGAGGCGGACGGGCGCGCTCGCGCCCGCCTCGGCCGCGACGCCGCCCCCGGGGCGATCGCCCTCGACCTCGAGGTCCTCGATCACCCACTGGCCGCCCTGGTTGGCCAGGCGGTAGGCCACGGACTCGCGGGCGCCCGAGCCGGCTTCGAGCGTGCCCGAGATCTGGGCGCGGTTGTTCGTGACGTTGCGGCTCAGGAACGTCGCGTCCGCGGGGTCCTTCAGCGCGGGATGGCGGTCGACGAACGCGGCGAAGTCGTCGCGTGAGACCTTGGCGCGGTAGTCCTCGCTGAACCGCGCATAGGCCTCGTCGAGCCGGCCGGCCCTGAGGTCCGCGAGCTGCGCCTTGGCCGCGTCGGCCGCGCCGCTCGTCATGTACCAGGCCCCGCCCGCGATCACGCCGACGAACAACAGGACCATGAGCAGGCAGCCCCCGCAGCCGGCCGCGATCCAGAAGAACGGGCTGCGGCCCTTGCGGGGCGGCTCGCCGCCCGGCGCC
>DATKEG010000074.1:0-19669 GCA_035544515.1 Vicinamibacteria bacterium | reverse complement strand
CTCGCGTCGCATGGCCGCCGGCGACTCCGCCCGGTACCGGCCTCCATGGCCCGGCAGCACCCACTCGAACGCGAAGTCGAGCAGCTGCTCCATGGAGCGGACCTGTTCCGGCCAGGAGTACCAGCACACGCCGCGTGAGGCGTGGAGCGCGCGACCGTCCTCCGTGCCCATGAGGTGGTCGCCCGTGAAGAGGAACCGGTCGCGGTAGAGCAGCACGGCGCTGCCGCGCGTGTGGCCGGGAACCGGGAGCACGACCAGATCATCGGCCAGCCGCATCGGCTCGCGGCCTTCGATCCTGCGCTCCACGTCCGCCGTTCCCGCGGTCACGTCGTCCGTGTGGAGCACGCGCTCGCAACCGAAGCACCGGCGGAAGAGCGCGTGGTCCGCCACGTCGTCCCGATGCGTGAGGAACATGAGGCGCACGCCGCCGAGCTCCGTGATGCGGCGCAACAGCGGAGAGGCGGCGCGCGGCGAGTCCACGAGCACGTTGCCGTCCGGACGGACGACCAGGTAGCTCGAGGCGCCGAACGACGACCGGGCGGCGAAGCCGCAGTAGTAGACGTCCTCCTCCAGGCGCTCGGGAAAGGCGGCGGCCGCCTTCGCGGCGTCGGCGCGATGGACGGTGCCGATGGACGCCGTCGGGCAGGCCACCAGCGCCATGAGCGCCCGCGCCGTCTCCTCGTCCGTCTCGGGCTGCCGGTGGACGTAGGCGAGATCGCGGTCGAGGCTCCCGAAGACGGCGGGCGCGACGATCCGGCAGGTCGCGCAGTCGATGCAGCTCGCGTCCACGTAGAACTCGCCCTCCGCGTTCTCGGGCAGGCGGTCCTCGATCCGGGCCATGTCTCCAGTAGAGCGCGGCGCGTCCCCGGAGGCAAAGAGGCCGGCAGTGCCGCTGGCGGCCCTGCCCGCGAGACCGGGCCGGACGCGCGGCACGGCCCAAGGCGGACGCGGACGTGCCGACCCGTGAGATCCTGGGCGAACCGCGGGAGGTCAAGACTGCGATCGTCGGCGCTCCTCTTCATCGTCCTGCTCGCTCCCTCCCTCGCGCAGGCGCAGCCGTCCACGGGTTCGCTGGTCGTGGAGGTCGGGCGCCCGTCGGGCGCGCCCGTCCTCGTCGAGGGCGCCGGCGTAGCGCACCGGCAGGGGCCCGACGACCGCGGGCGGGCGCTCTTCGCCCACCTGCCGCCGGCGCGCTACCGCGTCGCGGGGGCAGAGGGCGCGCGCGCGGTCGAGGTGGACGTGGGCCCGGGCGAGACCTGGCTCGTGCTCCTGCCGGACGGGGTCGTCCGCCGCCTGGACGCCGACCGCGTGACGGCGTTCTCGAAGGAGGACCTGCGCGGCGTCCCCAGGGCCACCCACCCGTGGTCCGTCCTGCGCGACGTGCCGGGGGTGCTCGTGGACCGCCTCGACGTCGGCGGCTCGGAGACGGCGCTGCAGTCCCTGGTCGTCGCGCGCGGTGACGGCGGCGCGGGCACGGCGTGGTCGCTCGACGGAGTCGACGTGACCGACCCGGCGGCGCTGGGCTCCACGGTGGTGTTCCCAGACCTGGACGCGCTCGAGGGCATGCAGGTCCGGACCGGCGCGATCGACGCGCGCGTGCGGACGCCCGGCGTCCAGGTCGCCCTGCGGTTGCGCGAGCCGGGGCCCGGGCTCTCCGGCGCCGCCCACCTCCGCGGCAGCGCGGACGCGCTCCAGTCGGACAACCGGCCCGCCTCGCTGCAGGGCCGGCCGTTTCCCCGCAACCGCACCCAGAGCCTCGTCGAGGCCGGGGCCGAGGGCGGCGGACGCCTCGGCGAGCGCCTGTGGGTCTGGGGCGCGGCGAGCCGCCACGCGCTCCGGCAGGAAACGTTCACGGAGCACGACGAGAAGCTGGCCATCACGTCCTTCTCCACCAAGGCCCGCGCGCGGCTGGGCCACGGAAGCACGTCGCTCGTGGCGCTGCGCAGCGAGAAGGTCCACGAGGACCGCGACACCGGCTTGAGCGCCGCGCCCGAATCACGGTGGACGCAGTCGGGGCCGGCCTGGCTCATCGCGATCGAGGACCGGCGCCCGGCGGGACGCGTCTCCCTCCTGGCCCGGGCCGCCTACCTCGACGCCGGGTTCGCGCTGGAGCCGCCGGGAGGCGACGCCGACGTGCTCGACGACTTCCGCGGCGTCACGCGCGGCTCGTACGCCACGCTGCGGACGGACCGGCCCCGCCTGCAGCTCGGGCTCGAGGGGGCGGTCGCCGCGCGTGGGCTGGGCTTCGATCACGAGATCGTCGCCGGCGGCGGTTACCGCCGCAGCCGGGTCACCACGGAGCAGTGGTGGCCGGGAAACGGCGTGCGCGCGATCGAGCGGCGGGACGTGTTCTTCCGGACGTTCGCGCTCACCGGCTTCGCGCTCCCCACGCGCGCGCAGCATGCCCGCTCGGTCCACGACCACGTCGAGGCGTTCGTGCAGGACACCGCGCGCCGCGGACGGCTCGCCCTCACCCTCGGACTGCGCTTCGACCGGCTCGCCGGCCACAACCTGGCGTCCGCGGTCGAAGCCAGCCCGCTCGTGCCCACCCTGCTCCCGGCCGTCTCCTACGCCGGAGGCGGGACCGGGATCCGCTGGCGGGACGTGCTCCCGCGCGCCGGGGTCGCGTGGGACGTGACCGGCGCCGGCCGCTCCCTCGCGCGCGCCGGCTACGCGGCCTACGGCGCGCCGCTCGGCGCCGGGGACGTGACCTTCGACAACCCCATCGGCCGCGAGCCGGCCTCGCTCACCTACTACTGGCTCGACCGCAACGGCGACCACGCCGTGCAGCCGGGCGAGCTGGACTTCGGGCGCGGGCAGCTCGGCTCGAGCGGGCTCGATCCGCGCGCCCCGGGCTCCACGGTGAGCCCGCACGTGGTGGATCCCGCGCTGCGCTCGCCGCGAACCCACCGCGTCCTCGGCTCGTTCGAGCACGCGGCGGGCACGCGCCTGCACGCCGGCGTCCACGCGTCCTGGTCGCGCACGCTGCGGCCGCTCTGGCGGCCGCTGCGGGACCTCACGCTCGCGGACTACGTGATCCGCGGGGCCGTGACCGGGGAGCTGTACGGCGAGCCGTACAGCGTCGGCTACTACGCGCCCGCGACCGAGTCGCGCATCGTGCCCGGCAACGGACGGCGGCTGGCCAACCGGGAGGGTTACCGGCAGGACGCGGTGACGCTCGAGCTCGCAGCCGGCGGCCGCGCGGGCCCCGTCCGCTGGTCGGCCTGGGGCGCGTTCATGGACTGGCGCGAGTTCTTCACCGACACCGCCCGCTCCCTCCAGGACCCCACGCCGCTCGACACGGAGCCGCTGCGGGACGCGGGCATGATGGCCGCCCGGCCCGGCGGCCTGGGCCGCGGCGACGTGTTCGTGAGCGCGCGGTGGATGGCCGGCGGGACGGTGGAGGCCGCCCTTCCCTGGCGTCTGCACGCGGTGGCGCACCTGCACGCGCGCGAGGGCTTCCCCATCCCCTACGTCCAGGTCGCCAGCACCGGCGACCCGACCTCGGGGGCCAAGAACGTCCTGATCGGCCCGCACCTGGACCGGTACCGCCTGCCCGCGCCGGCCATGCTCGACCTGCGCCTGGCGCGCGAGATCACGCTCGGCCGCGGCCGCGCCCGGCTGGCCGTCGACGTCTTCAACGCGCTCAACCGCTCCACCGTCCTGCAGGTCGCGCGCGACGTCGAGCTGCCCGCCTTCGGACGCCCGCGAGAGATCGCGCGCCCGCGCCTGGTGCGCCTGGGCCTGGAGTGGCGGTTCTGACGGGCTTGACACTCCCCGCCGCGGGGGCCTAGAGTCTGGCCACTTCCTCATGCAGCGAGCCGCGTACGGGTACGGCGTGGCAGGCCGGACATCCACTCAACGCGAGGAGAGAGCTATGCGCGCTGTCGCAGTCGTGGTGTGCCTCGTCCTGGCGCTGGCCGGGGGCGGCGCCGCCCAGGCCCAGAGCGTCACCGGAACGATCGTGGGCACGGTGATGGACCAGACGGGCGGCGTGCTGCCCGGCGTGACGGTGAGCATCGAGGGCGAGGCGATCGTGGGCACACGCTCCACCACCTCGAACGACGAGGGCTTCTATCGCCTCGCCGCCCTACCGCCCGGCTCCTACCGGCTGAGCTTCGCCCTGGCCGGCTTCGGGACCCTGAACCGTCCCGAGGTGCGGGTCTCGATCGGCGCCATCGAGGAGGCCAACGTCACCCTCCGGCCGCAGGTCGCGGGCGAGGAGGTGACCGTCGTCGGCGAGGGCGCCGTCATCGACACCCAGACCACGCAGGTCAGCACCAACTACGACAAGGACTGGGTGCGCAACGCGCCGCTCCGGCGCTTCACCTTCTTCGACCTGATCAACGCGGCGCCGGGGGTGAGCCAGGCCACCTCCACCAGCTCGCGCTCGACCTCGCTGGGGTCCAACACCACCGACAACGCCTACCTGCTCGACGGCACCGACTTCACCGCCCCGCTGACTGGGGCGGCCTGGCCCTGGCCCAACACCGACGCCATCGAGGAGATCGAGATCCTCTCCCTGGGCGCGCCCGCGGAGTACGGGAACCTCCAGGGCGCCGTCTTCAACGTGGTCACCCGCCAGGGCTCGAACACCTTCCACGGCGACCTCAACCTCTACCTGCAGTCGCAGGGCGTCACGGGGCGGAACACGACCGAGGAGCAGGACAGCGGACAGCCCTACCACCGCGACGAGTTCAAGGACGCCACCGTCCAGCTCTCGGGGCCGATCGTCAAGGACAAGCTCTGGTTCTTCGGGTCCTACCAGTACCAGCGCGACTCCGACTCGCAGCCCGGCACCGACCCCGCCTTCCCCGCCCGCTCCGCGGCCGACCGGATCTTCTTCAAGGCCAACTGGCAGATCAACGACAAGAACAAGTTGATGGCCGCGCTGCACGACGACTACTACGAGATCCCGCAGCGCGCCACGGCGGAGGTGGCTCCGAGCGCGGTCTCCGTGGAGACCGGCCACAACCCCTCGCCCAACGTCACCTTCACCTCGATCCTGTCGGACAAGACCTACGTCGAGGTGCGCTACTCGGGCTTCTACGGCAAGGACCACGGCGACCCGCTCAACGCCGGCTGCCAGACGCCCTGCCCCAACTCCGACCGCATCGCGCCGCGCTTCTACGACCTGGATACGGGCCAGGTCACGGGGGGTATCTACTACTGGTACGACGGCGACAGCTGGAAGACGGCCTTCGCGGGCAAGGTCTCGCACTTCGCCGACGACTTCCTGGGCGGCAGCCACGACTTCAAGTTCGGCGTCCAGTACAACAGCGGCGGCAGCGAGTACACGCTCGGCTACAACGACATGATCTACACGTACCAGCTCTACGGCACGCAGTACGGGTACGGCTACACACGCGTGCCCTACGAGTACGGCGGCCACATGCGCTCGGTCGGCGTCTTCGCCGACGACGTCTTCCGCGTGAACAACCGCCTGACCCTGAACCTCGGCCTTCGCTTCGACAACAGCGTGGCGCGCTTCCCCGCCTTCCCGGTCCTGGACGCGCTGGGCAACGCGACGGGCCAGACGACCGCGGCCGTCGACGACGTCTACACCTGGAACACGGTCTCGCCGCGGGTGGGCTTCAACTGGAAGGCGACGTCGGACGGCCGGACGGTGCTGCGCGCGCACTACGGCCGCTACTACCGCGGGATCGTCACGGGCGAGTTCCAGGGCGTATCCCCCTCGATACCGCCCACCTACCTCGGGACGTGGAACTTCGAGACAGGCCGCTTCGATCCCGACTCGCTGGGGCTGGCCTTCGACAACACCAACCTGCGCGTGGATCCGGGCTTCAAGCCACCCCACACCGACCAGTTCGCGGTGAGCCTGGAGCGCGAGCTGATGCCGAACCTGGGCGTCTCGCTCCACTACACGCACAAACGGGGGCGGGACTACGGGGGTTGGCGCGACATCGGAGGGCAGTACGTCCCCGTGACCATCGTGGACGACCAGGAGCTGGGGGGACCCGAAGCCACCGGGCAGCCGATCACGGTCTTCCAGCTCGTGAACGACCCGGCCGACCGCCTCTTCCAACTCACCAACCCCGAGGAGCTGTTCACCCGCTACAACGGGGGGATCCTCCAGGTCACCAAGCGCATGGCCAACAACTGGCAGCTCGTCAGCTCGCTCGTCGTCGGCAAGTCCGAGGGGCGGATCCGCTCGAGCCGCGATTCGCCGATCGCCGGACAGAGCGGGACGGCGGGCACGTTCGGCCAGAACCCGAACGACTACCTCAACACCGACGGCCTGCTCGTCGGCGATCGCCCGGTGCAGTTCAAGACCCAGCTCGTGGTCCAGCTCCCTCTCGGGTTCCTGGTGGGGGCCAACTACACCTACCAGAGCGGCGTGCCCTGGGCCCGCCAGATCCGCGTGCCCGGCCTCGGCGTCACCACCACGATCCTCGCCGAGAAGCTCGACGGCAGCCGCCGCGTGGCGAGCTGGAACGTGCTGGACCTGCGGGTCCAGAAGGAGTTCCGGCTGGGCGGCCAGGCGAACGTGGCGCTGTTCGCCGACGCGCTCAACGCGTTCAACGACGACGCCTACGAGAACATCGAGGCGCGGCTCGGCAGCGCCGACAACTTCGGCCGGCCCGCGCGGTTCCTGCTGCCGCGCCGGCTGATGGTCGGGGCCAAGTTCCGGTTCTAGTCTAGCTGCTAGGGTTTCGCCGCGGGCGCGGTCCTCTCCTGGCCTGAAGACCGCGCCCGCTCCTCCTCCGTCGCCAGCAGGCGGTCCAGGTTGTGCGCGATGGCCGCGTCCTCGGGGTGGCGCAGGCGCCCCGCGCGCAGGACACGGACGGCCCCGGCCGGCTCTCCGGCCTCGAGCAGGGCGAGCGCAAGGGCGTTGACGACCGCCGGCTCGCTCTCTCCCGCGGCGAGCGCCGCCCGCAGGTCCGGCGCCGCCTCCGCCAGCCGCCCGAGCTGTGCGAGCGCCATGCCCCGGCTCCGGCGCGCGTGCAGCCGCGCCGGGTCCTGCGCGAGCGCGCGTCCGTAGGCGGCGATGGCCTCGGGCAGGCGCCCGGACGCCGCGAGGTCGTTGCCCTCCCGCTCGAGCCGCCGCGCCTCGATCCGCCCGAGATTGCGGCGGGCCGGGCCGTGCTCGGGCAGCAGGCGCAGCGTCTGCTCGTAGCGCCGCGCCGCCTGCGCCTCGTCGCCCTTCTCCTCGAGCGCGTGCGCCAGGTTGTAGAGGGCGACGTCGTTGCGGGGGCCCAGCTCGACCGCGCGCGTCCACAGCGTCACGGAGTCGCGCCAGTACCGGACCTGCCGGGCGGTGGCCGCGGCCAGGGCCACCACGGCCACGACCGCGGCCACGACCGCCGTGCGCCGCGCGCGGCTCGCCCAGGCCGCGCCCAGTCCCGCCCCGGCCAAAAGCGCCGGCGCCACGCCCGCGAAGTACGTGTAGCGATCGGCGGTGGCCTGCAGGCCGCTCGGCGCGAGCCCCAGGGCGGGGCCCAGCAGGACCAGGTACGAGAACCAGGCCGCCGCCAGCGCCGGCCGGCGCCGGCGCTCGCGCCAGGCCGCGAAGCTCAGCACGGCGAGCAGGGCGAGGCCGCCCGCCAGGACGGGAACCGACGTGCCGGGATCCAGCGGCAGCGGGTCGAGCGGCGAGAGCCCGACGGGCCAGAGGGTCCGCTGGAGATAGACGAAGGGCGCCAGGGCGGCGTCGGCCAGGCGCGCGCCGACGCCGGCGCGCTCCAGGGAGACGAACGGCCGTGCCGCCCCCTCGACCAGGGTCGCGACGGCGGCGAGCAGGCCGAAAGGGACCTTCTCCACGAGCAGACGGCGGGGGCTCACGTGTCCGAAGCGGCGCAGGACGAGGTCCAGGGCGAGCAGGACGGCCGGGAACCCGGGCGCGACCGCCCGCGAGAGGAGCGAGAGCGCATAGAAGACGACCGACGCCTCGATCCACGGGCCGCGGACGCCGCGCGCGTGCTCCAGGTAGAGCAGGGCCGACACCAGGCAGAAGGCCAGGGCCAGCAGGTACGGGAAGGCGCTGGCCCAGGCCACGGGCTCCACGCGCAGCGGGTGGACGGCGAACAGGAGCGCGGCGCCGGCGGCGGCTACGCGTGGCGCGGGCGGCCCGAGCCCGGCCGCCGCGGCCAGCCCCCGGGCGAGGAGGAAGACGAGCGCCGCGTTCGACAGGTGCACGAGGAGACTGAGCAGGTGATGGGCGCCGGCCGATGGTCCGGCGATCGCGCGCCAGCCGCCCCAGGCCAGCCACGACAACGGCTGGTAGTGGCTCAGGTGCGTGGTGGTGAACGCCCAGGGGGCCAGGCCCGGCCCTTCGAGCGCGGGGTTGCGCACCAGCGCGTCGGGGTCGTCCCAGTTGAGGAACCCGTTCCCCAGCACCCCCGCCAGCGCCGCCCACGTGGCGGCCAGCACGAGGACGAGGGCCAGGACGTCGGCGGCCGCCGCGGGATGGGGCCGGCGCATCAGCCCGACGTCAGCGCATCTCGAAGACGACGGACACCGTGAAGGTCAGCTCCTCGGCGCCGGGCTCGATCGGCATGTCGACCCTCGACTCCATCATCGCCACGCGCGCCATCGGGTACTGAGGAGGCGTCACCGCCGTGCCCTCGGTGATCGAGAGCGCACGGCCCACGGTGCGGCCGGCCGCCCGGGCCAACACGTCGGCCTTGGCGCGGGCATCGGCGAAGGCCGCCCGCAGCGCGCCTTCACGCCCGCGCGCGGGGTCGGAGACGGTGAAGCCGACGCCCGAGACCGTGTTGGCGCCCGCGTCCACCGCCGCCTGCAGGAACCGGCCGACGTCGGCCGGGTTGCCGAGCGTCACGCTGACGCTGTTGGACACCTGGTAACCCAGGATGCGCGGCGGCCTTCCCGGCTGGTGGTCCTGTTGCGGGTAGATCGAGACCTGCGACGTCCGGATCTCCCGGTCCGTCGCGCCGAGCTTGCGCAGGGCGGCCACGATCGCCGTCACGCGCGCGTTGTTCTCCTGCACCGCCGCCGCCACGGTGGGCGCCATGCTCTGCACGCCCGCGCTGAAGCTCGCCCGGTCGGGCGTGACCGTCGCCCGGCCGACGCCGCTGACGCTGATCGCCTCCAGGACGGCGGCCTCGCGCGGCGTGGACGGCGGCGGCGTCTGGGCCAGGCCGGCGACCGGCGAGGCCAGGCTGGCCAGCAGCAGGGTCCAGGGTGTCTTCATCGGTCCTCCTCCTCCCTTCAGGATACGCCCGGTCCGCATCGGCATTCCCGCCGGCGATGGCCGCGCGGCCCGCGTGATATCTTCTGCGTCGAGTCCGCATGAGGGGCATCATCCTGGCCGGGGGCTCCGGCACGCGGCTGTTCCCGCTCACCCTGGCTGTGAGCAAGCAGCTCGTGCCGATCTACGACAAGCCGATGATCTACTATCCGCTCTCCACCCTGATGCTGGCCGGCATCCGGGACATCCTCGTCATCACCACCCCGCACGACCAGCCGAGCTTCCAGCGCCTGCTGGGGGACGGCGGGGGGCTGGGGATCCGGCTGCAGTACGCGGCGCAGCCCCGGCCGGGCGGGCTGGCCCAGGCCTTCGTGATCGGGCGGGAGTTCGTGGGCGGCGACGCCGTGGCCCTCGCCCTGGGCGACAACGTCTTCTACGGGAACGACCTCACGGACTCGCTGCGCCGGGCCGCGGGCCAGAGCCGCGGAGCGACGGTCTTCGCCTATCGCGTGCGCGACCCCGAGCGCTACGGCGTCGTGGAGTTCGACCGCGGCGGCCGGGCCATCAGCATCGAGGAGAAGCCCGCGCAGCCGCGCTCGTCGTACGCGGTGACCGGCCTGTACTTCTACGACAACCGCGTGCTCGAGGTGGCGGCCCGGCTCGAGCCCTCGCCCCGCGGCGAGCTGGAGATCACCGACGTCAACCGTGCCTACCTCGAATGGGGAGAGCTGCGCGTGGAGACGCTCGGCCGCGGGATGGCCTGGCTGGACACGGGCACCCAGGAGGCGCTGCTCCAGGCCTCGAACTTCATCCAGGCCATCGAGCAGCGCCAGGGGCTCAAGGTCGCCTGCCCGGAGGAGGTCGCCTACAAGATGGGGTTCATCACCGCCGCGGACGTGCTCCGCGTCGCGGGAACCATGCGCGGCAACGACTACGGAAGGTACCTCGAGGAGCTGCTCGAGGACGAAGACGCGCGCCGGTGAGGTTCCGGCCCACCGAGCTGCCCGACGTCATCCTGGTGGAGCCCGACGTGCATCGCGACGAGCGCGGGTTCTTCCTCGAGACCTTCCACGCGCTCAAGTATGCGGAGGGAGGCATCCCGGGCCCGTTCGTGCAGGACAACCATTCGCGCTCCGTCAAGGGCACGCTGCGCGGCCTGCACGCCCAGCGCGCGCACGCGCAGGGCAAGCTGGTGCGCGCGGTGGAGGGGGAGATGTTCGACGTGGCCGTGGACATCCGGCCGGCCTCGCCCACGTTCGGCCGCTGGGTGGGCGTGCGCCTCTCCGGCGAGAACTTCCGCCAGCTCTATCTCCCGCCCGGGTTCGCGCACGGCTTCTGCGTGCTGAGCGACATCGTGCACGTCGAGTACAAGTGCACCGACTTCTACCGGCCGGAGGACGAGATCGGCGTCGTCTGGGACGACCCGGAGATCGGCATCGCCTGGCCGCTCGCCGAGCCGATCATCTCGGCCAAGGACCGCGCGCTGCCCCGGCTGCGCGACCTGCGGGATCGGCGCTAGCCCCTACGGCTCCGCGCCGGTCGCCACCGGCAGGTCCGGGTCGGCGCTCCATTCGCTCCAGGAGCCCGCGTAGAGCCGCCCCCCCAGCCCGGCCACCTCCAGGGCGAGCAGGTCGTGACAGGCGGTCACGCCCGAGCCGCAGTAGACGATGGGCTCGGCCCGGCCGGCGCCGAGCGCGGCGTATCGCGCGCGCAGCTCGGCCGCGGGGCGGAACACGGGCACGGGGCCGGTGGTGAGATTGCCGGAGTAGGGCGCGTGGCGCGCGCCGGGGATGTGGCCGGCGCGGAGGTCGATGGGCTCGGTCTCGCCGCGGTACCGCTCGGCCGCGCGGGCGTCGAGCACGAGCGTGCCCTCGGCGCGGCCGACCACCTGTGGCTTGGTGACGACCCAGCCGGGCCGGAGCCGGGGTCCGAACACCGCGGGCGCGGGCGACGGTACGGACGTGTCGAGCGGCCGGCCTTCCGCGAGCCACTTGGCGAGGCCGCCGTCGAGCACCGCCACGGCGTCGTGGCCGTGGGCGCGGAGGACGTACCAGAGCCGCGCGGCCGTCGCCCCGGCCTGGTCGTCGTAGGCGACGACGCGCACACCGGGTCCGATCCCCGCCGCGCCCATGACGCGGGCCACCTGCTCCGGCGGCGGCCAGGGATGCCGGCCACGGGGCCGCCCCCGCCCGCCGCCGGGGCCCGACAGGTCCGCGTCCACGTCCAGGAACACCGCGCCGGGGATGTGGCCCAGCGCGTAGGCGTCGCGCCCCCGCCGCGAGGGATCGAGGGACCAGCGCACGTCCACCACGCGCAGGTCCGGATCGCGCAGGTGATCGGCGAGCCACTCAGTGGTGACGAGCGCCCGCACACGGGCGCTGGGGACGGCGTGCGGCCCTGTATCAGGCATGCGCAACGGGCCAGGCGCGAGCCGGATTCACTCCGGCGAGCGCGCGGCGAGGCAGGGGTGTGCGCGGTGTGCGCGCCCCCCGCTCACTTCTTGAACGGCGAGTCCTTCTTCTTGTAGCCGGACGGGATGGCGAAGGCCGAGTCCGGTATGGGCCCCTTCTTGACCTCGGTGGCCTCGGACTTCATCTCGCTGCGCACCATCATCACCTTGATGCTCGAGTTCATGGCCAGGGGGAATCCCTTGATCTTGCTCATCTCGTCGAAGACCCTCTCGAACCGCCGCGCCATCGGCCCCGTGACCGCGAACGGGCTCTTGAGCGCGTCGTAGTAGTGGGTGGGAGGAGCCAGGGCGGGCGCCGAGCAGACGTCGTAGCGGAGGTTCTCCCCCATGGTCACGGTGTACTCGTCGCAGGAGTAGCCGGCCACCTTGCGCGACGTCCCCGTCTTCTTGACCGTCACCTCGCCCAGCTTGCCGCCCATCATCTTTTCCATGAGGGGGCCCGCCTGTTGCATCTGCGCCTCGATCCGCTGCATGGACGCCGCCATTTCGTCGCGCGTGAACTCGAAGTATTCCTTCTTCTTGTGATTGATCACCACGACGCGGCCGGTGCCGGCGTCGAAGATGGTGTCCGACTCGGGGTTCGACACGCGGACGCGTCCGCTCGAGATGTATTGCGTGGACGTCTCCGGGGCGCCCTGGCCCACGCTGACTCTCGAGACGATCGTCAGGTCCTCGGCGGCGGCGAAGGCCGCGCCGACCGCCACGGACAGGGCGAGAAGGCTCGTGCGGACCGGATGCCTCATGCTCGTGAATCCTCCCTGCGCCAGGTCTCCGTCTCCCGGCGAGAACGACCATTATGGCAGCCGCCCGCGAAGGGGTCCACCCCGCGCGGGCTGCTAGAATGCGCGGGTGCCCCTTCCCGAGCGCCACGTCTTCGTCTGTCTCAACGTCCGCCCGCCCGGCAATCCCAAGGGCTCGTGCGGGGACAAGGGCGCGGAGACCGTGTTCGACGGGCTCAAGGCCATGGTCAAGGAGCGTGGTCTGGCCGAGCGGGTCATCGTGAACCGCACCAACTGCCTGAAGCACTGCAGTCAGGGCGTGACGGTGGCGGTCCACCCCGGCAACGTGTGGTACGCGCGCGTGACGCCGGAGGACCTTCCGGAGATCGTGCGGTCCCACCTGACGGAGGGCCGGCCGGTGGGGCGGCTCTTCATGCCCGACATCCCCTGGGAGTGAGCGGGGTCAGCCGCTACCGGGCGCGCGTCCGCCCGGCCAGGTTGGCCACCACCGCCACCAGCTCCGCCGGCCGCACCGGCTTGTCCAGGTGCATCTGGAACCCGGCCAGGAGCGCCTCCACGCGATCCTCCACGCGCGCGCGGGTCGTGATCACGGCCGCGGGCGTGCGGCCCCCGGCGTCGTCGGGCAGCGAGCGCACCTTGCGCAGCAGGGCGTAGCCGCTCTCGTCGGGAAGGTCGAGCTCGGTGAGGATGACGTCGGGCCGCGCGCGCACCACGGTCTCCAGCCCCTCCTGCGCCGTGCCCGCGCCCTCCACGCGGGCGCCGCTCCGTCTCAGCACGTCCGTGATGACCTCCCGCACCGCGGCGCCCGCGTCCACGACCAGCACGCCCACGCCCTCGAGCGAGGGCAGGTCCGGCACGGGAGGCTCCACGTCCGCCGGCGGGGCGGGGTCGGGATGCGCGGCCAGCCCGTCCCCCTCGCGCAGCAGGGGCAGCCGGACCGCGAAGCGGGCGCCCTTCCCTTCGCCCGCGCTCTCGGCGCGCACGGTGCCCCCGTGCAGCTCGACCAGGTGCCGCACGACGGAGAGGCCCAGGCCCAGCCCGCCGTGCGCGCGCGTGTTCGACGAGTCGCGCTGCCGGAACAGCTCGAAGACGTGGGAGAGGAAGTCGGAGGGGATGCCCACCCCGTCGTCCTCCACCGTCACCTCCGCGCTGCCCTCCGCCACCGCGAGCTTCACCTGCACGCGCCCACCCTCGGGGGTGAACTTGATCGCGTTCGAGAGCAGGTTCCAGAAGACCTGCTGCAGGCGGTCGGGGTCACCGAGCACGCGGCCCGCCGACGGGTCGAGGATGGGCTGGACGTGCAGGTTCTTGGCGCGGGCCGCGGGCATGAGGCTGTCGATGGCCGCCGCCACCAGCGGCGTGAGGTCCACCGGACGCACCACCAGCCGGAAGCGCGCGGCGATGATGCGCGACATGTCCAGGATGTCCGACACGAGCTGCGCCTGCAGCATCGCGTTGCGCTCGATGGTCTCCAGCCCGCGGTTCACGGTGTCCGAGTCGAGCTGGCCGGATCGCAGCAGGTACACCCAGCCCACGATCGAGGTCAGCGGGGTGCGCAGCTCGTGGGAGAGCGTGGCCAGGAACTGGTCCTTGGCGCGGCTGGCCGCCTCCGCCTGGTCGCGCGCGTGCTTGGTGTCGGCGAGCAGGCCCTCGCGTTCCTCCTCGGCCTGCTTCTGCTCGGTGATGTCGCGGATGAAGGCGTGGAAGGTGACGAACTCGCCTTCGCGCAGGGGCGTTACGGCCAGCTCCACCGGGAACTCGCTGCCGTCCTTGTGGCGGCCCCTGACCTCGAGCCTCCGGTTGAGGAGCGCGGTCTCGCCCGTACGGACGAAGCGATCGAGGCCGCGCTGGTGCGCTTCGCGCAGCGGCTCGGGGATGATGAGGTCGGCCAGCGCCTGCCCGAGCGCCTCCTCCCGGCTCCACCCGAACATGTGCGTGGCGCTCGGGTTCCAGAAGGTGACGAGGCCGGTGGCGTCCATCCCGATCACGGCTTCGAGCGCTCCGTCGAGCACGGCGCGCATGTGCGCGGCGGTGTCGCGACGGCGATCCCGGCGGGGCTCCGTGACCGTCAATTCCATGTTCCGGCGGCAGGGCGGCGCCGCGCGCGTCCGGCGGGCGTCGCGCCGAGCCGCAGGGCGGGCCTCAAGCCGTCTTCGACGAGCGCGGTCCGCTGGCGGTCTTGCGGAAACGGACCTGCTCCGCGACGCCCGGGTTCAGGCGCGCCAGCTCCTTGAGAAAGGACTCCACGTCGACCTTCCCGTCGCGCAGGAACTGGTGGACCTCGCGGGCGAACTCGCTCACCACCTCCGGCCGGTTCGACGCCTCCCGGTGCACCACCGTCCTCTTGTGCAGCCGCCCTTCGTCGATCAGCCGCTTCACCAGGCTGACCCGGGACGGGCTCCAGAGCCGGTACCCCTTGCGGTTGCGCGGGGGTTCCGGCACCTTGCCCGCATAGAGCCAGTTCAGCAGCGTCTGCTTGCTGACCTTCAGCTCGTGGGCTACTTCGAGGGTCGTGAGGTACTTCATTCAGATCGCGGCGAAAGCCTGCGGAACGCCGTCTGTCCTCTCATTCGATTCTCACCCAGGGATTTCAGGCCGTCAACGAACCATTAAAAGAACCCCGGTGAGGGTTGCGTGGGATCACACCGGGCCTTACCGGGGCGGCGACGCTCGTGGCAGAATCGTCCGGCGAACCCCAAATGGCTGACCGACGAGGGAATACGAGGTCGCCCGCGCGCGTTTTCCCGCCTGGAGACGCGCGTGGGGACGAGGCGTGACTCGGGACCAGAGGTTCGAAGCGGAGGCCCTGCCCCACCTCAGATCGCTCTATGGGACCGCCTTTCGCATGACCGGCAACGCCCACGACGCCGAGGACCTGGTGCAGGAGACGTTCCTCCGGGCCTACCGCGCCTTCGACGGCTTCACGCCCGGCAGCAACATCCGGGCCTGGCTCTACACCATCCTCCACCGCGTGCGCACGGACGCCTTCCGGCGCTCCCGGCGCTCGCCGCGGACGGTGGAGCTCCCCGACGAAGGGCCCGCGGTGCCTCCCCCGCAGGACGCGCTCGCGCGGGGCGGCGAGGACCTCTCGCGCGCCCTGGAGGCGCTCCCCGACGTGTTCCGTAGCGCGGTCGTGCTGCGCGACGTGGAGGATTTCTCCTACCAGGAGATCGCGCGGATCCTCGACGTGCCCATCGGCACCGTGATGTCCCGCATCCACCGCGGGCGGGCGCTGCTGCGGACCGCCCTCGAGGGGAAGAGACCGTGACCTGCGATCCCGAGAAGGTCACCGCCTTCGTGGACGAGGCGCTCCCCGAGGACGAGCGGAAAGGCGTCGAGGCGCACCTGGCCGAGTGCCTGTCCTGCCGCGAGCAGGCCGACTTCGAGACCGTGCTGCGCGCCCGCCTGCGCGCCCTGGCGCCCCTGGAGGTGCCGGCCGGCCTGGGCCGGTCCGTGCGGCGGCGGCTGCGCTCCTCCTCGGCGCGGCGCGTGATCGCCGCCGTCGCCCTGCCCGCGGCGGCCGCGCTCGCGCTGTTCGTGTTCTGGCTGCGCGCGGCGCCGCCGTTCGTGGCCTGGGAGCTGGCCCGCGACCACTCGAGCTGCTTCGGCCGGTCGAGGCTGCCCGCCAAGGTGTGGAGCGGCGACCCCGACCGCGTGTCCGCCTGGTTCGACGACGACGGGTTCTCGATTCCGGTCGTGCCCGAGAAAGCGGGCTCCGCGGAGCTGCTGGGCGCGCGCTACTGTCCCCTGATCGACCGTAGCGTGGCCCACCTCTATTACTCCGGCGACGACGTGAACCTGTCGCTGTTCGTGGTGCCCGGGTCCGTGCGCATGGGCGCCTCGCACCAAGCGGAGGTGCTGGGCCAGACCGTGCACCTCTTGCGCGTCGGGGGCACCGTGGTCGGCGTGGTCAGCGCGAGCGAGGAAGCGGTGGAAGCGGCCGAGCGCGCCCTGACCCGGACGGTGGCGCGGCTCGCGCCCGCCCGCTGATCGTCACCGCCCGATGTAGGTCATCATCGGGGCCGGGTAGCGATCGCCGGCCACCGCCCCTTTCGGCGCCAGCTCCTCGAGGCGACGCAGGTCTTCGGCGCTCAGCGTGATCTCCAGGGCCTTCAGGTTCTCCAGCAGGTACTTCCGGCGCTTGGTGCCGAAGATCGGGACGACGTCCTCTCCGCGGCTGAGCACCCAGGCCAGCGCGAGCTGGGACGGGGTGCAGCCCTTCTCCGTGGCCAACCCCTCGATGCGGTGGACGAGCCGGAGGTTCTTGGCGAAGTTCTCCCCCTGGAAGCGCGGCGAGCCGCGCCTCCAGTCGTCCTCCGCCAGGTCCTCGAAGCGCTGGATCTGGCCGGTGAGGAACCCGCGCCCCAGCGGGCTGTAGGCCACGAGGCCGATGCCCAGCGCGCGCGCGGCCGGGACCTGGGCGTCCTCGATGTCGCGACTCCACAGCGAGTACTCGCTCTGCAGCGCGGCGATCGGGTGCACCGTGGTCGCGAGGCGCAGCGTTTCCGGCCCCGCTTCGCTCAGGCCGAGGCAGCGGACCTTGCCCGCCCCGACCAGTTCCGCCATGGCCCCCACCGTGTCCTCGATCGGCGTCGCCGGGTCCACGCGGTGCTGGTAGTAGAGGTCGATCGTGTCCACGCCCAGCCGGCGCAGGCTCGCGTCGCAGGCCGAGCGCACGTAGTCGGGCTTCCCGCTGATGCTGCGCGCCCCGTCGGGGCCGCGCACGATGGCGAACTTCGTGGCCAGGACCACCTCCCGGCGGCGGCCCTTGATGGCCCGCCCCACCAGCTCCTCGTTGGTGAAGGGCCCGTAGGCGTCGGCGGTGTCGAGGAAGTTCAGCCCCGCATCGAGCGCCGCGTGGATGGTGGCGATCGACTCTGTCTCGTCCAGCGGCCCGTAGAACTCGGACATCCCCATACAGCCGAGCCCCAGGGCGGAGACCCGCAGCCCGCTCTTCCCCAGCGTCCTCATTTCCACGATCGACTCCTTTGGATGGCCCCAGGCTATCACCATCCCGCCCACTCGCCCTTCCTCAAGGCCGCCCGCCGGTTGACCGCCCGCCGGCCCGCTTGGTACCATCGTTTTCTTCCCTGTGGGGCTGTAGCGCAGTTGGGAGCGCGCGTGAATGGCATTCACGAGGTCATGGGTTCGATCCCCATCAGCTCCACCAACTCCGGCAACGACTTACGAGGCGGCTCCCAAGCGACAGAACCGAGCCGGGTCTATTCGACGAGCCAACTGACGTAAGATTGCCCGTGCGGGCATGTGCGTGATGCCCCCTCCGTGTCGACGTGGCCTTCGTCTCGGCCCCTCGCGCCCCGTGAAGAGTAGGCGCGACTTCAGGGAGTCATCCCATGCCGATGTCGGGAAGCGCGGACCTTCGTCAGGCCATCCAGAGCGAGCTGGCGCGCGAAGCTGGAACCGATGCCGACGCGAAGGCGCTCGCCGCCGCGGCGCTTCGCGTGTCCGACGCCCTGGGAGGCCAGTTGGCGGTGCTCATCGGCGCCGGAGGGGTCAGGGCCCTCGCCGCCCGTAGCCTGCACATCGTTCAACGGCCCTTCCCGTGGCTCGCCGAAGCTCAACGATCCGCCCCCCCCGACGGCCCGTTTGCGCAACTCGCTTTCTGCATGGAGCGACAGGAGCCAAGCGTCGCCGCGGAAGCCGCCGCCGCGGTCCTGGCGACTCTCGCCGGGCTGCTGGTAACGCTCATCGGTGAGACGTTGACCATGGGCGTCTTGCGGGCCGCCTGGCCGAGCGTCTTCCCCAACGAGACTCAGCAGGAGGCTCGAAGCAGATGACCGACAAGGTTCCTATCCGGCAACTGCCTACGGGCGTGCCGGGCCTCGATGCGGTTCTGGGCGGGGGTGTGCCGGAGTTCTCCTTCAATCTGATCGCGGGCGCGCCGGGGTCCGGCAAGACGACGCTCGCGCAGCAGATCATGTTTACTCTCGCCGAGAAAACTCGCCCGGCCTTGTACTTCACCGTTCTGGGCGAGCCTCCGGTGAAGATGCTGCGTTATCAACAGCAGTTCAGCTTCTTCGATGCGGCCAGGGTGACCGAGTCCATTCGTTTCATCAATGTCGCCCCGGACGTCCTCGAGGGCGGCCTGAGTCAGATCCTGAAACGAATCGTGAAAGAGGTCGAGGCCGCGTCTCCGGGCATCGTGATCGTCGATTCCTTTCGAACCGCCGGACGTACTGCTGAGCGCCATCCCGCCGCTCCGGTCGAAATGCAGGACTTCGTGCAGCAGCTCGGCATCCATCTGACCGGATGGGAGGCGACGACGTTCCTGGTCGGCGAATACCAGACGGCCGACATCGAGCAGGACCCCATCTTCACCGTGGCCGACGGTCTGCTGTGGCTGTATCAGAGCGTCGACCGGAACTCGGTCGTCCGGAAGATGCAGGTCGTGAAATGTCGAGGCCAGGCTTCGATTCCAGGCCTGCACACGTTTCGAATCACCGGCGACGGGATCCAGGTCTTCCCACGGGCCATCGTCGGTCCCGAGGAGAAGCCGGACCCGGCGTCCTCTGGCGACAGGCCGCGGCGAGAACGTGTCTCGACCGGAATCAAACGCCTGGATGAGATGCTGGGCGGAGGGATCCCGGCCGGATTCTCGGTGCTCGTGGCGGGCCCCTCCGGTTCCGGCAAGACGGTTCTCGCGACGGAATTCCTCGCTGAAGGCGTGCGCCGCGGTGAAGCGGGAATCCTTGCCATCTTCGAGAAACGCCCGCATGAATACCGACAGATCGGCAACAAGGGAAAGATCCGCGGCCGGCTGCTCGCAGATGAGCTGCTGGGCATCATTCAGGCACGGCCTCTCGACCTCTCGATCGACGAAACCCTGGATGATCTCACCAAGGCCATACGTCGTCTCAAGGCGCGCCGGCTGGTGATCGACTCGCTGTCTGGATTCGAGCTCGCGTTGGCTCCCACGTTTCGCGAGGACTTCCGGGAATCGCTCTATCGGATGGTCACGACCATCACGGGGATGGGTGTCACGGTGATGATGACGGCGGAAGTCGAGGACAGCTACGTAGACCTTCGCTTCAGCCCACAAGGGACGGCATTCCTGACCGACGCGATCATCATGCAGCGGTACATCGAGCATCAGGGTCAGTTGAAGCGCATCCTGGCCGTCGTCAAGGTGCGCGGGAGCGCACACCGGAAAGAGTTGCGGGCATTCGAGATCACCGAGGACGGCCTGGTCATGGGTGAGGTGCTCAGCGAATACGTCGGACTGCTGACCGGCCAACCCGAGGTCACCAAGGGAAAGAAGCCCAGGGCCGA
>DATKEG010000073.1:0-6976 GCA_035544515.1 Vicinamibacteria bacterium | reverse complement strand
GTCGAGCTCGAACGTCCGGTCCTTGAGCTGCCGGGCCTTCTCCTGGCTGTAGGCGCCGAGGCCGTCGCCGTTGCCGGCTCCGACCTCCTGGAGCAGCGACTGGATCTCCTTGTCCGCGGCGAAGCGCCGGGCCTTGTCCTTCAGGATGTTGTAGGTGCGCATCGACCCGAGAGCGAAGGCCCACACGCCCTCCTCGTCCTCGGTCCGGTAGGCGTGCGAGTCGAAGTGCCGCATGCCGTCGTAGCCCGACTCCTCGAGCAGCTTCACCAGGAAGAACATGCCCTTGAGGCTCTCGCTGCCGAAGCGCAGGTCCTGGTCGTAGCGGCCCGGCTTCTGGTCGTTGAGGTCGATGTGGAAGAGCTTGCCCGCGTCGATCGCCTGCGCGATGGAGTGGTAGAAGTTGAGCCCGCTCATCTGCTCGTGCGCCACCTCGGGGTTGACGCCCACCATCTCCGGATGGTCGAGCGTCTCGATGAAGGCCAGCATGTGGCCGGTGGTCGGCAGGTAGATGTCGCTGCGGGGCTCGTTGGGTTTGGCCTCGAGCGCGAAGCGCAGGTCGTATTTCTGGTCGCGCGCGTACCCGCAGAGGAAGTTCACGCAGTCCCGATAGCGCTTGATGGCCTCGCGGGCGTCGCGGCAGGCGTCCGCCTCCGCGCCCTCGCGGCCGCCCCACATCACGAAGATGCCCGCGCCCAGCTCCACGCCGAGGTCCATCGCGCGCATGCACTTCTGGACCGCGAAGGCGCGGACCCTGGGGTCGTTGGCCGTGAAGCCGCCGTCCTTGAAGACGGGGTGCGTGAACAGGTTGGTGGTGGCCATCGGCACCTTCAGGCCGTGGTCGCGGAGCGCCGCCTTGAACTCGCGGACGATCCGGTCGCGCTCGCCGGCACTCGCCCCGAACGGGATCAGGTCGTTGTCGTGCAGGTTGACGCCGTAGGCCCCGAGCTGCGACAGCTTCTTGACGATGTAGGTCGGGGCGAGCGGCTCGCGGACCGGCTCGCCGAAGGGATCGCGGCCGGGGTTGCCCACGGTCCACAGCCCGAACGTGAACTTGTCCTCTTTCTTCGGAGCGAAGGCATCGGCCATGGGCCACCTCTCTCGGGATTGACCCGGTCCCGAACTATTGCTCCGAGGAGCGAACCCGGTCAAGGGGGGGCGGCCGCCCAGGGCGCGGGTCGCTCGTGGACGGCCCACTCGCCACTCGGCCGGCGCGGCCCGAACTCGAGGTCGGCCTCGTAGGCGTTGTGGGCCCGGCAGCGGAGCTGGATATTCCCGATGGTGGGCTGGCCGCCCTTCGCGTACGCCTCGACGTGGTGGAACTCGAGGAAGCCCCGCTCCTCGCAGCGGCGTCCGCCCTCGCCGACGAACGCGCAGCGGCCGGCGTCTCGTACCCAGACCGCGCGCTTCACGCCGGCCGGAACGTGGCGCGAACCCTCGGCCGGGCCCGCGCTCGTGCGCGGCCGGTCGGTGGCGGCGAACTTCCGGCGGGCCAGGTCGTCGAGCAGGGCGCTGAGCGCGCGGTCGATCACCTCCGCCGTGTCGCCACTGGGCACCGCGTGCCGGAGCAGGTCCTGCGCGCAGCGCAGCTTCTCACGCGGGCTGGCGGACGCGGTGAACGTGATCTGGTAGCGCTCCGGCGCCAGCGGCGTGACGGCGGGCCGGTATCTCGCGGGCGGCAGCGGCGCCGCCGCCGGTCCCGGCGCGGCCGGCTCCGAGGTCGCCTCCGGCACGGTTCCGGGACGAGGCGGCCCGTCGGAGCCGGCGGCCGCGACCGCCGTCCTGGGCGCGGGAAGCTTCCGCACCGAAGGCGGCGCGTCCGGCAGCGGGGCTCGTCGCGCCACCAGCTCCTGGACCTGCCATTTGCCCTTGCCTGCGGCCGCCGACAGCAGCTCGACGTGGTTCTCGCGCGTCAGGTTCCGGGCGAGGAGCTGGGCGGTGGTGAACGTGAGCGAGCCCTCGACGAGCATGTCGAGCACGCGCGGGAAGCTTCGGGCGGCGCGCGCGGCCTCGATGCGGCTGTAGGCCTCGTACTCCGAGAGGCGCAGGACCGCGGTGCAGTATGCGAACAGCGAGGCGTAACCCGCGGCCAGGTGAAGCTGCCGGCGCTCCATCTCCGCCAGGTGGGCCACCAGGCCCGCGGTCGTGGCCCGGACGGACTGCGCGAGGCGCTTGATCTCGGCCACGAGGTCGGCGTCGGTCAGATCGGACGGAACGGTCGATCGCACACCCGATTGTTACGCCGTGAGCGTGCACGGAGAGGTCCGATCGCCCGGACAATGGCGCCGAACCCGGTCCCGTTCGGCCTATGCTACCGGGGCGTGCCAGTGCCGCGGTGGAGGAGGACGACAGGCATGGGCGACTTGAACGTCGGCATCGTCGGACTGGGCTGGGCGGCCGGGGCGCACATCGAGGCGTTCAAGCACGTGACGGGCGCGCGGGTCGGCGCCGTGTGCTCGCGCCGCCAGCACGATCCCGCACAGCTCGAGAGGAAGTACGGCCTGCCGCTCGCGGCCTACGACGACTACGGCCGGATGCTGGCGGACGAGACGATCGACGTGGTCGACATCTGCAGCCCGCCCTGGCTGCACGCGGAGCAGGCGATCGCGGCCGCCCGGGCCGGCAAGCACGTCCTGCTGGAGAAGCCGATCGCGCTGAGCTGGGAGGACGCCAAGGCGGTGCGCGACGCCCTGAAGAAGGCCAGGGTCCGGGGCTGCGTCTGCTTCGAGCTGCGCTTCAGCAGCCAGTTCCGGATGGTGAAGTCCGTGGTGGATCAGGGCCTGCTCGGGGAGATCCACTACGGCGAGGTGGACTACTACCACGGCATCGGCCCCTGGTACGGCCAGTTCCCCTGGAACGTGAAGAAGGACGGCGGCGGCTCGAGCCTGCTCAGCGCCGGCTGCCACGCCCTGGACGCCCTGCTCATGGTCATGGGCGCGCCGGTCGAGGAGGTGACCAGCTACACCACGCGCTCGCGCAACCGCACCTTCGCCCCCTACGAGTACGACACGACGTCGGCCACGATCCTGCGGTTCAAGGGCGGGAAGGTCGGCAAGGTCGCCTCCGTGATCGACTGCCTGCAGCCCTACTACTTCCACACGCACCTCGTGGGCAGCGAGGGCAGCCTGCTCGACGACAAGATCCACTCGGCCAGGCTGGGCACGGACAAGTCGCGCTGGAGCTCGCTGGCCACGCACCTGGTGGACTCGGGCGACGTGAAGGACCACCCGTACGAGCCGCAGTTCCAGGCCTTCGTGGACGCCATCCGGGCGAACGAGAAGATGCCGCTGACCGATCTGGAGACCGCGCTCGAGACCCACCGCGTGATCTTCGCGGCGGACCTCTCGGCGAAGAAGGGGCAGCCGGTCCGCGTCTCCAGGCTGAAGTAGATGCGCGTCCTCGCCCTGATGGCGCACCCCGACGACATCGAGATGACGTGCGCCGGCACCCTGATCCTGCTCCGCCGCGCCGGCTGGGACGTGCACCTGGCCACCATGACCGCGGGCGACCTGGGCACGGCCACGCGCTCGCGCGCCGAGATCTCCCGCATCCGCCAGCGGGAGGCGGCCGCGTCCGCCCGGCGCCTGGGCGCCGCCTACACGTGCCTCGGGTTCCCCGACCTGACCATCGTCTACGGCGAGGCGACCAAGCGCCGGGTGTCGGCGCTGCTGCGCATCGTGCGTCCGGACCTGGTCATCGTGCCGTCGCCGGTCGACTACATGGCCGACCACGAGGAGACGCCGCGGATCGTGCGCGAGGCCGCGTTCGCCTCTACGGTTCCGAACTGGAGGGCCTCGCTGGGCGGCCGGCGCCCCCGCCCCTGCGCCAAGCTGCCGGCCATCCTCTATGCCGACCCCATCGACAACATGGACCACTTCGGGCGCCGCGTGCCCGCCCAATACGTGGTGGACATCACGGGCAGCGTGGACGACAAGGAGAAGATGCTGGCCTGCCACGACTCGCAACGCTCCTGGCTGCGCCACCAGCACGGCGAGGACGAGTACCTGCGCTGGATGCGGCGCGTGGGCGCGGACCGCGCCCGCGACTTCGGCCGCCCGCGGGTCGAGTACGCCGAGGGCTTCCGGCAGCACCTCGGCCACGGGTTCCCGCGCGAAGATCACCTCACGGCGTCGCTGGGCAAGCGCCTCGTCCGCCGCTTGCCCGTCAAGTAGGAGGAGCGATGGCCTTCCGCTACTCGATGTCCCGGTTCATCCCGTTCCGCGACGAAGCCGCCTGCGCGCGGGTCCGCGCCATCCGCAAGGAGGACATGGCCCGGCACCCCAACCCGGCCTTCCGCATCGAAGTGATCGAGGACAGGGTCCAGTTCTACAGCCGGTTCGCCATCGACATCGTCGAGCGCATCCGCGCGGCGGCGGAGGCGGGCCGGAAGTGCGTGCTCATCCTGCCCGTGGGGCCGGTGCCGCAGTACGCGATCGCGGCGGAGATGATCAACCGCGCCCACCTTTCCTGCCGGCATCTCGTCACGTTCAACATGGACGAATACGCCAACGAAGCGGGCGAGACCGCGCCCGCGGACTGGGAGGGCTCGTTCGCGACCTCCATGCGCCAGTCGTTCTTCGACCGGATCCGGAAGGAGCTGCGGCCGCTGGACCGGAACGTCCACTTCCCGACCCACCGGAACATCGCCGCCTACCACAAGCTGATCGAGGACGAGGGGGGAGCCGATTGTTGCTACGGCGGGATCGGCTGGTGCGGGCACATCGCGTTCTGGGAGTCGCACCTGGGCCTGGAGTTCGGCCACGACCTCGCGGCCTACCGGGCAGCCCACGGGCGCATCGTGGAGCTGAACCCCATGACCATCATGCAGAACGCGCTGCACACGTTCGCGAGCGATTGGTCCTGGGTGCCGCCCCAGGCCGCCACCATCGGGCCGCGCGAGATCCTCGGCGCGCGCGACCGCAGCTTCTGGCTCGACGGCGAGTGCGGCGGCCCGGGGATGTCGTGGCAGCGATTCATCGCGCGGCTCGTGGCCCACGGGCCGGTGAACACGCTGGTGCCCGGCTCGATCCTCCAGGAGACCAACGGCGGCTACCACATCCTGGGCGGGGTGGCCGAGGACGTGACCATCGATTTCGGCTGAGGGCGACGGCGCCGCCGGCGTGGGCTAGGATGACCCTGTTCGCATGCGGCTCGCGGCAGCGGGACTCGTCGTGGCGCTGACGATCGGGCTGGCCGCCGGTCTGGGCGGCTACACCTTCGTCTACGCCCGCGGAGGCTCCTACTTGACCAACGACCCCGCGGCCTGCGCGAACTGCCACGTGATGGAGGACTACTACCGGGCGTGGCTCGTCTCCAGCCACCGCGCGGTGGCCGTGTGCAACGACTGCCACACGCCGCACGGCCTGGTGCCGAAGTACGCGACCAAGGCCTCGAACGGGTTCTGGCACTCGTTCGCGTTCACGACCGGACGTTTTCCGGAGCCGCTGCAGATCACGCCTCGGAACCGGCGGATCGCCGAGTCGTCCTGTTACGGCTGCCACGCGGCCGTCGTCGAGGCGATCGCGCCGCACGGGCAGGGTCTGAGCTGCGTCCGCTGCCACGGCGCGGTCGGCCACCCGCGCTGAGAACAGGAGGCGAGCATGAAACGCCCGACACTGATCCTGGTCGCCGCCGCCACCGCCCTCCTGGCCGCGGGCGCGGCCGCCCTCCTCGTCAACATCTTCGAGCGCAAGCAGGAGGCGCGTAACCCGTTCTACCGCGTGGCCGACCTGACCGACCAGACGGAGGACCCGGAGGTCTGGGGCCGGAACTTCCCGCTCCAGTACGACGGGTACAAGCGCACCGTGGACCAGGTGCGGACCCGTTACGGCGGCAGCGAAGCGGTCCCGCGCACGCCCACGGAGGCGGATCCACGCTCGGTCGTCGCGCAGTCGCGCCTGGAGGAGGATCCGCGGCTCAAGACGATGTGGGCGGGGTACGCCTTCTCCGTGGACTTCCGCGAGGAGCGCGGCCACGCCTACATGCTCGAGGACCAGACCTTCACCCGGCGCCACGCCGCCGCGCCGCAGCCCGGCACCTGCATGCACTGTCACGCCTCGGTCTACGTGCCCTACCGGAAGCTCGGCGGCGGCGACCTGTTCAAGGGCTTCGAGGCCATGAACCGGATGCCCTACGCGGAGGCGCGCAAGCTCGTGGTGCACCCGGTGGCCTGCATCGACTGCCATGACCCGGGCACCATGCAGCTCCGCGTGACCCGTCCCGCGTTCATGGAAGGCATCCGCGCCTTGAAGGCCGCGCAGGGCGTGGCCGACTTCGACGTCAACCGCATGGCCTCGCGCCAGGAGATGCGCGCCTACGTCTGCGGCCAGTGCCACGTCGAGTACTACTTCAAGGGGCCCGAGAAGCGCCTGGTCTACCCCTGGGCCAGGGGGATCAAGGTCGAGCAGATCCTGGCCTACTACGACGAGGTGCGGCACGCCGACTGGACCCACGCCACGAGCGGCGCGCCGGTTCTCAAGGCGCAGCACCCGGAGTTCGAGATGTGGCGCCAGGGCACCCACGCGCGCGCCGGCGTCACCTGCGCCGACTGCCACATGCCCTACCGCCGGGCCGGCGGCTTCAAGGTCAGCGACCACCAGGTGAGGAGCCCGCTGCTCGACGTCTCCGCCTCGTGCCAGACCTGCCACCGCGTCGCCCAGGACGAGCTCCTCGGCCGCGCCCACACCATCCAGGAGCGCACCTTCGAGATGCGCAACCTGGCGATGGACGCCGTGGTCGCGCTGATCGGGGACCTCGCCCGTCGCGTCCAGGCCGGCGCCCCGGACGCCGAGCTCGCCGCCGCCCGCGAGCACCAGCGCCGCGCCCAGTTCCTCCTCGACTTCGTGGAGGCCGAGAACTCGATGGGCTTCCACGCCGACCAGGAGGCGATGCGAGTGCTCGCCCTCTCCCTCGACGCCGCCCGCCTCGGCCAGCTCGCCCTGCGCGACCCGGACCGGGTGCCGCCGGCGGTGGTGACGCA
>DATKEG010000072.1:0-6965 GCA_035544515.1 Vicinamibacteria bacterium | reverse complement strand
GCCGCGCGGCGCGGCCGTGCCGCGGGCGCTCTGCGCGCTGCTGCTGCCCGCGGTGACCTTCCAGGGCTGGGCCTGGGTGCCGCTGTGGATGCTGGCCCTGCTCTTCATCTACCTCGACGGCCGGGAGAAGGTCGTGGTGGCCGGCCTGCTCGTGTGTGGCCTGGCCGTGGGACCGCTGGTGATGGTGCTCGAGGCGCGCACCCTGGCCAAGCGCAACCCGCTGTTCGACGCTTCCGTGGCGTCGCTCGAGGGCGGTCCCGACGCGCGCGCCACCACCGCGCTCGAGGACGCCGGCCGGCTCCACGCCGACGATCGCGACCTCGTCTACCTCCTGGCCACGCAGTACCGCAAGGCCGGGCGCTACGACGACGCGGCGGCGCTCTATCGCGAGTTGCTCCGCCAGCAGCCCAACGACACCTTCGCCCTCAACAACCTCGGCAACCTCGAGTTCGCGGCCAGCGAGTTCCAGGCCGCCATCGCGCGTTACAAGCTGGGCATCGAAGGGGGGCCGCCGCCGGCGGTGGGGGCCACCTTCTACTACAACCTGTCCCTGGCCCACCTGCAGCGCTTCGAGTACCAGCCCGCGCAGGAAGCGCGCTTGCAGGCGAATCGGCTGGCGGGCGGGCTCGTCAGCTCCTACGACGGCGCGTGGAAATACGACAAGGGCGACTACGCGGTCGTGGACCTCGGGCCCACCGCCGAGGAGCTGTGGGCCAAGTTCCTGGGTACCGCCGAGGGCGTCCGCGTCAAGAACGTCGCCGGCCAGGGCACTCCGGGCACGCCTCTCGGCGACCTGGCCGGCGCCCTGCGCAACCGGTTCACCGCGTTCCTGGCCGTGTTCGTGGTCGTGGTGCTCGGCCTGTCCCGCTGGCGGGGCCCGCGGATGTTCACGCGGCGCTGCGTCAAGTGCGGGACGCCGTTCTGCAAGCGCTGCCAGCTCGGCGCCTCCGCCGGGCTGTGCACGCAGTGCCATCACCTCTTCATCGTCCGGGACGGGGTCTCCGGCCCCGCGCGCAACCAGAAGCTGCTCGAGGTGCAGGAGGAGGAGAACCGGCGCGACCGCCTCTTCCTGCTGCTCTCCCTGGCCCTGCCCGGGGCCGGCCAGGTCTACGCCCAGAGCACCCTGCTCGGCGTGACCCTGGTCGCCGCCTGGGCCGGCATCCTGTCGGTCACGTTGCTCGCGGCGGGCCTGCTGCCGCTGACCCACGCGCCCTCGTCGCTGGCGCCGCCCTGGGGGCTGGGGATCGCCTTGCTCCTGCTCCTGGTCGTGTACGTCGCGGCCAACCGCGCGCGTCCGGAGGTGGAGATCGCGATGCCCGCCGGCAACCGCCCGCCGCGGCGGGGCTACGCGGCCTGAGCCATGGCCCTCGAAGGCACCATCAAGGACTTCGGCCTCCCGGACATCTTCCAGCTCATCGGGCTGCAGCGGAAGACCGGCCTGCTCACCCTCAAGAACGAGAAGGACGTGGTCACCGTGACGTTCGAGGGCGGCATGGTGGTGATGGCGGACTCGAGCACCAAGCGGCTGGAGGACCGGCTGGGCAACGTGCTCGTGAAGCAGGGCAAGCTCGGCAAGGAGAAGCTGGAGGACGCGCTGCACACGCAGAAGGCCACGCTGCAGCGTCTCGGCCACGTGCTGACCACCAACAACTACATCACGGAGAAGGACCTCAAGGACGCGCTGCACGTCCAGATCTCGCAGCTCGTCTTCAGGGTCTTCCGCTGGCGGGACGGCGAGTACCACTTCGCGCCCACCGACGCCGTGGAGTACGACCGCGACCACTTCACCCCGCTCTCCGCCGACTACATCCTGATGGAAGGGATCCGGATGGTGGACGAATGGCCCATCATCGAGAAGAAGATCCCCTCCATGGACATCGTCTTCCGGCCCGTGGTGCAGGCCTCCCTGATCGAAGTGGCGGCCGGCGCCGAGGACGGCGGGCCGGGGATCGACGCGGTCCATTCCGCTCCCTCGGCGGGCAAGGTCCGCCTCACGCCGCACGAGGACCAGATCTTCCGGAAGGTGGACGGGGCGCGCACCGTGCAGTCGATCATCGACAGCACGGGCACGGGCGAGTTCGACGTGTGCCGCACGCTGTTCGACCTGCTCAACCGCAACCTGATCACGACGGTCGGCCGGGGCGTGGCCCGCGACGTCGACCTGGGCCGGCGGGAGACCCCGGTCGGCTCCACTCCGGGCTGGCTGGCGGCGGCGCTGATCGTGGCGCTGGCCGCGGTCGGCATCGCGGTTCGCCGGTCCGAGCCGCTCCTGGTCCTCGGCCGGCCCGCGTTCTTGCGGAGTTCCTACGACATGCTGCGCGGCGACGTCAGCCACTCCCGCTTGCAGCGGCTCGACCGCGCGATCCTGGCCTACCGGCTCGCCCAGGGCAGCCTGCCGCGCACGCTCGACGACGTGGTGGGCCGCGGCCTGGTCGATCGCACGTACCTCAAGGACCCCTGGGAGCGTCCGTTCCATTACGCGGTCACCTCGGAGGGCTATCTGCTGAGCGCGGTGGACGACGCCGGCCGCAAGCTCCCGGACAGCGTGATCGACCGCGCCGTCCCCCAAGACAAGTAGGACGGTCCACGGTTTGCAGCTTGTCCGGCTGGAGCGGCCGTCGCGGTTCAACTGGCCCTGGCCGGCGCTCACCGTCGGCAACTTCGACGGCGTCCACCGGGCGCACCAGGTCCTCGTCGAGACCGCGCGCACGGAGTCGGCGCGCCGCGGCGGCACGGCGGTGGCGCTCACCTTCGACCCACACCCCGCGCGGGTGATCGAGCCGAGCCGGGCGCCGCGCGCCCTCATGACGCTCGCGCAGAAGTCCGAGATCATGGCCGCCCTCGGCGTGGACGTCCTCGCGGTCCTCCCCTTCGGCGCCGAGCGGGCCGCCCAGGCCCCCGAGGACTTCGTGCGCGAGGTGCTCCGCGACGTGCTCGGCGCGCGGACCGTGGTGGTGGGGACGTCGTTTCGCTTCGGTCGCGGCCGCGCGGGGGACGCCGCGCTCTTGTCGCGGGTGGGCGCCGCCCTCGGCTTCGGGGTCGTCGCCGTGCCGCCCGTGGAAAGAGACGGCGAGCCGATCAGCAGCACGCGTATCCGCAGGGAGCTGGAGGGCGGCCGGGTGGAGGAGGCGTGGGCGCTCCTCGGCCGATGCTTCTTCGTGGACGGCCTCGTCGTGCGGGGAGAGGGGCGTGGACGGAAGCTGGGTGTCCCGACCGCGAACCTCGAGGTCGTGAACGAGACGTGTCCCGCCCGCGGCGTGTATGCCGGCTGGTGCCGGCTCCTCGACCCGGGCGGAGGGGCGCGCTGGCCGGCCGTCGTCAACGTCGGCCGGCGGCCCACGTTCGGCGAAGGGGACACCACGGTGGAGGTCCACGTCCTGGACCGGGACCTCGACCTCTACGGACAACGCGTGCGCGTGGAGTTCGCGGTCCGGCTGCGTGACGAGCGGCCTTTCCCGGGTCCCGAGGCCCTGATCGGGCAGATCCGCCGCGACGTCGCGCGCGCCCGACCGCTCCTGGACGAGGCGTCCGGGCGCAAGCTATAGTCGCCGTTGGACCCTTCTCCCGACCCGTGAGCGAGCTCAATGTCGAAACCCGGGAAGTAGGAGAGATCACGCTCCTCTATCCGCGCGGCTTCATCAACGCGCACACGGTGCGCCACTTCGAGGACGAGATCCGTAAGGCGCTGAATACAAAGCACTTCAAGCTCG
Organism: Vicinamibacteria bacterium; assembly: GCA_035544515.1. Taxonomy (GTDB): domain Bacteria; phylum Acidobacteriota; class Vicinamibacteria; order Fen-336; family Fen-336; genus DATKEG01. The sequence continues at coordinate 3,255 of DATKEG010000072.1, read as the reverse complement.
TGGTGAACTGCGAGGGGTTGACCTACATCGCCAGCGCGGGCCTGGGAGCCATGATGGGAGCGATCGAGGAGATCCGCGGCAACGGTGGCGACCTCCGCCTGGCCGCCCTCAACGAGACCGTCCGCAACATCTTCGAGATCCTGGGCTTCCACCACCTCTATCGCATCTTCCCGTCGGAGGTGGAGGCGATCCGCAGCTTCCGCGACGGCGAGGGCGCCCCCTCCTGAGGCCGTGAGCGCGGCCCGCGGCCAGACCGGCGGACGCAGGGAGCGGGCGGCCCCGCCGCGCCGCCCCGCGGCGGCCGCCCGGCCCGACCTGGCGCTCGTCGTGCCGAGCGAGACGCACTTTCTCGTCCTCATCAAGGAGCTGACCAAGCGCATGGCCGAAGCGGCCGGCTTCGCCGCCGGCGTGCCCGACCGCGTGGCCCTGGCGGTGGACGAGGCGGCGACCAACGTCATCGAGCATGCCTACCACGGCGCGACCGACCGCACCTTCGAGGTGCGCTACGAGAACCGGGACGGCACGTTCCAGGTCGAGGTCGTGGACACCGGGGCGATGGTGGACCCGCGGGCGATGCCGCGCGTGGACCTCGACCGCTACGTGACCGAGCGGCGCACCGGGGGCCTGGGCGTGCACCTCATGGAGAAGATCATGGACTCGGTGACGTTCCAGCGGTCGGCCCGGCGCAACGTGTGCCGCCTGGTCAAGCGCAAGGATTGAGCGGCCGTCCCGGCGATGCCTGGCCTGCCCATCGTCCTCCAGTACCAGAAGGCGCTCGACGACTTCCGGCGCGAGCCGAGCGACGCCGGCGCGCTCCTGAAGCGGATGTCGGAGCTGATCTCGCTGCTCGACCTCACCGTCACCCTCAGCTCCAGCGCCTCCACCGCGGAGGTCCTCGAGGCCGCGCTGCTCGTGGTCATGGGCGAGCTGCAGGCCGCGCGCGGCTGCGTGTTCGTGCGCGGCGAGGGCGGACGCTACCTTCTGCAGGCTCACCGCGGGCTGCCCGCGGACGCCCCGCCGGAGGTGCCGCTGGGCGCCCTGGGCTCTGACGAGGTGGTCTTCCACCACTCGGGGCGCCACGTGGACGTCTTCGACGCGTTCGGCCTCGACGTGTTGTGCCCGATCTTCAAGGCGGAACGGGCGGTGGCCGTGATCGGGCTGGGACGCCGCGCCGGCGGGCGGCCCTTCGGCCCCGAGGAGACCGCGTTCCTGCGCAGCGTGGCGGCCTGCGCTTCGACGCCCATCGAGAACGGGCTCATCTACGACGAGCTGCGCACGGTCAACCAGCGGCTGTCCGTGAAGGTCTTCCAGCTCCACAACCTGTTCGACATCAGCCGCGAGCTGACCGCGAGCTTCGACGAGGAGACGATCAAGAACCTCGTGACCACCACGCTCATGGGCCACCTGCTCGTCTCGCGCTGCGCGCTCTACCTGGACGGGCCGGGCGGGCTCGCCCTGGCGCACGAGCGGGGAGCGCGGGCGGAGGAGGGATCGCGGGTGGTGCCCGAGCCCGAGGCGGCCGCGTTGCGCGCCGCCCTGCGCCGGTCGCTGGAGGTATCGGACCTGCCCGAGGGTCCGCTGCGCGACCGGCTGGCGCGCCACCGCATGGCTTTGGTCGTGCCGCTGGCCATGGGCTCCACGGTCCGGGGCTTCCTGGCCGTGGGGGAGCGCGTCTCCGGCGCCCCCTTCAGCGAGGAGGACCGCGACTTCGCGCAGACGCTGGCCCGCCAGGCGCTGACCGCCCTGGAAAGCGTGCGCCTGCACCGGGTCCAGCTCGAGAAGCAGCGCCAGGACAAGGAGCTGCAGATCGCGCGCGAGATCCAGCAGGGCCTGTTTCCGCCGCGGACCCCGGCCATCGCCGGGTTCGAGATCGCCGCGCGCAGCCTGGCCTGCTACCAGGTCGGCGGGGACTACTACGACTTCATCCCCCTGCCCGCCGGACGCTGGGCCCTGATCATCGCCGACGTGTCGGGCAAGGGCACGCCCGCGAGCATCCTCATGGCGTCCGTCCACGCCTCCCTGCGCGCGCTCGCCGGCACGGCGCCGCCGGCGGTGGTCATGGAGCGCGTCAACGCCTTCCTCTACGAGAGCACGCAGGCCAACAAGTACGTGACGCTGGTCTATGCGGAGCTGGATCCGGCGACGCGGCGGTTGACCTACGTGAACGCGGGCCACGTCCCGCCGTACCTGCTGCGGCGCGACGGCTCGACCCGGCGCCTGACCGCGGGCGGCCCGGTGCTGGGACTGCTCGAGGACGTCCGCTACGAGGTGGCCGAGGTCGAGCTCCTCCCGGGGGACGTGGTGGCCATGGTCACGGACGGGGCCACGGAGGCGCTCTCGGCCGACGAGCACGAGATGGGCGACGAGCGGCTGGTCCAGGCGCTGGTCACGGCCGGCGCCTCCGCCGCGGAGGCGCAGATCCAGCGTCTGATCGAGACCGTGGACGCCTGGACGGCCGAGCGCGGCTGCACGGACGACCTGACCGCCCTTGTCCTGAGGGCGGTGTAGGCTCGCCCACATGTCGCTGCGCCTCTACAACACGATGAGCGGCCGGGTGGAGGCGTTCACGCCGCTCGACGCCCGGCGCGTGCGCCTCTACGTCTGCGGCCTGACCGTCTACAGCCGCGGCCACGTCGGCAACTACCGCACGTTCGTGGCGGTGGACCTGCTGCGGCGGGCGTTGCGCTACCAGGGGTACGGCGTCGCGCACGTCATGAACGTCACCGACGTGGACGACCGCATCATCGCCCTCGCGGCGGAGGCGGGCCTCGATCTCCCGGCGTTCACCGCGCCCCACATCCGCTCTTTCCGCGAAGACATGGCCACGCTGGGCCTGGAGACGCCCGAAGAGGTGCCGTGCGCCACCGACCACGTCCCCGAGATGATCTCGCTCATCTCGAAGCTCGTCGCGCGCGGCCACACGTACGAGGCGGACGGCGGCGTGTACTTCCGCATCGCGTCGTTCCCGGAGTACGGCCGTCTGTCCCGGCTCGACGTGGCCGGCATCAAGGCGGGCGCGCGCGTGGACACCGACAAATACGACAAGGAGAACGCGCGCGACTTCGCGCTGTGGAAGGCCAAGGAGGACGAGCCGGAGTGGGCGCAGTGGGACGCGCCCTTCGGACGCGGCCGGCCGGGCTGGCACATCGAGTGCTCGGCCATGAGCATGAAGTTGCTGGGCAAGACGCTGGACATCCACGGCGGCGGGCTGGACCTGCAGTTTCCCCATCACGAGAACGAGTTGGCCCAGTCGGA
>DATKEG010000071.1:0-9374 GCA_035544515.1 Vicinamibacteria bacterium | reverse complement strand
CTCTTCCTCCTGGTCGACGTTGACGCCCATTTCTGCCGCCGGCAGCTCGGGCGAGGGCTCATCGATGAATGGGTCCGGAAGCTCCTCCGCCGATGCTCCGCCCTCCTCCTCGAACTCGAAGGCTTCCGCGGACGTGGGCGGCGGCTCGATGCCCGCCTCCTCGACCTCGACCGTGATGTCATCCGCGTGGATCGGGATCTCCGGCGCCACGTCCTCGAGCGGGAGCTCTTCCTCGACCGGGGGCGGGGCGGAGGCAGCCGGCGCCACCTCGGGCATCGCGCTGCGGGCCTCCGCATCCTGCGCCTGTGCCGCCGCCTCGTCGCCCTTGAGCCGGAAGATCTCGGCCAGGACCAGGCTCTGCTCGGCGACCTTTTCGGCCTGCCCCTTTTCCTTGAAGAGGTCCTTCAGCTCCTGCCGGGCCTCGACGTTGTCGGGGAAGCGCGCGACCACCGCCTCGAACTGGTCCACCGCCTTGTCCACGAGCCCGTACTTCCGGAACACCTTGCCTTCCGCCAGGTGCTCCTCGATGAACTCCTTCTCCTCGTCGCTGAGCGGCCCGCTGGCCGTGATCGACGGCCGCTTCGGAGGGGCGGGGGGGGCGGCCGAGACGGGGCCGGCGGCGGCGCGCCGGGCCGGAAAGGCCGGGGGCGGCGCGCCGGCGGGGTCGGGGGCGTCGAGCTCGAACTCCTCCTCCACCATTTCGAGCGGCGGAGCATCCTCGAGCGCGCCTCCGCCGCGCGCCCCCGCACCACCCAGCCGGCCGCGCACCATCTCCAGCTTGGTCTTGTGCTGCTGGTTGAATGGCTCGCGCGAGACGAGGAACTCCAGCACCGAGGCCGCCTCCGCGAGCTGGCTCTTCTTGATGTAGGCCTCGGTGAGCTGCGAGCACGCGGCCAGGAGCGGCGCCTCCTTCTGCAGCGCCTTGTACACGTCCACGAGCTTGGCCAGGCTCGGCACGTGCGTGGCGTCGCGCTGCGTGATCTGCTGGAGGAGCGCCGCCGCGCGTTCGGCGTCGCGCTGCGCGAGGAGCCGGTCCACGGCGGGCAGGAAGTGCTCGTAGGCGCCGTCGAAGTCGTCCCGCAGGAGGCACACCCGGCCCATGAGGATGCGGTTGTCCTCGTCGCCGGGGTTGAGGTCGATGAGGCGCCTGAAGATCGCCTCCGCCTCCTCCACCTTGCGCCCTCCGAGGTACGCCTCGCCCAGGCGCGCCAGCACCTCCATGTCGCCGGGCGCGTGCCGGACCGCCTCCTCCAGGTACTGGGCGGCCTTCTCGTAGTTCTTCTGCACCGTGTGCGTCCGGCCCAGCTCCACGCGCAGCCGCACGCTCCGGGGATCGAGCTTGAGCCCCTTCTCGAGCACCTGGAGGGCCTCGGCGAGGTGCCCCTTCTTGTTGAGCTCCTCGGCGATGGCGATGTGCTCCTCCACCGCCTTGTCCGAGCTGCCCTCGCGGGTGTAGAGATCGGCGAGCTTGCTGCGGATCTTGAGATCGCCGGGATCGATCTCCGCCATCTTCTTGAGCACGTCGCCGGCCTCCCGGTTCTTCCCGCGCTTGATGTGCTCGTCGACGACGATCTGGTACTGGCTCTTGGCCTCCATCATCAGGCCCTGCTTGGCGTAGAGCTCCGCCAGCTGCAGGTAGGGCTCCATGGCGGACGCGTCGAGCTTGTTGATCTTCTTCCAGATGGCGATGGCCTTCAGGAGGAAGCCGTCGCGGGTGTAGAAGTCCGCGACCTTGGCGTATTCGGCGCCGGCCTCCCGCGGCTTGCTCAGCTTGGCGAAGAGGTCGCCGATCTTGTTGATCGTGTTCCAGTCGCGCGGGTTGTCCTCGACGATCTGGCGGTACAGGACGATCGCCTGGTCGAGCTTGCCGGATTTCTCCAGCTTGTCGGCGTCCTGCTTGAGCTTGACGGGATTGACCTTAGCCAAGGTGCTCTGCGCGCTCCTCTAGCAGAACAGCCAGCGCTGCGTGCCGTGGAACGATCGGCGGTGGATCTCCGACGGACCCAGGCGGCGGATGGCGTCCCGGTGGTCTTCGCTCGCGTACCCCATGTTGTGGGCCAGCCCGTAACCGGGATACCGCGCGTCGCACTCGCGCATCATCTCATCGCGGGCAACCTTGGCAAGGATGGAGGCGGCGGCGATGGAGACCGACTGCGCGTCCCCCTTGATCACGGCCTTCTGGGGCAGGGCGAGGGCGGGCACGGTGAAGGCGTCCATCAGGAGCAGGTCCGGGCCGTCCGGGAGCCCCTCGACCGCGCGCTGCAGCGCGAGGTAGGTCGCGCGCAGGATGTTGAGCCGGTCGATGTCCCGCGGCTCGACCCAGCCGAGCGCGAAGGCGCGAGCCCGCGCGCGGATGCGCGCGGCCAGGGCCTCGCGCTGGGGGGCGGTGAGGCGCTTGGAATCGTCGATGCCGTCGGCGTCGAACTCTTCACCCAGGATCACCGCTCCCGCCACCACGGGACCGCAGAGCGCGCCCCGCCCCACCTCATCCGCGCCGGCCACCTTGACGTAGCCCAGAGCCCGCGCTTCCTCTTCGAAGCGCCAGCCGCAGCGCAGTTCCGCCCCCCGATAGACCAGGGGACGACGCCCTCGACCGCGCCTGTCCGGACCCATGAGCTTCTGCCCCCGCAGCCTCGCCCCAAGGCGGCCCGCCGGCACGGCGGAGCCGCCGCCTAGATTAGACCGTAACCGCTCGCTTCTCCTTCATGCGTCCGGCCTTCCCCTTGCGGTCGCGGAGGTAATACAGCTTCGCGCGGCGCACCGCCGCATGCTTGACCACCTCGATGCGCTCGATGGTCTTGGCGTGCAGGGGGAAGATGCGCTCCACGCCGTGGCCGAACGAGACCTTGCGCACGGTCATGGTGGCGCGGGCGCCGCTGCCGCGCAGGCCGATGACGATGCCCTCGAAGACCTGCACGCGCTCGCGCTCGGTCTCCTTGGGCTTGCCCTTGATCTCCTCCTTCACGGAGGTCTCCTTGATCCGCACGTGCACGCGCACGGTGTCGCCAGGGTTGAGGCGGGGCAGCCCCTGCTTGAGGTCCCCCGCTTCCACGGTATCGATCGCGTTCATGATTTCCCCTCACACCTTCGCCCATTCCTCGTCTTCGATCTCGCGCAGGAGCGCCTCGTCCTCGGGCGTGAGCGGCGCCGTCCCCAGGAGGTCGCTCCGCCGCTCGCGCGTGGCGCGCAGGGCCTCCTTGCGCCGCCAGCGGCGCACCTTGCCGTGGTCGCCCGAGAGGAGCACGTCCGGCACCGTCATCCCGCGCACCACCGCCGGCCGCGTGTAGTGCGGAAAGTCGAGCAGCCCGTCCGCGAACGAGTCGCGCCGGGCCGACTCCTCGTGGCCCAGCGCGCCGGGAAGAAGGCGCACGGCGGCCTCGACCACGGCCAGGGCCGCGACCTCGCCTCCCGTGAGCACGAAATCGCCGAGGCTCACCTCTTCGCCGGCCAGCCCCTCGCGCACGCGCTCGTCGACGCCCTCGTAGCGGCCGCAGAGCAGGACCAGACGATCGAGCCCGGCGTATCGCTCGGCCGTCGGCTGGTCGAAGCGCCGGCCCCGCGGCGAGAGCAGCACCACGGCGCGGCCCGGGCCCGCTCCCTCGGGCATGACCGCCTCGACCGCCCGGAAGAACGGCTCCGCCTTCATCACCATTCCCGGACCGCCGCCGAACGAGGCGTCGTCCACCGTCCGGTGGCGGTCCTCCGTGTACGCGCGCAGGTCGTGCACGCCGATGCGCACGAGGGAGGCCCCCACCGCGCGCTCGACGATGCCACCCTGGAGCGGCCCCTCGACCATGCGCGGGAAGATGGTGACGACGTCGATGTTCAACATGGCCTAGATATCGACGAGCCCCGGGGCGACCACCACCACGCGTCCACCCGCAAGATCCACCCGGCGGATGAACGACTCCGCCAGCGGCACCATCGCCTCTCCCCCACCGCTCCGCACGACCAGCACCGGCGCCTCGGCGCCCGTGTCCATGACGTCCGCGACCTCGCCCAGGAGGCGTCCCGCGTCGTCCTCGACACGCAGGCCGCGGAGCTGGTGGTGATAGTACGAGCCTTCGGGCAGCGTCTCCAGCTCCTCCTCGGCGATCCGCAGCTCCATGCCCCGCAGCGCCTCCGCCTCGTCGATCGAGTCGACGCCCTCGAGCTTGAGGACGAACCGGCCCTTGTGCGGCCAGCAGCCGGTCACGTTCACCTCGCGCGGGGCGCCGAGCGCGCCGCGCACGTAGGCGCGGCGCAGGGTCGGGAACCGGTCCGGCCGGTCGCTGAGGGCCTGCACCGCCACTTCGCCCTTCCGGCCCTGCGGCTTGACCACGCGCCCGATGGCCACCATGGAGGCCCAGTCGCGCGTGCCGGGCGCGGCCCCGGTCACCCCAGGATCTCCATGTCGCACGGGGTGCCCCGGCGGCGCGCCACCGCGTCGAGGAGCGTGCGGAGGGCGTCCGCGGTCCGCCCGCCGCGGCCGATCACGCGGCCGCGGTCGAGGTCGGACACCTCCAGGTCGAGGTGCGCAACCCCGTCTTCGGTCCACTCCGTGACCCGGACGCGGCCCGGCTCCTTGACCAGGGCACGCGCGAGCGCCTCCAGGAGCTGCTTCACGGGACGCCGGCTACCGCGTCTCCGCCGCGGCGGGGGCCGCCGCCGCGCTCGCGGTCTTCTTGAGCAGGCTGCGCACCGTATCGGAAGGGCGCGCGCCCTTGCCGATCCAGAACTGCGCCCGCTCCGAGTCGATCTTCACCACCGCCGGCTCCTGCCGGGGGTCGTAGTGGCCGAGCACCTCCACGAAGCGGCCGTCGCGCCACGCGCGCGAGTCGGCCACTACCACGCGGTAGTGCGGCTTCTTGGTCGTTCCCACCCGCCTCAGACGAATCGACAGCATCCTGGATCCTCTTCTCGCTAACGCTGCGCCCTCTGCGCAGACATGAAACGCTTCATCATCTTGCCGCTCCCCGCGCCGGAGAACTGCTTCATGAGCTTGCGGGCCTGGACGAACTGCTTGAGCACCCGGTTGACGTCCTCCACCTGCGTGCCGCTGCCCTTCGCGATGCGCTTGCGCCGGCTGCCGTTGATCAGGGAAGGCTCGCGGCGTTCCCGCGGGGTCATGGAGTCGATGATGGCGCCCGCGCGCCGCAGCTCGCGCTCGCCCGCCTCGGTGTCCACGTCACGCGCGGCGCCGCCGAGCCCGGGGATCATGCCCAGCACCTGCTCCAGCGAGCCCATCTTCTTCACCTGCTGGAGCTGGTCGCGGTAGTCCTCGAGGGTGAACTCCGCGCGCCGGAGCTTGCGCGCCAGCTCCTCCGCCTTCCCGCGGTCGACGGTCTCCTCGACCTTTTCGATGAGGCCCAGGACGTCGCCCATCCCGAGGATCCGCCCGACCATCCGTCCGGGGTGGAACGGCTCGAGGTCCTCGGGGCGCTCCCCCACCCCGGCGAACTTCACCGGCGCGCCGGTGACCGCCGCCGCCGAGAGCGCGGCGCCGCCACGCGCGTCGCCGTCGAGCTTGGTCAACACGATGCCGGTCAGCCCCACGCGGCGGTTGAACTCCTCCGCGCTGCGCACCGCGTCCTGGCCGGTCATGGCGTCGGCGACGTAGAGCACCTCGGACGGGTTCGCGGCCGCCTTGAGCGCGGCCAGCTCCGCCATGAGCTCGTCGTCGACGTGCAGCCGGCCGGCGGTGTCCACGAGCACGAACTCGTGACCCACCGCCCGCGCCTCGCCGAGGGCGGACTGGAGGATGGCGAGGGGGTCGTCCAGGCCGGCGGGATGGTGCACCTTCTGCCCGGTCTGCGCGCCCAGGGTCAGGAGCTGTTGCCGGGCGGCGGGCCGGTACACGTCCGTGGAGACGAGGAGCGGGTGGTGGCCGCCCTTCGCCAGCCACCGCCCGAGCTTGGCCGTGGTCGTGGTCTTTCCCGAGCCCTGCAACCCCGCCATGAGGATCACGGTCGGCGGGCGCGGGGACGTCTGCAGGCGCTTGGGCTCCGCTCCCCCGAGCAGCTCGACCATCTCGTCGCGCACGACGCGGATGACGCCCTGCGCCGGGCTCAGGCTCCCCAGGATCTCCTGGCCGCTCGCACGCGCGCGGACGCGGTCGAGGAACTGCTTGACGACCTTGAAGTGGACGTCGGCCTCGAGGAGCGCCAGGCGGATGTCGCGCAGGGCGCCGTCCACGTCCTCGGGAGAGAGGGTCCCCTGGCCACGTAGGGCGCGGAACACCCCTTGGAACTTGTCGCTCAGCGCCTCGAACACGCGACCTCGACCTCTGGCTTCGGGCGCGCGGGGTGAGGGACGGATACCCCCGCCGCCGGGCAAAGCAAAGTAACGGATGATGTTAGGTCAATCCGACGTCGAAGTCAAAAAAAGGGAGCGTGCAGCGCGCGGGGGGGTCTAGAACGTGCGCGAGATGGCGAAGAGGCTCGCCAGGCGCTGGTTCGTCTCGCGAAGCCGCGCCGCCAGCGTCCAGCCGAACGCCCACAGGAACTTGGCCGTGAGCCCCGGGCGGCTGTCCATGAGCGCCCGCATCTCGCCGTGGGGTATGGACAGGATCTCGCAGTCGGAGTGGGCGATGGCGTGGGCGGAAGCCGGCGCGCCGTCGAAGAACTCGATCTCCCCGAAGAAGTCGCCGGGGCCGAGGATGGCGAGGGCCTCCTCGCCCACGCTGGGGACCACCTTGCTGATCCGGACGCGACCCTGGTGGATGACGTGGAGCTGGCCGCCCGGGGCGCCTTCGGTCGTGAGGACGGCCCCCTCGGGGTGGCGTCGCAGCAGGCCCAGCATCAGGACCTGCGCGAGGTCGTCGTCGTCCAGCTCCCGGAAAAGCGGGACCGTCTTCAGGAACTCTTGAATCACTTCAGACGCTGCGCAAGAGGTGGCCGAGCTTCTCTTTCTTGGTGCGCAGGTACCGCCGGCTCTGGTCCGAGGCCGGGATCTCGATGGGCAGCCGGTCCACGATCTTCAGGCCGTAGCCGCCCAGGCCGACGAACTTCCGGGGGTTGTTCGTGAGCAGCAGGATCTGCTTCAGCCCCAGCTCGTGCAGGATCTGGGCCCCGATGCCGTAGTCGCGCTGGTCCGCCTTGAAGCCCAGCGCCTCGTTGGCCTCCACCGTGTCCTGGCCCTGGTCCTGGAGCTGGTAGGCCATGATCTTGTGCACGAGGCCGATGCCGCGTCCCTCCTGGCGCAGGTACAGGAGCACGCCCTGCCCCGCCTGCCCGATCATCTCCAGCGCCTTGTGGAGCTGGGCCCCGCAGTCGCAGCGCGACGAGGCGAAGATGTCCCCGGTCAGGCATTGCGAGTGCACGCGCACCATCACCCGGTCCTCGGGGGCGATCTCGCCGCGCACGAGCGCGACGTGGTGCTGCTTGTCGATCACGCTCTCGAACACGTGCACGCGGAACGGGCCGTATTCGGTGGGCAGGCTGGCCTCGGCCACCTTGCGCACGAGCCGCTCGTGGCGCATGCGGTGCTGGATCAGGTCCTTGATCGTGATCATCCGCAGGCCGTGGGTCCGGCAGAACTCCTCGAGCCGCGGGCCGCGCGCCATGGTGCCGTCGTCGTCCATGACCTCGCAGATGACGCCCGCGGGATAGAGGCCGGCCAGGCGCGCGAGGTCCACCGCGGCCTCGGTCTGCCCCGCGCGCACGAGCACGCCGCCGTCCATCGCGCGCAGCGGGAACATGTGGCCCGGCCGCGCGAGGTCCGAGGGCTGCGTCCCGGGGTCGATGGCGGTCAACACGGTGCGCGCGCGGTCGGCCGCGGAGATCCCGGTCGTGGTGCCCTTCTTGGCCTCGATGGGAACGCAGAAGGCGGTCCCGAACTTCGCGTCGTTCTGCTCGTCGCGGACCATGAGGGGAACGCGGAGAACGTCGAGCCGCTCGCCGGTCATGGGCAGGCAGATGAGCCCGCGGCCGTGCCGGGCCATGAAGTTGATGACCTCGGGCGTCACCTTCTCGGCCGCGATCGTGAGGTCGCCTTCGTTCTCGCGGTCCTCGTCGTCGACGACGACCACCATGCGCCCCTGGCGGATGTCCTCGATCGCCCCCGGTATGTCGCTGAAAGGACTGGTCTTCATGAGCTCGATCGGGCTCCCCGGCCGGCCTCAGCGCTCCTGGAGCAGCCGCTCGACGTACTTGGCGAGGATGTCGACCTCGAGGTTCACCCGGTCGCCCGGTCGCGCCTGGGCCAGGTTCGTATGGCTAAGTGTATACGGGATGATCGCGGCCGTGAAAGACCCGGGACCTCGCGCGGCCACGGTGAGGGAGATGCCGTCGACCGCCACCGAGCCCTTCTCCACGAGGTAGCGCTCCAGCTCCGGCGGCGGCGCCACGACCAGCTCCGCGGCTTCGCCCTGCCGGTTCAGCTCCGCGACGCGGCCCAGCCCGTCCACGTGCCCCTGGACGATGTGGCCGTCGAAGCGCCCGTCCGCACGGAGCGGCCGCTCGAGGTTGACCCGCGTCCCGGGCCGCAGGCGCTCGCCAAAGGCGGTGCGGGCGAGCGTCTCGCGCGTCAGCTCGCAGGCGAACCCGTCGGGCCCCACGGCTACCGCGGTCAGGCAGCACCCGTTCACGCTGATCGACCCGCCGGTGGTCAGGCCGTCCAGGACGGACCGGGCCGCGATCTCGACGCGCAGGACCTCTCCGGCGGGCTCGGCGCTCCGCACGGTCCCCGTCTCCTCGACGATGCCGGTGAACATGGTCCGACGCGATTGTATGGCGCCTTCGCGGGACAAGCCTCATGATCGACGAAGCTCAGGCCGTCCACGAAGCGCGCAACCGCGGATCGGGATCTTCCTCAGGGATTTCGATGTTGCCAAACGCGTCGTAACGATAGGAGTACGTCCCCCGACCGTCGATCAGCAGGGCAGTCCGAAGAGTCGCGGCACCGAGATGTCTTCGTCGATTTCCGGCCAGTGAACGGCGAGACCGTGGCCGATCAGCTCATAGCGTTGGCGCTGCTCTGGCGTCGCGTCCCTGAGGCGAGGAAACCACTCGAGGGGAACCGTGAGCGAGCGACCATCCTCTAGGTGAACGACGAACGCGTCTGACACGAATTCCAGCGCCCGGGCGCGCGGCTCCGGAGGGCTAGCGAGAGAAGTACTCATTCCACCGCTCGAGGAAGACGGCTTCATACTCAACTGCAATCTCGCGGAGCCGCCGCATCTCTGCGGGATTGAACCCATGAGCGTACTCGACGCGGACCGGTATGAGCCAGACCTTCGCCGCGGCGTCCCCCTTGGCGACATGCACGTGCGGAGGTTCGACTCCATCGCCGGAATAGAAGGAAAAGCGCAAGCCTTCGATCCGAAGGAGCGTCGGCACGCTCGTCTTCTACTCTCGACCGGTGCGCCATCAGGCCCTCTTCCTGGGCATTATACG
>DATKEG010000070.1:0-2395 GCA_035544515.1 Vicinamibacteria bacterium | reverse complement strand
TGTGACGTGGGCACCTGCCCGCGATGCGGCGGCGAGCTGGCGGCAGACCAGACCACGTGTGATCAGTGCGGGCACGCGCCGGACCGGGCGGCGCCCGGGCCGGCGGTACCGCCCCCGGCTCCCGGTGGCGGGAGGCTGATCGCCAGCCTCGGTTGTGGGATGCTGGCAGTGATGCTGGCCCTGATCTCGATCGTCGTGCTCTTCGGGCTTCTCCTGGGGGGCCTCCTCGGCGCGGCCGGCGCGCGGGCGTGATGCGAGGCTCCGGCAGTCACGCCGTGCGCGTCGCCCGCGTGTTCGGCATACCGGTGTTCGTGCATGCGAGCTGGCTGGTGATCTTCGGGCTGGTGGCCTGGACGCTGGCCACCGGCTACTTCCCGGAGCGCCACCCCGACCTGTCGGCCGCCGCGTATTGGGCGCGCGGCCTGATCACGTCGCTGCTCTTCTTCGCCTCCATCCTGCTGCACGAGCTCGGCCACTCCCTGGTCGCGCTGCGGCACGGCATCCCCATCCGCTCGATCACGCTCTTCATCTTCGGCGGGGTGGCGCGCCTGGCGCGCGATCCGGAGGACGGCCGCACGGAGCTCGAGATCGCGGCCGCCGGGCCGGCGGTGAGCCTCCTGCTCGGCGCCGTCTTCTACGCGGCCTCCACCGTGGGGGCGCTGGGCGAGGCGGGGGCCGGCGTGGCCTGGTATCTCGCGTGCATCAACCTCGCGGTGGCCGTGTTCAACCTCGTGCCCGCGTTCCCGCTCGACGGCGGGCGGCTGCTCCGCGGCCTGCTCTGGAAGGCGGCCGGCAAAGGACGGGCCACCCGGACCGCCGCGCGCGCGGGGACGGTCTTCGCGTATGTCCTGGTGGCGACCGGCGTGTGGATGGTCCTGCGCGGAGAGGGCCTGGCCGGCCTCTGGTACGTCCTCATCGGCTGGTTCTTGCGGGAGGCCTCGGCCGGCGCGTACCGCGACGTCCGGCTCGACGAAGCGCTGGCCGGGGTGACGGTGGCCGAGGCCATGCTGCGGGAGTTCGCCACGCTGCCCGCCGGCCTCTCCCTGGCCGAGGCGGCACGCGAGCACTTCCTGCGCACGGGGTACGGCGGCTATCCGGTGCTGCGGGCGGATAGCGTCGTGGGCCTGCTGTGCCTGCGGGACGTCCTCGAGCGGTCGCCGGAGGACCGCGAGATCACGTCCGTGCAGGCGGTCATGACGCCGCTCACGCCCGCCATCGTGGCCGCGCCCGGCGATCCTCTCCTCCAGGCGGCCAGCCAGATGGCCGAAGCGGGCACCGGCAGGCTGCTGGTGATGGACGAAGGCCGCCTGACCGGCTTGCTCACGCTGCAGTCCGTGCTCCGACAGGTCCGGGTGCGCGAACAGCTCGCCTGACGAGCCGCCGTACAATACGCGCCGTGGGTCAGCCTCTTCCCGCGCGGATCGGCCGCTACGAGATCGAGGCCGAGCTGGGACGCGGGATGATGGGTGTCGTCTACCTCGCGCGCGACCCCGCGCTCGGCCGTACCATCGCGCTCAAGACCGTCTCGCTCGCCTTCGCGGTCAGCGACGCGGACCGCGAGGCCTTCAACACGCGGTTCCTGGAGGAGGCGCGCATCGCCGCGCGCCTGTCGCATCCGGGCATCGTCGTGGTGCACGAGGTGGGGCGGGACCCGGGCAGCGACACCCTCTACATCGCGCTCGAGCACCTGCGCGGCCGGACGCTCGCGGACCTGGCCGGGGGCGGCCGCGCGCTGCCCTGGCCGGACGCGGTGCGCATCGGGGCGGGAGTGGCGCGGGCCCTGGAGCACGCGCACGCGCACGGGATCGTGCACCGCGACGTCAAGCCGGCCAACATCATGGTGCTGGACACGGGCGAGGCCAAGGTGCTGGACTTCGGCGTGGCCAGGGCGTCGGCCTCCCAGCTGACCGCCACCGGCCAGTTCTTCGGCACGCCGGCCTACATGTCGCCGGAACAGGCCGGTGGAGGGCCGCTCGACGGGCGCAGCGACGTGTTCTCGCTCGGCTGCGTGCTCTACCTGGCGCTCACGGGGAAGCGGCCGTTCGACGCGGAGAGCGTGCCGGCCATCCTGTCGAAGGTCCTGCACGCCCTGCCCGAGCCTCCCTCGCGCGTGGCGCCCGGCCTGCCGGCGGTTCTCGACGCGGTGGTGGCGCGCGCGATGGCCAAGGAGGCGGCGGCCCGCTACGCGAGCGCGGCGGCGCTGGCCGAGGACCTCGAGGCGCTGCTGGCGGGCCGGCCGCTCGGCGCGCGGCCCGCCGAGCCGGTCGCGGGCACGGTCGTCTCGCGGCCGAAGGACGACGGCTCCCTCGAGCTGCTGCTCGAGGAGGCGGCGCCCACGGCGGCCGCCGCCGCCACGTCGGCGCCGGGTGCGGCCACCTCCGCGCGCCGCCGCGCG
>DATKEG010000069.1:0-24208 GCA_035544515.1 Vicinamibacteria bacterium | reverse complement strand
TTCCAGTTCTACAACCTCATCCCCAGCCTGACCGCGCGCGAGAACGTGGCCCTGGTGACGGAGATCGTGGCCCAGCCCATGGAACCCGAGGAGGCGCTGGGCCTGGTGGGACTCGCCGCGCGTCTCGACCACTTCCCCGCCCAGCTCTCCGGCGGCGAGCAGCAGCGGGTGGCCATCGCCCGCGCGATCGCCAAGCGGCCCGAGGTCCTGCTCTGCGACGAGCCCACCGGCGCCCTGGACATCTCGACCGGGATCGTGGTGCTGGAGGCGATCGCCCGCGTCAACCACGACCTGGGCACGGCCACGGCCGTGATCACCCACAACTCCGCCATCGCGGCCATGGCCGACCGCGTGATCCGGCTGGCCGACGGCCGCATCGCTTCCGTGGAGTCCAACGCGCGCAAGGTCGCGCCGCGCGAGCTCGTCTGGTAGCGATGAGGCGCCGGCCATGAAGGTCACGCCGCTCGACCGCAAGCTGCTCCGCGACCTCTGGCAGATGCGCGGGCAGGCCGTGGCCATCGCCCTGGTCATCGGCTCCGGCCTGGCCATGTTCGTGATGTACTTCTCGAACTTCGACTCGCTCCGCCGCACCCAGCGGCTCTACTACGAGCGCCAGCGCTTCGCCGAGGTGTTCGCCTCGCTCAAGCGCGCCCCCCAGCGGCTCGCGGAGCGGCTGGCCACGGTGCCGGGGGTGGCCGTGGTGGACACGCGCGTGGTGGCGGACGTGACCCTCGACGTCCTGGGCCTGCCGGAGCCGGCGACGGGCCGGCTGGTCTCGATCCCGGCCGCCGGGCGGCCGCGGCTCAACGACGTCTTCCTGCGGCGCGGCCGCTGGATCGAGCCGGGCCGGCCCGACGAGGTGCTGGCCAGCGAAGCGTTCGCCGCGGCCAACGGCCTCGTGGCCGGCTCGCGCGTGGCCGCCGTGATCAACGGGCGCAGGCGCTCGCTGACCGTCGTCGGCCTGGCCCTCTCGCCCGAATACGTCTACAGCATCCGGCCCGGCGAGATCATCCCCGACGACCGGCGCTTCGGCGTGTTGTGGATGGAGCGGCGCGCCCTGGCCAGCGCCTTCGACATGGAGGGCGGCTTCAACGACGTGTCACTGGCGCTCCGGCCCGGCGCTTCCCTTCCCGAGGTGATCGCCCGCGTGGACCGGCTACTCGCGCCCTGGGGCGGACTGGGCGCCATCCCGCGGCGCCTGCAGCCCTCGCACTGGACGCTCGACAACGAGCTGCAGCAGCTCCGGACGTTCGGCGTGATGGTCCCCGCCATCTTCCTGGGCGTGGCCGCCTTCCTCCTCAACATGGCGCTCACCCGCGTGCTCGCCCTGCAGCGGGCGCAGATCGCCGCGCTCAAGGCGCTCGGCTATCGAAACGCCGAGCTGGCCTGGCACTACCTGAAGTGGGCCCTGGTCATCGCCGCGCTCGGCGCGTTCGTGGGCACCGCCGCCGGGGGATGGCTGGGGTCGGCCATGATCCGCCTGTACAACCAGTTCTTCCGTTTCCCCATGCTCGACTACCGGCTTTCCGCCGGTGTCGCCCTGGGCGCGGTGGCCGTGGCGCTCGTGGCCGCCGCCCTCGGCGCCGCCCTCGCCGTGCGCCGCGCGGTGCGCATTCCGCCCGCGGAGGCCATGCGTCCCGAGCCCCCCGCCCGCTACCGGGCGAGCCTCGCCGAGCGGCTCGTGGGCGCGCGCCTCACCCACGCCTCGCGCATGGTGCTGCGCAACATCGAGCGCCAGCCGCTCCGCGCCGGCGCCTCCGTGGTCGGGATCGCGTTCGCCACCGCCATCCTGGCCGTGGGCTTCTTCTTCATCGACGCGATCGACGCCGTCGTCTCCATGCAGTTCGAGAGGGTGCAGCGGCAGGACGTGGGGGTTGTCTTCTTCGAGCCGGCCTCCCCGGGCGCGTTCCACGAGGTGCGCGCCCTGCCGGGCGTGCTTCACGCCGAGCCCTTTCGCTCGGTGCCCGCCCGCGTGCGCTTCGGCCACCGCGAACGCCGCCTGGCCGTCACCGGGTTGCCGGCCGACGCGACCCTGCAGCGCGTGGTCGACACCTCCGGCCGCGTGGTCACGCTTCCCGGGGACGGCCTGGTGCTCTCGCGCACGCTCGCCGGCGTGCTCGGCGCCGGCCGCGGCGACACCGTGACCCTGGAGGTGCTCGAGGGCAAGCGCCCGGTGCGAGAGGCGGTGGTGGCCGGCCTCGTGGACGAGTACATGGGGCTGGCGGCCTACATGGAGATCGGGGCGCTGAGGCGGCTCCTGCGCGAGGGCGCCACGCTGTCGGGCGCGAACCTGCAGGTGGACGAGGCCGCGCTCGACGACCTCTACCGGCGGCTGAAGGCCACGCCCCGCGTGGCCGCGGTGAACCTCACGCGCGCCGCGCTCACGAGCTTCCGGGACGTGATGACGCAGAATACGCGGATCACCACCGTGTTGAACCTCGTCTTCGCCGGCATCATCGCCTTCGGCGTCGTCTACAACGCGGCCCGCATCTCGCTCTCCGAGCGCAGCCGCGAGCTGGCCAGCCTGCGCGTGCTCGGCTTCACGCGGGCCGAGATCTCGCTCGTGCTCCTGGGCGAGCTGGCGGTCCTGACCCTGGCCGCGCTGCCCCTCGGCCTGCTCCTCGGCTGGGGGCTCGGGCTCCTGATCCTGTCCTCGCTGGAGAGCGAGGTGTATCGGTTCCCCCTGACCGTGACGCCGCCGGGGATGGCGTGGTCCTGCCTGGCCGTCATCACGGCCGCCGCCCTGTCGGGTCTGGTGGTGCGCCGGCGGCTGGACCGCCTGGACCTGGTGGCCGTCCTCAAGTCGCCGGAGTGACGCGGTGAGGCTCCGGCGGGTACTTCGCAACCGCAAGCTGATGGCCGCCCTCGCCCTCGTCGTCGTGCTGCTGGGGGTGGCCCTCCGGCCCGAAGCGGCGCCCGTGGACGTGGCGCACGTCGAGAAGGGCTCTCTCCAGGTGACGGTGGAGGACGAGGGCGAGACGAGGGTGCGCGACCGGTTCGTGATCTCCGCCCCGGTGGCGGGCCGCCTGTTGCGCGTGGAGCTGGAGCCCTCGGACCCGGTGCGCCGTGGCCAGGTGATGGCCACGCTCCTGCCGGCGCCGCCCGCCCTCCTGGACGCCCGCAGCCGCGCCGAAGCCACGGCCGCGGTGGAGGCGGCGAGGGCCGCGCGGGGACGCGCGCAGGCCGAACGCGCGCGCGCGCGCGCCGCTGCCGACCAGGCCCGCTCCGACCGGGAGCGGCAGCGCAGGCTCGCCGGCAGCGGGATCGTCAGCGCGGAAGCGCTGGAACGGGCGGAGACCGAGGCCCAGACGGCGGAAGCGGCCGTGCGCGCGGCGCAGTTCGCGGTGGCCGCCGCGGAGCATGAGCTCGAACGCGCGCAGGCGGTCCTGCTGCAGGCCACGGGGGAGGGCGCCGGCCGCGCCATCGAGCTGCGCTCCCCGGTGGACGGGGTCGTGCTGAGGCGCCTGCGCGAGAGCGAGGCCGTGGTCCCGGCCGGAGAGCCGCTCCTGGAGATGGGCGATCCGCGGGAGCTGGAGATCGTCTCGGACCTGCTCTCGGCCGACGCGGTGAAGGTGCGCGCGGGCCAGGGGGTGCTCGTCGAGCAGTGGGGCGGCGAGCGCGCGCTGCGCGGACGCGTCAGGCGGGTCGAGCCCTCGGGCTTCATGAAGGTGTCCGCGCTCGGCGTGGAGGAGCAGCGCGTGAACGTGATCGTGGACTTCGACGACGCCACCGAGGCCTGGCGGGCCCTGGGCGACGGCTACCGCGTGGAGGTCCGCATCGTGATCTGGGAGGCGGACGGCGTGGTCAAGGCGCCGACGAGCAGCTTGTTCCGCCGCGGCGACCGATGGGCCGTCTTCGTGGTGGAGGGTGGGCGCGCTCGCCTGCGCGCGGTGGAGCTCGGCCAGCGCAACGGGCTCGAGGCGCAGGTGCTCTCCGGGCTCGCTCCCGGAGAGCGCGTGGTCGTGCACCCCGCCGACACGCTCGAAGACGGCGGGCGCGTGGCCCCCCGGACCTGAGCGCGGGGGCGAGGCGGGCGGGAGGTCAACCCTCCGGGGTGAGCCAGAGCACTTCGTAGGCGCGCAGAGCGGCCTCGAGCCCACCGGGCTGCCCGCGCAGCCGGCGCGACGTGATGACGTCCCGCCACTGCCCGGCCGCGCCGCCGAGCGCTTCGGCCGGCAGGACGACGCTCTGGGGCAGGGCGGTCACGTTCGTGAGGGCCACGACCCTCTGCCGGCCGCCGGGGCTCGTGCGCCGCACCGCGAAGACGGCTTCGCCCGCGTCGAGGATCCGCTGCTCGCCGTTGGGGTGGAACGCGGGCGTGCGGATCCGGCGCCGGACGAGCCGGCGGAACCGGGTGGCCACGCGGTGCGCCCACGAGCGCCGGTCCCCGAGCAGCGCGTAGAGCGCCTGCTCGTCGATGGTCTTGCGGTTGATGCTGCGCGGCTCCGCCCCCGCCAGCACGGCCGCCGTGTCGTTCTTCGCCCCGAACAGGCTGGGCAGGTAGATGCCGGGGACGCCGCGCAGGACCAGCGCCACCGCCCGGGAGGCGATGAAGCGCGACACCTGGAGTTCCACGCCCTCGCCGGCGTCCTCGCGGTTGAGGGCGCTGTACCAGGTGACGTTGAGCTCGTACGCGCCCCGGCTCCCGTCGCCGGTGTCGCGGTACGACACGAGCCCGCCGTGCGCCTCCGCGCGGGCCACGAGCGCGCCCGTCTCCTCCTCGCTCAGGATGCCGCGTGCGCCCATCAGGCCCACGCCGTCGTGGGAATCGAGGAAGTTCAGGAAGGTGACCGTCTCGGGGAACTCCTCCAGGGACCGCGCCCACTGCGAGAGAAGGCGGCAGCTCCCGGTGTGGAAGGTGTGCAGCGCCAGGGGCGGCAGCGCGAAGTTGTAGACCATCTGCGCCTCGTCGGTCCCGTTCCCGAAGTAGCTCACGTTCTCGGCATGGGGCACGTTGGTCTCGGTGACCAGCGCCACCTGGGGCGCCACCGCATCCAGGACCGCCCGGAAGAGCTGCACGAGCGCGTGCGTCTCGCGCAGGTGGACGCAGCGCGTGCCCAGCTCGCGCCAGATGTAGGTGATGGCGTCGAGCCGCACGAGGTCCGCGCCGCGCCGGACGTAGTACAGCAGCACCTCCACCACGCGCTGCAGCACGCGCGGGTTCTTGAAGTTGAGGTCCACCTGGTCGGGACCGAAGGTGGTCCAGACCCAGCGGGGGCCGGAGATGGACTGGAAGCGGGTGAGCAGGTCGGAGGTGCGCGGGCGCAGGATGAGCTTCAGGTGGTCGGAGCCGATCGCGTCGCGCGTGTTGAAGGCGACGAAGTACTCCTCGAAGCCCGGACGGCCGTTCAAGAACCGCTGGAACCAGCGGCTCTTCGGGGAGACGTGGTTGAACACGCCGTCGAACATCAGGCGGAAGCGCCGGTTGAGGCGCTCCACCTCCTGCCACGTGCCCAGGCGCGGGTCGACGTCCTCGTAGTCCACGATCGCGAACCCGCGATCGGAGGAGTAGGGAAAGAAGGGGAGCAGGTGCACGGTGTTGATCGAGCCCTTCATGAACGTCTCCAGCAGCTCGCCCAGCGCCCGCAGGGGCGACCGCCCGGGGGAGATGATCAGGTCCCCGTAGGTGATGAGCACCACGTCCCGCTCGTCGAAGCGCGCGCGCGGATCGAAGGTGGCGTCGTCGGCGAGCATCTCCGGCGTCTTGTACGCGTAGTACACCTTCATCAGACGCTCGATCTCGGGGAAGGCCGCCGCCGCCTTCTCGCGGCCGTACAGGACGGTGAGCCGGCCCAGGATCGAGCGGCGCTGGGCGGCCGTCAGCTCGAGCAGGGGCCGGGTGTAGTCCGGTTCAGGGAGGTGGGGCCGCAGGTAGCGCTCGGGGATGGCGGCGGCGCGCGCGGCGTACGTGGGGACGGCCAAGCCTCCCCAGGCTAGCGGCCTTGGCGGCCGGGGTCAATGGGAGGTACGCTGCCCTTTTGGCGCCGGGCCCGGCGCGCGGACCAGCTTCGGAGGGGCATCCCATGAGCGACTTCCACCAGAGCGGACCGGTCACGGCGTTGCCCCGCCTCGTCGAGGGTCTCACCCCGGTGCTGGAGGCGGCGATCCTGCGCCACGCGGAGCACTCCCCGGTGACGCTCGTGATCCCCATGCTGCCGGCGGAGATGGACCGTCCCGCCCTGGCCGGGATCCTGGACGAGCTCGCGGCCGTGCCCTACCTCGAGTCGCTGGTCGTCTCGCTCAACGGCGCGAGCCCGGACGACTACGCGCGCGCCCGGGAGTACTTCGCGCGCTATCCGCGCCGGCAGGTGATGCTGTGGAGCGAGTCGCCGCCCGTGCAGCGGCTCCTGGCGGACATGGAGGCGGCCGGCCTGGACGTGGGCGTGCCCGGAAAGGGCCGGGCCTGTTGGCTCGCGATCGGCTACGTGCTGGCCGAGGACACCTCCCGTTACATCGCTTTCCAGGACGCCGACGTGGTCAATTTCCGCAAGGAGATGCTCGCCCGCCTGGTGCTGCCCGCCGTCGACCCGACGGTGGATTTCGACTTCGTGAAGGGCTACTACGCGCGCGTGTCGGACCGCCTGCACGGCCGGGCCACCCGCCTGCTGCTCGCCCCCCTCCTGGCCGCGTTCCGCCGCCTCATCGGGGAGCACCCCTACGTCACGTATCTCTCGTCCTTCCGTTACGCGCTCTCCGGGGAGTTCGCGGTGCAGACGGACCTGGCCGGGCGGATGCGCCTGGCTTGCGACTGGGGGCTGGAAATCGTCACGCTGTTCGAGGCCCTTCGCCACCGCGCGCCGACCCGGATCTGCCAGGCCGAGCTGGCCGAGCGCTACGATCACAAGCACCAGGACCTCTCGCCCGAAGACCCGGACCGCGGCCTCAACCGCATGGCCCGCGACGTGATCAAGCACCTGCTGCGGACGCTGGCCGCGGCCGGTGTCGCCCTCCCCGACGGCCTGCTGCGCAGCCTGCTCGCCGCCTACCAGCGGGAGGCGGAAGACGCGGTGGCCGACAGCCACGCCGTGGCCGTGCTCAACGGCCTCCTCTACGACCGGCACGCGGAGGAGCAGACCGTCCACACCTTCACCGGCGCCTTGCGCGCCTCGATCGGCGAGTTCCAGGCCGACCCGCTGGGGGCGCCCCTGGTCCCGAACTGGAGCCGCGTGTGGGCGGGCATGCCCGAGGCCGGCGGCCGCCTGCTCGACGCCGTCAAGCGCGGGGCCGATGGCGGCTGACCTGCTCGTGGTCACCGACCTCGACGGCTGCCTGCTCGACGAGCAGACGTACGGGTACGACGCCGCGCGGCCGGCGCTCGCGTCCCTCGCGGAGCGGCGCATCCCGCTGGTCCTCTGCAGCAGCAAGACGCGCGCGGAGGTGCAGCCGCTGGCCCGGGAGCTGGGTGCCGGCCCGTTCATCGTCGAGAATGGCGGGGCGATCGTCGTGCCGCCGGGACACCTGCTCCGCCTGGCCGGGCGGCGCGATCCCGAAGGCTACCGGCACGTCGTCCTGGGCACCGGGCGGGACGCGCTCGTCCGCGCCCTGGCCGAGCTGGCGGAACAGGCCGGGGCGCGCGTCAGGGGTTTCTCCTCTCTCGGCGCCGAGGACGTTGCCGCGCTCACCGGGCTGGCTCCTCCCGCCGCGGAACGGGCGCTCCAGCGCGAATTCGACGAGCCCTTCCTGCTCGAGAGCGGCTCTGAGGAGCGCCTGGCGCGGGCGGCCACCGGCCGCGGCCTGCGCATCACGCGCGGAGGCCGCTTCCACCACCTGCTCGGCCCCGTGGACAAGGGCAGGGCCCTCCAGCGGTTGATCGCGCTCTACGCGGCGGAGGGCTTTCGCTTCACCGTGGTCGCCCTGGGCGACTCCCCGAACGACCTGTCGATGCTGAAGGTGGCCGACCGGCCCATCCTCATGCCGCGGCCGGACGGCGCGGTCGACGAGACGCTGCGCCGCGGCCTTCCGCGTGCGGCAATCGCCCCCGCGCCCGGCCCGGCGGGCTGGAACGTGGCCGTGCTGGCGACCCTGGCAGGTGTTACGGGATTCGGATAGCATCGATCCGCATACGGCGTTCGAGTCGCGGTTCTAGTCGGGCGGCTTCGGCTCACGCGCGCTCGGCCTCGGCCCCGGCCGGGTCCGGCTCGCGCGGGCCCGGCTCCACGATGCGCAGCGAGCGCCAGTGGCCGAGGCGGAAACGCCGCAGCTCCAGGAGACCGAGCAGGACGACGTAGGCGCTGGCGGCCGTCCAGGCCACGTAGACGCCGGCGCCGAGCAGGGTGCAGGCGATCCAGGCCGGGACCAGCATGGCGGCCCAGGCCAGCGTGAAGGTCAACATCATCGGGTAGCGCGTGTCGCCCGCGCCGCGGAGTCCGGCCGCGAACATCACGTTCATCATGTCGAAGATCGAATACAGGGCCACGAACCGCAGCAGCACCACCGCCATGTCCTGCACGGGATCGAAAGTGGCGGGGTCGGCGCCGATGGCGTAGGGCGCCAGCATCACCCGCGGGAAGACGAAGTAGGCGAACCCGCAGAGCGCCATGTAGGCGAGGCTCATCCCGAACCCGGACCAGACCGCGCGCTCCGCCACCGCGGGCTGTTCCGCCCCGAGGTAGCGCGCCACCAGGGCGGACACGGCGATGCCCAGGCCGAGCATGGGAAAGAACACGATCATGTTCAGGTTGAAGGCCAGGCTGCTCGCCGCCAGCTCCGCCGTGCCGATCCGTCCCACGATCATCATGAACAGGGCGAAGGCCAGGATCTCGATCGAGTACTGGAGGCCGGTGGGCAGGCCGAAGCGGAGCAGGCGCGCGAACAGCGGCCACTCGAACCGCCAGCCGCTCCCCGTGCCGTAGGCGCGCCGGTGGACGGGGCGGAAGATGAGCGCGAGATAGAGGGCGGCGCCGAGCGCCTGCGTGAGCACGGTCGAGAGCGCGGCGCCGGCCACCCCCGCCCGCGGGAAGCCCGCGTGCCCGAAGATCCACAGGTAATTGAGGACGACGTCGGCGCCGGTCACCAGGGTGTTGACCAGGAGCACGACCTTCGTCCGGCCGCGACCGGTGAAGAACGTGGAGGCGGTGGCCATGAGCACGATGGGCATCCCGCCGAGCATCAGGATGCGCGAGTAGGTGACCTCGTGCGCCTGCACCACGGCCTCGTGCCCGGCCAGGGCGAACAGCGGCGCGCCCAGCGGATGCAGGACGGCCAGCACCACCCCGGCCGCGACCGAGAAGTAGATGCCCTGCCACACCGCGGGGCCCACCCGCCAGGGGCGGCCTAGGCCCAGGTACTGGGCGATGAACGCGGTGAGGTACTCGCCGGTGCCCAGGAAGAGGCCGACCAGGGCCCAGGTCGCGAACAGGCCGGTGACCGCGCCGGCCACGGCCTCCACCGAGTACCAGGTGAGGAAGAGGCGGTCGATGAAGACCTGCACGGTGAAGGTGATGTGGCTGAGGATCAGCGGGTAGGCCAGCGCGAGCACGTCGCGGCCGCCGCCCGGTCCTCTCCACCACCGGCCGATGGCCTCCCCGGCGCCCATGGGGCGGCACTATACAGGCCCGTTCATCCGGCCTGCCGCTCTCTCGGGCCGGCGCCGGATTCAGGCGCCGGCCGAGCGGAGCCAGGCTTCGAGCTGGGTGTGAGGGACCAGGCCCGGATGCTGGGCCACGACGTTGCCGTCCTTGAGGACCAGGAAGTTCGGGATGCCGCGCACGCCGAACCGCGCGGCCAGCTCCGGGTGCGCCTCGGTGTCCACCTTCAGCACCAGCGCGCGGCCGGCCATGTTCACCGCCGCGCGCGCGACCTCGGGCGCGGCCATCCGGCACGGACCGCACCACGCGGCCCAGAAGTCCACGAGCACGGGCACCGGCGCCGAGCGCACCACGTCGTCGAAGAACGCGGCGTCGGCCTCGAGCGGCTCGCCCACCGGAGGCAGCTCGGACTGGCAGGCACCGCACCGGCCGGTGTCGGCCAGGTGCGCCACCGGGACGCGGTTGCGCTTGCCGCACGAAGGGCAGGCCCGGATGGCGGCGCTGCCGCCACGTTCGCCGGCCTGGGCCTCGGCCGCCATCAGAACCCCGGGCTGAGGTTGAACTGCCAGATCCAGCCCTTGTTCGGCCGGTCCAGCGGCTTGACGTAGTCCACCTCGATCACCGCGTAGCCGAACACGTTGAAGCGGAAGCCCGTGCCCACGCTGGTCACGAACCGGCGCTCGGTGGGCGAGCTCGAGCCGCGCTCGAAACGGACGCTCTGCCCGCGGCTCCAGGCCACGCCCGCGTCGGCGAAGGCCAAAAGCTCGATGGGGAGCGGGCCGTAGAAGCTGCGCGCGCCGAAGGCCCCGAAGAGCGGAAAGCGCAGCTCGAAGTTTCCGATGAGCAGCCGGCTGCCGATGAGCTGGTCGAACACCGGGCAGTCGCCCACGGCCGAGACGCACTCGCTGGCGTCGAACGAGTTGAAGTCGTAGCCACGCACGAGCTGGGGATAGCCGAGGTAGAGGGAGGTCAGGCGCGGGTCCTCTCCCCCGGCGCCGTAGCGCCCATAGTGGAGGACGCGCGCGGCGAAGGTGTACGGCCGGAGCGGCATCACGTATTGGCGCACGTCGGCCAGCACGCCCGTGAAGTTGATCGACCCGACCGTGGGCAGGGCCTCGAGGCGGTAGCGGCGGCCCAGGATGGGGCTGGTCGCGCCGAAGATCGACGTGTCGTAGACGAGGGCGGCCGAGCCTTGTCCCAGGCTCAGCGCGCCGGGCGCGTCGAGGTCCTCCTCCTCGCGTCCGAGGAACTGCCCGCTGCCCGGATCGAAGAACTCGGTGAGCACCTCGCGGCCGAAGCTGATGTGGCGGTAGGAGGCGCCGACCTCGAACCGCTGCGCGCGGCTGAACGGGTAGGCGGCGTAGCCGGTGAGCGAGCGATGCGTCTCGCGGAACAGGTCGGAGCGCTGGATGAAGACGCTCTGTCCGTCCACCGCCGCCACGCCGGTGGCGAAGGCGCCCGTCACGTACGGGATGGACTCCAGGCTGGCGCCGAGGTTCCACCGCGTGCGCCGGTTCTCGTAGGCGACCACGCCGCCGATGTCCTCGACGCGGCCGGAGGCCTGCACCACGGCGGCGAGCCGGTGGTTGCCGAGCATGTCGCTGAAGAGGAAGGACACGCCGCCGCCCACGTAGGTGCCGAAGGGGTCGCGGCCGACCGCCAGCGTGGGCTGGCCCACGAAGTCCAGCGAGAGCCTGGGCTCGTAGTCGGTCACCGGGAACGTCCGCGGTGCGGGCAGGCCGAGCGTGGTGTTCTGCGTGAGCCGGGCGACCTCGGCCTGCCGGCGCTCGAGGGGTGGCAACGCGGCCGCGCGGCGGTCGACCGGCTGGAGCGCGCTGCCCGCCTGCACCGCCGGCGACTCGACGGAATAGATCCGGTGCTGGTCCTCTTCGTAGACGCTGAACGCCACCCGCGACCCGCCCACCGTGAGCGCTGGGCTCAGGGCCGTGATCCCGGTGACGCCGGTGAGGAGGTCCGTGACCTGGGTGTGGCGGCCGCCGGCCAGCTCCAGCCGATAGACGTTGCTGATGCCGTTGCGGTCCGCGATGAAGTAGAGGCTCGAGCCGTCCGTGGACCACTGCGGGTCGATGTTCTTGGCGCCCGCGAAGCTGGGCAGCTCGCGCACGGCGCCGGTGGCCACGTCGAGGGCGGCCAGCCGGTAGTCTCCGAAATACAGATCCTCGAGGCGGGAGGTGAAGCGGTCGGTGGAGAAGGCGATCGTCCGGCCGTCGGGCGACCAGGCCGGCTGCAGCTCGGCGAAGGCGTCGTCGGTCAGCCGCCGCAGGCGGCCCGCGCGCAGGTCGTAGACCCAGAGGTCGAGCAGCCCGCCCGTGTTCGCGGAGAAGACCACCGACTGCCCGTCGGGAGAGAAGCTGGGGTCGAAGATCTCGCCGAGCTGCGGCAGGCGCACCTCCTGCACCACCTCCGCGCGTTCCGTGTCGAGCACGGAAAGCACGGGCCGGCCCTTGTGCACGGCCGCGAAGACGAAGCGCCGGCTGTCGGGCGCCCACCCGCCCGAGGACCGGATGAACTCCAGGCTGTCGAAGTGCGGGTCCACGGCCGTCTCCACGATCTTCTTGCGCACGCGGCCGGTCTGCGCGTCGGCCAGGAACATCTCGATCGCGAAGAGGCTCTTCTCGGACAGGAAGACGAGGTGCCGCCCGTCGGGGCTGAGCGACGGCCCGACGTTGAGCTCGCCCGCGTTGTCGTCCGTGATCAGGGCGCGGCCGTAGCGGGTGGCGGGCTGCGTGGCCGCGAAGACGGGCGCGTAGGCCTCGCGCACGGCCGCGTGCCACTCCTTCGAGAGCTCCTCGCTCTTGAGCCCCGTCACCTCCTCGAGGGCCTTCTCCGCGTCGGGGGTGCGGCCGGCGATGCGCAGGGCGTTGCCCACCGCGTCGTCTCCCCACCGGCCGGCCACGAACGACCAGAGCGCCTGGCCGTAGCGATAGGGGAAATAGCGCGGATCGCCGAGCTGCCGGATGGTGGGCAGGCGCTCCCGCCGGGCCGCGTCGCGCATCCACATGGCCGTGTGCGGGTCCACGGGACCCACGGACAGGTACTCGGCCATGCCCTCGATGAACCACAGCGGGAGCTGCACGGCCGTGGGGAGCTGCGAGCCGCGGCGGCCGGTGATGTCGTACTGGAAGGCGTGCACCAGCTCGTGCCCGAGCACGTGGTCCGTCTCGCCCAGGGGACCGGCGAAGGGCATCACGATCCGCCGCTTGAAGACCTCGGTCGCGCCGCCCGTGCCCTCCCCCACCCCGCCCCCGAGCGTGTTCGTCTGCCAGAAGTGGGGATGGGTGGCGTAGAGGATGAGGGGCTGGCGCTGCACGAACTGGTGGTTCAGCACGCGCGACAGGCGCGCGTACCATCGCTCGGACATGCGCGCCGCGTGGCGGACGGCCTGCTCCTCCTGCGGGTAGTAGTAGATGTCGAACCGCTCGGTCTTGAGGACCTGGAAGTCGAACGACTCGTAGCGCACGTTGTTCCGCCCGAACTCCTGGGCCCCGAGCGGCATCGCCAGGGACAGCGCGAGTGCGGCCATCCCGGTGCGGGCCAGCCGGTGTGTGGCGTACATGGCGAACCTCCCGGCGCCGGCCGAAGCCGGGCCCCTGCGGCAGCGACGTGCCCCTACAAACATGATCGAGCCGTCGAAACGATACGTCAACGCCGAAAGTCAGCATGTCTGACAGGCATGCCGCCGCTTCGTCGCCCGCCACGGCGCGGAGCACGGCTCTTTCGACTACTTTGGAGGTTGCGTCCCCGCAGCGCCCCGAGCGTCCACGCGGTCAGCGACGAGCAGCGCGAAGCGGAGCGCCGCTCGCACTACCCTGAGCCTGCATCCCGCTGGCGCCTCACCCCTGGAGTTCGCCGCGCGAAGCGGAGCGTTACCTTCCGCGGCGGCGGCGGTTCATCCGCCGCCGCGCGATCAACGAAGCAAGACGCGGAGCGGAGCGCGGCGCATTCCGGAATTTAGAAAACACTGAAGTTGAAATAGCGGCGGGGATCCTTCTGGATCTGCAGCAGCAGGTTGCGCGCCTCGTCGGTCACCTTGCGCGTCTCGATGACCGTCTGGTTCAGGCTCACGGACGCCTGGTTCAGGTTGTTGTACAGCGTCTCGTCCTGGGCGAGCTTGCCGAGCGTACCCTCGCCGCGCTGCACCCGCCCCATCACCGCCTCCATCGAGGACGACGAGCGGGCGAGCGAGGTGGTGACCGATTCCATCTGCTGCGTCACCGCGTCCAGGCGCTCGACCGAGGCCAGCAGCGCCGGGGCGGTGGCCACGCGCTCGAGGCCGGAGGCCGAGCGCTGGAGGCTGGCCGTGAGCGTGTCGAGCTCCTTCTGCTGCTGCGCGACCGTGGTGGAGATCTGCTTGAGGAGCTGGCGCAGCTCCGCCGTGCTGCCGTGCACGTCCTGGATCATGGCGGGCGCGAGCAGCTCGTTGACGCGCGTCAGCGCCAGGTCCGCCTTGCGGGCGATCTCGTCCGTGCTGCCGGCCAAGCTCGCCTCGGTGCGCCCCTCCACCGTGTCGCCGTAGCCGACGGTCTCCGGCGCGCGGCCCGGCACCACCTCCGCCACCATCCCGCCCAGCAGCCCGGCCGACCGGAGCATCACGTGCGAGTCCTTCGGGATCCGGTAATCGCCCTCGATCTCCAGCCGGATCTCCACTCCGTCGTCCTCGATCCGGAAGCGCTGGACGCGCCCGATGTTCACGCCCCGCATCTGGACGGGATCCCCCCGCCGGATGCCGCCGGCGTCCGCCACGTTGGTGCTCACGATGTAGCGGCCACGGAAGATGGCGGCGTCCGTGAAGATGAAGAGCGCGCCCAGGGTGGCCACGAGCCCGAGGACGAGGAACAGGCCCACCCATGCCACCAGGCTGGCTCCGCGCGCGGGGGGCGCGGGCGGCAGCTCGTCGCCGTCCTCCTCCTGGCGCCGCCGGATCGTCGTCCCGCCGTCACTCATCGAGGCACTCCTTGGATGTCGCCGGCGGGCGCGCGGCCCGCCTCGCGCGCGGCGAGCGCCCCCGCCGCCTGGCGGTCGGCGAAGGCGCGGACCAGCTCGTTCGGACAGGTGCGGAACCCCTGGGGCGTGCCCAGGAACACGAGCTTGCCCGAATGGAGCAGGGCGATGCGGTCGCAGAACGTCAAGACCCCTTCGATGTCGTGCGTCACGACCACGGAGGTGACGCTCTTGCGCCGCGCGATCTCCACGATGAGCTGGTCGATGGCCGCGCCGTTGACGGGGTCGAGGCCGGTCACCGGCTCGTCGTAGAGCAGGATCTCGGGGCGCCGGATGATGGCGCGCGCGAGCCCCACGCGCTTGCGCATGCCACCCGACAGGGCGGCGGGGAGCTTGGCCATGACCTGGCGGGCATCGAGGTTCACGGAATCGAGCGCCTCCACCACGCGCCGCAGCACCTCGCGGCGGCCGATCTCCCGGACCTCCTCGTCGGGCAGGCCGAAGGCCAGGTTCTCGTACACGTTCATGGAGTCGAACAGCGCCGCGTACTGGAAGACGTAGCCGACCTTCTGCCTCACGGTCTGCAGCCCGGCCGCCCCCCCCGCGTAGACCGACTCCCCGTTGATCCGCACGTCGCCGCGGTCGGGCACGATCAGGCCGATGGTGGTCTTGAGCAGAACGCTCTTCCCCGTGCCGGACGGGCCCACGATGGCCAGGATCTCCCCCGTCTCCACCGTGAGGTCCACGCCCGCGAGCACGGGGACGTCGAACGCCTTGTGAACGTCGAGGTACTCGATCATCCCCGTCGGCCCGCCACCCTGGCTCCCGTCAATTCAGGAACAACGGCGGGAAGATGGCGTCGGCCACCAGCATGGCGATGATCATGAACACGACGGAGGCGGTGGTCGCGCGGCCGACGCCCTCCGCCCCTCCGCGCGTGAGCAGGCCCATGTGCACGGAGATGAGCGGGATGATGAACCCGAAGACCAGCGCCTTCATGAGCGAGTAGAACATGTCGTAGCTGTGCCAGAACAGGCGCGCCCCGTAGAGGAAGGTCTCGCTGCCCATGCCCATGGTCGCGCTGGCCGAGAACATCCCGGAGAACACCCCCACGGTGTTGGCCAGGCTGACCAGCGCGGGCAGCGTCACCGTGCATGCCCAGATGCGGGGCGCGGCCAGGACCGGCACGGGGTCGCGGCCGAGCGAGTACAGCGCGTCGATCTGCTCGGAGACGACCATGGTGCCCAGCTCCGCGGTGATGCGGGCGCCCACGCGCCCGATCACCACGATCGAGGTCATGACCGGGCCCAGCTCCAGCACGATGCCGTTGGTCACCACGCTGCCCAGCACGTACAGCGGCACGGAGTTGGTGAACTGGTACCCGCCCTGCTGCGAGGTGACGATGCCGGAGAGGATCGCAGTGACCATGACCAGCGGAACGCTCTGCACGCCGCACGAGTAGGCCTGGACGAGGAAGTCACGGAAGCGAACCTGTCCCTTGACGGTGACCACCACCGTGCGCCAGGCGAGCAGCCCCAGGCCCCCCGCGTGCCGGGCGACGGCGTCGCCCGCCCGGCTGACCGCCACCATGGGCGCCCCCAACGTCCGCGCCAGTGTCGCCATCGTGTGTTCTGCCGACCTCCAGGTTAAGGGCACCTATATAATCGCATGGAGGCGCACCGCGCACGCTGCGCCGCGTTCCCGTGGCGCCACCATGCCCGGACGAGCCGCTGGCGCGCGACCGCCCGACGCCGGCGGTTCCTCGCCACGGCGCAGAACCGCCCGATCTCGCCCCGGCATCGCCCTTGCACGTCCGTTCCCGTCGGCGACGTCCAGCGCCACGCGCGCCCGGAGGCACTCTCATGCACTCGACCGACATCGACCGCGTCGCTCCCACGCGGCGGCCCGACGAGGGAGTGGTGATGAAGCAGCGCTGGGCCGACCTGCTCTTCCTGCATTGGGCGGTGGACGCCCAAGCGCTCCGGGCCGGGCTCCCGCCCGGCCTCGAGCTGGACACCTACGAGGGCCGCGCGTACGTCGGCATCGTCCCCTTCACGGTCACGGGCGCGCGGCCGGCCTGGCTGCCCCCGCTCCCCTTCGTCTCCGAGTTCCACGAGGTGAACCTGCGCACGTACGTCCACCACGCCGGCCGCGATCCCGGAGTGTGGTTCTTCGCGCTCGACGCCTCCAACCCGGTGGTCGTGCAGACCGCGCGCACGCTGTTCAAGCTGCCGTATCGCCGGTCGGAGATCGAGATGGTGGTCGAGGATCCCGGGGAATCCGGCCCGCGCGGCCTCGACGGCCGGCGCTGGATCGATTTCACGTCGCGACGCGTGAGCGGCGATCCGCCGGAGCTGGAGGTACGGTACGGACCGGCGGGCGCGCCCCAGGCGCCGGCGGCGGGCACCCTCGAGCATTTCCTGCTCGAACGCTACATCCTCTACACCGAGGCCGAGGGCACGCTCTTCCGCGCCAGGGTCCATCACGGGGCGTACCCGGCCCAGCCGGCGGTCGTGCCGTCCCTGCGCGAGAACTTCCTGCCCGCGATCGGCGTGAAGCGGCCGGAGCGCCCGCCCCTGGCGCACTATGCGCGGGAGGTGAACGTGGACGTGTTCCCGCTGCGGGAGGTGGAGCACTAGCGCGGCAGGGTCAGCTCGATGCGCAGCCCGCCGCGGATCGAACGCGGCGGACCAACCGTGCGCAGAGGCGTCCTCCCCACGTCCCACCGCTCGCCGGTGAGGTTCTCGACCGCCGCGAACAGCTCCAGCCGGCGGCCGAAGGGCCGGGAGACGAGCCCGTCCAAGGCCCAGAACGAGCCCAGCTCGAACTGGTTGCGGTCGTCGTCGTATTGCGCGCCGCTCCAGCGGGCCTGGGCCGAGACGCGCAGGCCGTGCGGCGCGCGCCAGCGCGACTGCAAGGTGACCTGGTGGCGCGGCACCTGGGGCACGCGCAGGCCCTGGAGGGACGGGTCGGCCTGGAAGTCCCGCACGGTGGCGTCCGCGAGCAGGTAGCCCCCGGACACGCTCAGCGCGCCGCTCGGCCGCCACTCCACGTCGAGCTCGAGGCCGCGCGAGCGGCTCTTGCCCAGGTTCCGCCGCTGCCGCGTGATCAGGGCGGGCGTGGCCGACAGCGTCACGTTGCCGACCGTCTGCTCGGCCTGCATCCAGAACGCGGTCGCGCGCATCGCCCCCGCGCCCCGGGCCAGCCGCACTCCCGCTTCGAGACCGCCCAGGCGCTCCGCCCCGAGCGCGTCGTTGGCCAGGGTGAGCACGTTCCCCACCCGGAACGGGCGGTACAGCTCGTTGAGGCTCGGGGCCCGGAAGGCCCGGTAACCCGCGGCGGAGACGGCCACGTCGCCACGCGGCCGCCAGAGCAGGCTCAGGCGCGGACTGAGGGCCTGCTCGCGGCGCGCGCTCGCCGCCGCCGCGTCGCCCGCGGGCTCGTTGCGCCAGGCGTCGAGCCGGGCGGCGGCGCTCACGGTCAGCCGCCCGTGCGGTCTGGCCATGGCCTCCAGGAACGCGGCCAGGTCGCGTTGCCGCCCGCCCGCCCGCGTGCGCACGGGCGGCGCCCCCGGGCGCGTGAACGCGTCCTCCTCGCTCAGCCCGCTCACGCGGCGCACCGATGCGCCGCCCGCCACCACCACGCGCGTCCCGAAGGCCTGCCGCCAGTGGCCGGACACGCCGGCGGAATCGGCCGGGACGTGCTGCGAGCGCGTGAGCGTCTCCCTTGCCCGGTCGGCGGCGATGGCCGTGAAGGTCTGGTCGTAGGCCTGGTCGCCCGCGTGCGCGCGAAAGGAGAAGGCTCCTTGCCCGACGTGTCCGTCGGCCCCGAGCCGCAGCTCGCGGAGGTCCGTGGCGTTGGTCTGCAGGGGCGTGCCGTTGCCGCGCGACTCGTCGAAGGCGTGTCCGCGCACGAAGGCGCGGGCGCCCGGCGCCAGCGCGCGCTCGAGCGAGAGGTCGACGGTCGTATACCGGCTGTCGGCCCTCACGTCCACCGGCCCGCGCGCGGCCGCGTCCAGGACGAGATATCCGTCGGTCGTGAACGACTCGGCGGCCAGGGCGGCCGCCCAGCGCCCGGCGCGGCCCCCGGCCAGGAGCGAGACCTGTGCCGTCCCCTGTCCGCCGTAGGACGAATCCACGAGCAGCGTGCCGCGCTCGACCGGCTGCCGGACGAGGTGGACGACGCCGGCCAGCGCCCCGCTGCCGTGGACGTCGGAGGCCCCGCCCCGCAGCACCTCGACCCTGCCCAGCGCGGCCCGCGGCACGCGTCCCCACTGCACCCAGCCGCCGAACGCGTCGTTGATGGGGATCCCGTCCTCGAGGACGAGCGCGCGGCTGGCGCCGCTGGCGCCCACGCCGCGCAGGAAGGCGCCCTGGGTCGTGGGATTGGCCACGCGGCTGCCCGTGCGGCGGAACAGGCTGAAGCCGGGCACCTGGCGCAGGGCGTCGTCGAGCGCGACCGCCGGAGTCGCCAGCAGGTCCTGGCGCGAGAGCACCACCACGCTGGCCGGCGTGTCCGCCTGCGACGAGATCGTCCTGGCCGCCGTCACCGTGAGCTCCTCCGCGAAGCCGAGGCGCTCGAGCACCAGCTCCAGGACGAGTCCGTCGGAGAGGTGGACGCCGCGGCGAAGCGCGGCATAGCCCGCCGCTTCCACGACGAGGGTCGCCGCGCCGGCGGGCACCGAGGCCAGCGCGAATCGCCCGTCCGGATCGGAGCGGGCCTCGAAGATCTCCCCGCCGGCGCGGAGCGTCACCACGGCGCGCGGCAGCGAACCGCCGCGCGCGTCCGTGATCCGGCCGGACACGCCGGCGAGGTCGGCGGTGGCGAAGCTCGCCGCCGCGACGAGCGTGATCACGAGAAGAGCGCGTCGGAAGCCCACGTGCACCACCGGTAGGAGACGTCCGGTGGGCATTCTACGCGGAGGGACGGAGAGCGTGGCCGGGGGCGCCTCTCGGCGCGCGGGGGCCTCCTCGGCCCGGGCCACCGCCCTGGTCGCGCGAGCGTGCAGGCGTCCTGGCGCGCATTGTGGCGCACCACACCAACCGCAACGCGTTTCACCTCGTACGGTGTCGGGAGCGGACGGTGGTGCGGGGCTAGCCGGACAGGACTCGGGGCCGGCGGCGCTGGCACTCCGCTTGCACTCACGCCGCGGTGCGGCCCGCCGGCGTGGGGCGAACGGACCCCTGGTTAGTGACGCCGCGTGAACGTTCTACACGCCGGGAGGGCACCTGGGGTATTTCATGCAAACTTCGCGGCTTGAGTCCAAGATGCGCACTACGTCAACCGCCCTGCTGGCCGGAGCGCTCGTGGCCGCGCTCGGCGCGGCCGGCGCCGAGGCGTCGTCGCGCACCCCGGTGTTCAGGGCCCAAATCAACCTCGTCAACGTCGCCGTGACCATAACCGACGCCACCAGCCGCTTCGTCACCGACCTCGGGGAGACCGACTTCGAGGTCTTCGAGGACGGGCGGCCCCAGGACCTCACGCTGTTCACGCACGAGCGCCTGCCCGTCTCGCTGGCCATCCTCCTCGACACGTCGCAGTCCATGAGCCTCAAGCTGCCCGAGGCCCAGGCGGCGGCCACGCAGTTCGTCCGCACCCTCACCGCCGCCGACGAGGCGCAGGTGATCCAGTTCAACGAGCGGACGCGCATCATCCAGGACTTCACCGCCGACCGGTCGGCGCTGGAGGGCGCGATCAAGCGCACGCGCGCGCAAGGCTCGACCGGCCTCTACAACGCCGTCTACATCGCGCTCAAGGACCTCTCCTCGCGGCGCCGGGCGGAAGAGCTGCGGCGCATGGCCGTGGTCGTGCTCTCCGACGGAGAGGACACGACCTCGCTGGTCAGCGACGACCAGGTCCTCTCGCTGGCACGTACCAGCGGCATCGCCGTCTACGGGATCAGCCTGCGCCCGGCGCTGCCCTCGGCGGCCAGGCTGGCAAACGAAGTGGGAGTGCCTCGCTACTTCTTCAGCGCGCTGGCCCGGGATACCGGCGGACAGGCGCACTTCCTCCGCGAGATCGCGCAGCTCACCGGGACGTACGACCGGGTGGCCGAGGAGCTGCGTTCCCAGTACAACCTGGGCTACTTCTCGAACAACGACGCGCGGGACGGGCGCTGGCGCCGGATCCAGGTGCGGCTGCGCGCTCGGCCGCAGTTCCAGGTTCGTCACCGGACCGGTTACTTCGCCCCGGGGCGCTGAGCCGCCCGGGGCGCGGCCGCAGAGGCCGAGGAGGGATCGTGGTCGGAAAGCCCAATCTGCCCGGCGATGCCGAGGAGCGCGACGACGTTCAGGGCTCGTCGACGGAGACACCCGGCCTGACGGCGATAGACCAGGAACGCGAGGCTTCGATGGCGGACGAGGGCGGAGCCTCCGGCGCCGTGGTCGAGCGCGAGGATCGCCCGACCGACGACGACACCGTCGCCGGGGCGCACGGCCGGCCCAAGAGCGGCGGGCGCCGCAACCGGAACCGTTAGCCGCTACTTCCGCCGCTTGTACGTGATGCGCATGGTGGGGGCCTCCTTGCCGTCCGGTCCCTTCATGTACATCGTGAACACGCGCGTGTCGTCGTCCTTGTACTCCGTGACCGCCTTCAACTTCATGGGCTGCCCGTCCGGCCCCGGAGCATCGATCCAGCCGGTCAGGCTGCGGGAGGCCGCGTCGTAGGTGCTCTCGGTGACCATCACGCTCGTCGACATGCTGTCGACCCAGGTCCCGACGTACTTCTTCCGGGCCGGGTCCCACCCGGCCACGCCGTGGCCCTGGAAGGGCGCGCCCATCATCTCGGACTTGAAATCGGTGATGATCCACAGGCCGCCCGGCCCGAGCGCGGTGACCTCGGTCCCCTTCGCAGGCGGGCCCGGCGGCATCATCATCTCCACCGTCGCGTCCCACGTGCCGACGTCCTTCTTGAGCAGTTCGTGTTCCGGGCCCGGCGTGGGCAGGGGCGGTCCTTCCTGGGCCCCGGCCGCGGCCGCCGACACCAGGGCGACCAGGACGAACGTCAGGCGTGCGCTCATGGGATCTTCTCCTCCTGGCTGTGAGACGCGAAGCCTAACACGAGGGGCGGGCAGACCGGGTCGGCGGCTGGGCCACGGCGGCCAGCCGAGCGCGAGGCCAGAGCTCCGCCCGCAGGCGAGCCCCAAGCCCTAAGAAATGACGAAGCCGTGCAGGCAGCCCTCGACGCCCTTCACCGTGGCGCAGAGGCTGAACTCGCCGGGTCGGATCCCGAACAGGTCCTTGTTGAAGTCGTTAGCGAACGTGGGCGGACGGACGTCCACCGTGCCGTGGCCCCACATCAGATCCCAGTCGATATCCGGGCCGTGGACGCTCAGCGGCACGTCGACGTTGTTCTTGTCCTTCGGCGTCGCGGTGACGTAGCCGGTGCAGCCGACCGGCAGCCGTCGCTCCCCGTTGCGCGGCGCGGTCTTGCCGTTCTTGCAGGAGATGCCGAAGAACCCCACGCGGACGCTGTCGATCGGACCTCGATCCGGCGCGGGTACGGCGGTCGGCGCGGGCGCGGGCGTGGCGGTCGGCGCGGGGGCGGGCGTGGGGCCAGGTGCCGGCGCGGGCGTCGTGGGCGCAACGGCGGGGTTCGAGATGGGAACCACGATGACGATCGGCGCGGTGGGGCTCAGCGGGCCGGACCTGGCCGGCATCTCCTCGACGATCGTCTGGCACCCCGCACAGACGGATATGAGGCTGAAGCTCGCCGCGGCGCGCAGGTTCATTCGGTCTCCCGTCCCTTGGTCAGAAATAACTTTATATAACTAAGCTTAATTACCTATCATGTCAAGCTTTTTTGGCAGCTTTTGTGGCGAGGACCGACCCTGGGGCGCCGGGGGCGAGCCGGGTTCGGGTCAGCTCGCGGCCGGTTCGAGGAGCGATGGCGTCCGGTCGGCCGCCGGCCCGTCCGGCGCGGTGCCGCTCAGGCCGTCACCGCTCATAGGACTCCCGTCGCGACGACTCACTGAGGGGGATCAGGTAGCGCAGCGGATCGGGCAGCACCCGCGCGCGCACCTCGGAGAGCGCGAGACCCCCGCCGTAGCTCACGGCGGAGCGTAAGTGGCCGCGCAGCCGGTGCAGGATGTCCACCACGCTGCCCTTGTACGGCACCTGCATCTCCTGGCCTTCCGCCGGCACGTCGAGGGCGACCACCGCGGCCTCGGGGCTCTCGTCGTCGTAGAGCGCCTCGAAGACCGCCTGGGGCGAGGTCATGCCACGGTAGATCTTGCGCTTCTCCCGCGTGCCGGGGTCCACGATCACGTGGCCGGGGGCCTCGTCCGTGCCCGAGAGCATGCTGCCCAGCATCACCGTGGACGCGCCGCAGAGGAGGGCCAGGAAGATGTCCTTGTCGTCCTTGACCCCGCCGTCCGCCACGATCGGCACCGACTCCTCCACGGCGCACCACGCCTCGCGCAGCGCCTGGAGCTGCGGCACGCCGGCGGCGGTCTCCAGGCGCGTGCGGCAGCCGCGGCCGGGACCGATGCCGACCTTGATCGCGTCGGCGCCCAGCTCCTTCAGGAAGGCCGCCCCCTCGCGCGTGCCCACGTTGCCACACACGAGCTGGACGTCTCCGAGATTCTGGCGCACCGCCTCGACGGCGGTCCGCATCACCTGGGAATGGCCGTGCGCGATGTCGATGACGAGCGCGTCCACGCCGGAGCGCACCAGCTCCGCCGCCCGCTCCAGGAAATCGCCGCGCGCGCCGATGGCCGCGCCCACCAGGAGGCGGCCCTTGGCGTCCTTGCTGGACGACGGGCGCTGCCGGGCCAGGGAGATGTCCTTCTTGGTGATGAGACCGCGGATCTTCCCCTGCTCGTCCACCAGGGGAAGCTTCTCGATGCGCCGCTCGAAGAGCAGGCGCTCCGCCTCTTCCGCCGTGATGCCCGGGCGTCCGGTGGTCAGGCGCTCCGCCGGCGTCATGAAGTCCTGCACCTTGCGCTCGTCGAAGGCCGCGTCCCACGGCATGTCCCGGTTGGACAGGAGCCCCGCCAGCACCCCTCCCCCCCGCGTCTCCTCGATGAGGAGGCCGGTCACGTTGTGCTTGCGCGCGAACTCCCGCGCCTCGCGGATGGTCGCGTCCCGCGGCAGGCTCAGCGGCTGCTCGACCCGGTAGCCGTAGCTGCGCTTGACCTTGCCCACGCTCCCGGCCTGGGCCTCGATGGTCATCGCACGGTGGATGAACCCGATGCCCCCCTCGAGCGCCATCGTCTTGGCCATGCGCGCGCCGGTGACGCTGTCCATGTTCGCGGAGGCGACCGGCAGGTCGAGGGCCAGCCCACGGGAGAGGCGGGCCCCCAGGGCGATATCCCCGCGGGAGGACGCCATGCCGGCCTGCGGCCGGAACAGGAAGTCGTCGTAGGTCCGGCCGACGAACTCCTGCTCCAGGGTGCGGCTCATGACCCGGCCTCCGGGAGACGGGCGCGCGCGGCGTCCGGCTGGGGGCAACCGTACCACGAGCTACGACAGGACGGGCTTCACCAGGAGCGCCACCCGCAGGGCGAGCTGATCAGCCGTCAGGGGCTTGGCCATGTGCAGCGTGAACCCCGCCGAACCATGACCTCGCGGGTGTCCGGGTCGTCCTCGACGTAGAGCACCGTGAGGCCGTCGAGCAGCGCCATACGCCTCCCACCTCTCCAAATGTAGGGCAAGGCGGCCATTTCGGCCACCCGGCGGGGGTCAGCGCTCGCTGGCCAGCTCGCGGACGAGATGGACCAG
>DATKEG010000068.1:0-13058 GCA_035544515.1 Vicinamibacteria bacterium | reverse complement strand
CGGGCCGCGGCCCGACTCCCCGGACCCGGGACCGGCCGGCCCCCTCGGCCCCCTGGTCGAGGACGCGCTGTCGCGCCGGCCCGAGCGGGCCGCCCTTCGCGAGCGGATCGCGGCCGCCGAAGCGCGGGTGGAGGCGGAGCGTGCCGCGCGCCGCCCGCAGGTCTCCCTCGGCGGCGGGTTCGACTACGCCAACCCGAACCGGCGGATCCTGCCGCCGTCGGCGGAGTGGCAGGACTCGTGGGACGTGAGCCTGAGCCTGTCCTGGTCGCTCTTCGACGGCGGGCGCGCCGCCGCCGCCGCCAGGCGCGCGGCCGCGCGCACGGACGCGCTGCGCCGCCAGGCGGACGACCTGGACCGGCGCATCCGGCTCGAGGTCACGGCACGACGGCTGGAGGTCGCGACGGCCTCGCGCGCGGTCGAGGTCGCGGCGCGGAACCTGGAGGCGGCGCGCGAGAACAGCCGCGTGGCCTCCGAGCGCCACCAGGCCGGAGTGATCCCGTCCTCGGAGCGCCTCGACGCCGGGGTCCTCCTCCTGCGCGCCGGCCTCGACCATACCGAGGCCCTGGCCGGGCTGCGCACGGCGCGGGCCGCCCTCGACCGCGCGCGCGGACGGTAGCGCCTTGGCCCTCGCCGTCGAGATCCGCGACCTGGGGAAGCGGTTCGGCGCCTTCCGCGCCGTGGACGGCATCTCGTTCGACGTGGCGGAGGGGGAGATCTTCGGCTTCCTGGGCGCGAACGGCGCCGGCAAGTCGACCACGATCCGGATGCTGTGCGGCCTGCTGAGGCCCACCTCCGGCTCCGCCCGCGTGCTCGGGATCGACGTGGCGAAGGAGCCGGAGGAGGTGAAGCGCCGGATCGGCTACATGAGCCAGCGCTTCAGCCTCTACGAGGACCTCTCCGTGCGCCAGAACCTCCGCTTCTTCGGCGGCGTGTACGGCCTGCGGGGCGCCGCGCTGGCCGCGCGCGAGGCCTGGGCCGTCGAGATGTCGGGCCTGGCCGGCAAGGAGGACCTGCTCACGGGCTCGCTGCCCGGCGGCTGGAAGCAGCGCCTGGCGCTGGCCTGCGCCGTGCTGCACCAGCCGCGGATCGTGTTCCTGGACGAGCCCACCAGCGGCGTCGATCCCCTCTCGCGCCGCCGCTTCTGGCGGCTCATCGACGCCATGTCCGCCGAGGGCGTGACGGTGTTCGTGACCACGCACTACCTCGAGGAGGCCGAGCACTGCCACCGCCTGGCCCTCATCCATGCCGGCCGCCTGAGCGCGCTCGGCACCGTCGCCGGGGTGAAGGCCGTCTTCCGCGACCACGCCGTGCTCGAGGTCGCGGCGCCGAGGATCGTGGAGGCGCTCGAGACGCTGGCCCGGCAGCCGTTCGTCCGCGACGTCTCCGCCTTCGGCACGCGGCTGCACGTGGTGGTGGACGACGCCGCGGCGGGGGTCTCCCGCGTGGTCGCGGTGCTCGAGGCGGCCGGCAACGGCCCGGCCACCGCCGAGCGGATCGTGCCGTCGCTGGAAGACGTCTTCATCCACCACGTACAGCACGAGGAGTCGCGGCGAAGGGAGCCGGCCGCGGGGCCATGACGAAGCTGCGGGCGGTGGCGGTCAAGGAGCTGCGCCAGATCCGGCGCGACCCCCTGAGCCTGTTGATGCTGCTGGGCTTGCCCGCGTTCATGCTCGTGCTCTACGGCTTCGCGCTGAACTTCGACGTCCGCCACGTGGACCTGGCCGTGCAGGACCACGACCATACCGCGCGCAGCCGGGAGCTCGTGGCCGCGTTCGTGCGCTCGACCTACTTCGACCTCGCGGCCACGCCGGCGCCCGGCGCGGACCTCGAGGACCTCACGGCGCGGGGCATCGCCCGCGCCGTGCTCGTCATCCCGGGGGGGTACGGCGAGGAGCTGGCCAGGGGACGCCCGGCCGAGGTCCAGCTCCTGCTCGACGGCGCGGACGCGAACACCGCCACCACGGTGCTGGGATACGCGGGAGCGGTGGTCGCCGAAGCGAACGCGGAAGCGCTGCGGCGGACGCTGATGCGGGCGGGCGGCGGCGAGGCCGTCACCGGGATCTCGTACCGGCCGCTCGTCTGGTACAACCCGGAGCTGAGCTCCACGCGTTTCCTGGTGCCCGGCCTGATGGGCGTCCTGCTCATGCTCACCGCGGTGCTCGCCACCGCCCTCTCCATCGTCCGCGAGAAGGAGCGCGGCACGATCGAGCAGCTCCGGGTGGCGCCCCTGCGCACGGTGGAGCTGATCCTGGGCAAGACCCTGCCCTACCTCGCCGTCTCCTTCCTGGCCGCGGCCATCATCCTCCTCGCGGCGCGCGCGCTCTTCGGCGTGGAGGTGAGGGGCTCCTACCTGGCCCTCCTCGCGGCCACGCTCCTCTACCTCCTCGGCGCCCTGGGCCTGGGAATCCTCATCTCCACGCTCGCGGACTCGCAGTCGGTCGCCTTCCAGGGCGGCCTCCTCGTCTCCCTGCTGCCCGCGGTGCTGCTCTCGGGGTTCATCTTCCAGATCCGCGCCATGCCCGCCTTCCTGCAACTGGTCACCTACGCCGTTCCCGCCCGGTACTACCTGGTGATCCTGCGCGGCGTGATCATCAAGGGCTCCGGCCTCGGCCCCTATCCCGAAGAGGTGGCGGGGCTGGCCCTGTTCGCCGTGGCCACCCTGGGCCTCGCCACGCTGCGCCTCGTGCGCGAGGAGGCCTGACCGTGTACGTGCTCTGGCGGATCGTCGTCAAGGAGTTCCTGCAGCTCCGCCAGGACCACCGGATGATCCCCATCGTCTTCGTGGCGCCCGTGATGCAGCTCGTGCTCTTCGGCTTCGCCGTGAACACCGACGTCACGCGCATCCCCACCGTGCTCGTGGACCAGGACCGCAGCGCGGCCAGCCGGGCGCTCCTCGACCGCTTCACGCGCTCCGGCTACTTCGAGCTGGCAGGGGTGGAGGACACCGTCTCCGGGATCGACGGCTGGCTGGTGAGCGGCGACGCGCAGGTGGCGCTGGTGATCGGCGCGGGTTACGGCCGTGGCCTGTCCGGAGACGGCACGCCCCGGGTCCAGATCATCGCGGACGGCTCGGACTCCAGTCCCGCCACCGTGGCCCTGGGCTACGGAAGGGGCATCGTGGCCGCGGCCAGCCGCGAGGCCATGGCCGAGCGGCTGCGCGAGTGGGTGCGCCGGGCCGCGGAGGAGGGCCGCGCGCTCGTCCCGCCGGGCCAGATCGAGCTCGTCCCACGCGTCTGGTACAACCCGGACCTGAAGAGCCGCTGGTTCTACGTGCCGGCGGTGCTGGCCATGATCCTCATGATCATGACCCTGCTCCTCTCCGCCATGGGCGTGGTGCGCGAGAAGGAGATCGGCACCATGGAGCAGATCATCGTCTCGCCCATCCGGTCCTGGCAGCTCATCGTGGGCAAGCTCTTCCCCTTCGCTCTCATCGGGCTCGTCCAGGTCTTCCTGGTCACGGCCCTGACCGTCTTCGGCTTCGGCGTGCCCCTCCGCGGCTCCTTCGCCCTGCTCGTGGCCCTCACGCAGCTCTTCGTGCTGAACACCCTCGGCCTGGGCCTGCTCGTCTCCACCCTCGTGCGCACCCAGCAGCAGGCCATGATGATCGCCGCCTTCACCCTGATGCTGCCGATGGTCTACCTCTCGGGCCTCATCTTCCCGATCGAGAACATGCCCCGCGCCATCCAGTACGTCACCTACGCGATCCCGCTGCGCTACTACGCCACGATCATCCGCGGCATCTTCCTGCGCGGCTCGGGCCTCGACGTGCTCTGGCCGCAGGCCCTGGCCCTCGCCCTCATGGGCACGGCGATCCTGGCCCTGGCCGCGCTGCGCTTCCGGAAGAGGCTGGACTAGGTCGGCGCCGCCGACGCTCCCGTCCTACTTCGCCGCAGCCGCCCGCTTCAAGAAATCGGTTGTGACCCGCACCTTCGGGTCGCGCCGGAACTCGGGATGCGTCACGCCCTTGTGCGCGACGGGACGGAAGGCCCTGGCCCGAGCGATCGGCGTCCGCTGAAGCT
Source organism: Vicinamibacteria bacterium (assembly GCA_035544515.1). Classification (GTDB taxonomy): domain Bacteria; phylum Acidobacteriota; class Vicinamibacteria; order Fen-336; family Fen-336; genus DATKEG01. The sequence goes on along the minus strand of DATKEG010000068.1, from coordinate 9,039 downwards.
GGCTTCGCGCTCCAACCATCGTCCATCGGCAAGGACAACCGACGTTTCGATCTGTCTCGCAGGGATCGACCAGTAGGTCCGGAGCAGGCGCTCCTTGTCGCTGTCCGGGACGACTGTGTATCGGTTCCGCCGATAGAACTCGATGGCCCACGACGCACTCGCCCACGTACCAATCAGGATGGGCTTGTCAGCGAGACCCTCCACGTGGCGCAGAAGACTCGTTCCCACGCCCTTCCTCTGTAGCCCGGGCGCGACATACGCGTGGCGCACCAGGGCGACATCTCCCTTGTCCTGAAACCCCATCACCCCCAACAGGCGGCCTTCCTCTTCCGCCACCCAGAAGACGACGCCATCGGAGATCTCGCTCTCCAATTCATCCGCCGACATGTAGGGGTCGCGCCACCGGTCTACCGGTATCACTCCTCGATATGCCTGCGCAGCATCGTTGACAACGGCCACGATCGCCGCCAGATCCGTCTGCGCACCCTTTCGAATTCGCACCATTGCTTCTCCCGCCATGTCGCCCGCACACGCCTCAGAAGAACCACGAGTGCCACGCGTTGCCTGCTGCTGGGCCGCGTTGAAAGCTGATCCACTCGACCGGCCGAAGCTGATCCACCGGCGACCTGTGCTTCCGGCCTGTCGCGCGCCGTGCAGAGCATAACGCAGCAGCAGCGGCTGGCGACGCGCCGTCAACTCCTGTCCGGGCTCGAGAGGCCGTACGGCACCCGCGCGGCTGGCCGGAAGCATGCAGGTACAATCGCGTCTACTGGAGCTGACACCCGATGCTCATGGCGCGGCGGTCCGCTCGTTCGGTCGCGCCGAAGCCATAATCAAGGAAGCATGGAGACCACGGCGGACGCGGCGGTCCGGGATCCGTCGGCCCGAGAGCTCGGCGAGTTCCTGAGGCAGCACCGCGCCCTGCTCGGCGCGCGGGGGCACGACGGCGCGCCCGCCGAGCTGCTGGACGCCGTGGCCGAAGCCGTCGAGGGAGGCATGGCGGACGGGCTGCCCACGCCGACCGTGCAGGCCTCCGAGCGTCACGCCCTGCGCCGGCTGAGCGAGGGCACGTCGCTGCGAGAGGTCGTGGGCGATGCGGCCGGGCTGCGCTCCACGATCCTGGACCTGTGGTTGGAGAGCCGTGGGCGCGACCTCGGAGGTGCCGCGCTGCGCCTGCTGAACCGGGTCTTCGACACGCTGATCGCCGCCTCCGCCGAACGTTACATCGCCGCGCGGGACCGCACCCTGCGGGCGCTGGACCGCGTCTCCAGTGTCGCCTTCGAGAACCTGCGCGTGGACGACCTGCTGCAGCGGCTGCTGCAGGCGATCATCGAGCCCGCCGCCTCCATCGACACGGGCTCCATCCTGCTGCGGGAGGGCGACGCGCTCGTGGTGCGGGCCGCGGTCGGCCTGGAGGAGGAGCGGCGTGGGCGCGCGTTGCGCCTCCGCATCGGGGAGGGCATCGCGGGACGCATCGCCGCGGAGCGGCGCCCCCGGTTCCTGACCGCAGAGCAGATCGAGGCCGAGGCCGTCAGCCCCGTCCTCAAGGCCAGGAAGCTCAAGGCGCTGTACGGCGTTGCCCTGCAGAGCGAGGGGCAGCTCGTGGGCGTGGCCCACATCGGATCGACCGTGGCGGCCAGCGTCTCGGACCAGGACCGCCGTCTCTTCGAGACGATGTGCGCCCGCGCCACCGCCGCCATCGCCCAGCACCTGCTCCAGGAGGCGCTGGCCGCGCAGGTGCGCGAGCTGGAGACGGTGCTGCAGAGCATCCCGGACGCCGTGTTCGTATCCGACGCCCGCGGCGTCCGCCACGCCAACCGCGCGGCGCTGGAGCTGTTCGGCGTGGACTCCCTCGAGGAGCTCAACCGGTCGGCGAAGTCCCTGGCGGAGGTGCTCGAGGCGCGGCACGCCGATACAGGCCAGCCGCTCGCGCCCGAGGAACGGCCGATCGCACAGGCCCTGAGCGGCCGGGCCACGGCCGGCGAGTTCATGGTCCGCCACCTGCGCACCGGCAAGGACGTGATCCTCCACTGCTCCGTGGCGCCGATCGGCTCCGGTGACGAGATCGTGGGCGCGGTCTCCGCCTGCACCGACATCACGGACCGGAAGCACGCGGAGGTGGAGCGCGAGCGCGTCTACCGGCAGGCGCGGCAGGCGGTCGCGGACCGGCAGCACGTGCTGGGTGTGGTCTCGCACGACCTGCGCAACCCGCTCAATACGATCGTGCTCGCGGCGGAGACGCTGAAGGACTCCGACCTGCCGGCGGACCTCCGGGCGCGCGGACTCGGGGCCATCACCCGCGCCGCGCAGCGGATGAACCGGATGATCTCGGACCTGCTCGACGTCAACAGCCTGGAGGCGGGACGCCTGGCCCTCGACCTCGTCCCGCAGGACCCGCTCTCGGTCGTGGACGAGGTCATGGACATGTTCGCGGCGCAGGCGGCCACGCGCGGTCTGGCGCTGGTCAAGGTCGTGCCCGCGGAGGTGCCCCTCGTCCGCGGCGACCGCCACCGGCTCATCCAGGTCCTGGCGAACCTCGTCTCGAACGCGTTGAAGGCCACCACCCAGGGCTCGGTGACCATCGGGGTCGAGCCGCATGGCCAGGAGGTCGTGTTCACGGTGAGCGACACCGGGCCCGGGATACCCGAGGCCGCGCGCGCCAACATCTTCGAGCCCTACTGGCGCTCGGAGCGCTCGAGCTACAAGGGCACCGGCCTCGGGCTCGCCATCGTGAAGGGAATCGTGGACGGCCACGATGGGCGGGTCTGGCTCGAGAACACCCCCGGCGCGGGGGCGACGTTCCGGTTCAGCATTCCCGCGGCCTGAGCCCCCCGCGCAGGCGCGCGCTTCATGCCGGCGTGTTCCAGCCTCCGACCTCGGCCACGAGCGCGTCCGCCTCGACGGGTCCCCAGGTGCCGGGCTCGTAGTCGTACATCGGGCTCGGCCCGTGGATGACCGGGTCCACGATGGCCCACGCCGCCTCCACCACGTCCTGGCGCGCGAACAATGTGGCGTCGCCGGCCATGGCGTCGCCGAGCAGCCGCTCGTAGGCGTCCAGGCGCCCCTCTTTCCCCTGCTCCGGCTCCTCCACCACGGAGAGCTCCACCGGCTCGCCGGTCATCGCCTCGCCCGGACGCTTGGCGCGCGCCCCGATCGCGATCACGACCGTGGGGCTCAGGCGGAAGCGCACGTAGTTGCCGCTGGCGGGCCGCGGCTCGGGGAAGACCACGGGCGGCGGATGCCGCAGCTCGACCGTCACCTCGGTGTAGGTCGTGGCCAGCCGCTTGCCCGCGCGGACGTAGAAGGGGACGCCTTCCCAGCGCCAGGAGTCCACGTACAGCCGCAGCGCCGCGTAGGTGGCCATGTACGAGTCGGGCGCCACGTCCGGTTCCTCCCGGTAGCCACGGTATTGCCCCCGCACCATGTGCTCGGCGCTCATGGGACGCACGGTGCGGAGGACCTTGGCCTGCTCCTCGCGGATCGCCTCGTCGTACGTGCTGGCCGGCGCCTCCATGCCCACGTAGCTCACGACCTGCAGGAGGTGGTTCTGGATCACGTCGCGGATGACGCCGGTCTCCTCGTAGAACTTCCCGCGCCCCTTCACCCCGAAGCTCTCCGCCATGGTGATCTGCACGTTCTCGACGTAGTGGCGGTTCCAGATGGGCTCCAGGAAGGCGTTGGCGAAGCGGAAGTAGAGGATGTTCTGCACCGCCTCCTTGCCCAGGTAGTGGTCGATGCGGAAGATCGACTCCTCGGCGAAGACCTCGCGCAGGGTCGCGTTGAGGGCGCGGGCGGAGGCCAGGTCCCGGCCGAAGGGCTTCTCCAGGATCACCCGCGCGCCGCGCGTGCAGCCGGTGCGGGCCAGGTTCTCCGCCACCACCGGGAACATGCTGGGCGGGATGGCCAGGTAGTGGATCGGCCGCTCCGCGCCGGCGAGGACGGCCCGCAGCCGGGTGAAGGTCTCGGGGTCGCGATAGTCCCCGTCCACGAAGCGGAGCAGCCCGGCCAGCTTCGCGAAGGCCGCCTCGTCCAGGCCCCCGTGTTCGCTCACGCTCGCCCGCGCGCGCTCCCGGAGCTGCGCGAGCGAGCCGTCCCTGGCCACCCCCACCACCGGCACCTGCAGGTGGCCGCGGCGGGCCATGGCCTGCAGCGCGGGGAAGATCTTCTTGTAGGCGAGGTCGCCCGTGGCGCCGAAGAAGACGAGCGCGTCCGAGCGCGGGCGCTCGGACCTCACTTCTTCTCCACGTGCCCCCCGAAGCCGTAGCGCATGGCGGAGAGCACCCGGTTCTGGAACAGGTCGAGACCGCGCGAAGAGAACCGCTCGAACAGCGCGGCGGTCAGCACGTGGGCGGGGACGCCCTCGTCGTTGGCGGCCTGCACCGTCCAGCGTCCCTCGCCGGAGTCGCTCACCCGGCCGCCGAACCGCTCCAGGCCCGGGTCGCCGGCCAGGGCGCTGGCGGTCAGGTCCAGCAGCCAGGACGTGACCACGCTCCCCCGCCGCCACAGCTCCGTGACGTCCGCGAGGTCGAAGTCGTAGCGGTAGTGCTCGGGGTTCCGCAGCGGCGTGGTCTCCGCGTCCGGCGCGTGATTGGCCGCGCCCACGTTCGCGTTCTTCAGGATGTTCAGCCCCTCGGCGTAGGCGGCCATGAGACCGTATTCGATCCCGTTGTGGATCATCTTGACGAAGTGCCCGGCGCCGCTGGGGCCGCAGTGCAGGTAGCCCCTCTCCGCGGTCGAGTCCCTCTGCTCGCGGCCGGGCGTGCGCGGGATGTCGCCGCGGCCGGGGGCGAGCGTGGCGAAGATCGGGTCCAGACGCTTCACCACCTCCGCCTCCCCGCCGATCATCAGGCAGTAGCCGCGCTCCAGGCCCCACACGCCGCCGCTCGTGCCCATGTCCACGTAGTGCACGCCGCGCGCGCCGAGGCCCTTCGCGCGCGCGATGTCGTCCTGGTAGTGGGAGTTTCCTCCGTCGATGACCACGTCGCCCCGGCCCAGGAGGGGGACGAGGTCCTCGAGCGAGGCGTCCACGACGGCGGCGGGGATCATCAGGCAGACCGCGCGCGGGCCGTCCATCCTCTCCGCCAAGTCGGCGAGCGAGCGCGCTCCGGTGGCGCCCTCCTTCACCAGGGTGTCCACCGCCTCCGCGGAGCGGTCGTAGACGACGCAGGCGTGGCCGCCGCGCATGAGGCGCCGGACCATGTTGGCGCCCATGCGGCCGAGTCCGATCATGCCGAGCTGCATGCTGTCTCCTCCGGTGCCGCCTAGGTGTACCGCGTCTCGAGCGCCTTCACCTTCGCCAGGCGCCGCCGGTGCCGCTCCTCGCCCGAGAAGCGCGCGGCCAGGAACGCGCTCACGAGCTCGCCGGCCAGGGCGGGGCCGACCACGCGCGCGCCCAGGACGAGCACGGTCATGTCGTCGTGCTCGACGCCCTGGCGCGCGGAGTACGTATCGTGGCAGACCGCGGCGCGCACGCCGGGCAGCTTGCTCGCGGCGACCGAAGCCCCCACGCCGCTGCCGCACACCAGCAGGCCCCTCTCGGCCCGGCCGAGGACGACCGCGCGCCCGACCGCTTCCGCGGCGTCGGGGTAGTCGGCGGGCGCCTCCGAGTGCGTGCCGAGGTCGAGCACGTCGTGGCCCTCGCCGCGCAACGTCCCGGCGAGGTGCTGCTTGAGCGCGTAGCCGGCGTGGTCGGAGCCGAGAGCGACCTTCATCCACGCTTCCGCATCGTCCCGTGGCACGATGCGGCTCCCCTTCGCTGTCGTACGCTTCGAACGATGCTACACGAGGTCGTCGTTGACAAGCCACAGCGGCTGGCCGAGACCCTCGCCTCGCGGTTCGAGAGCGACGGCCGGCGGGCCCTCGCCGCGCGCGGCCGCTTCGCCGTCGCCCTGCCCGGCGGATCCGTGGCCACCGCCTTCTTCTCCCGGCTCGCCGCCGTGCCGTTCGACTGGTCCCGCGCCGAGTTCTTCCAGGCCGACGAACGCGCGGTGCCGCCGTCCGACCCCGCGTCCAACTACGCGCTGGCCCGTTCGCTGTGGCTCGAGCCGGCCGGGGTGCCCGGCGCGCGCGTCCACCGCATGGAGGGCGAGGCCGCCCTTCTGGAGCAGGCGGCGGAAGCGTACGCTCGTGAGCTCGTCCGCGTCCTGGGCACGCCCCCGCGGCTCGATTTCCTCCTGCTGGGCGCGGGCGAAGACGGCCATGTCGGCTCGCTCTTCCCCGGCCATGCCCTGATGCGGGAGGAACGGCGGTGGGTGGCGGCGATCGAGGACGCCCCGAAACCTCCGCCCCGCCGCCTGACCCTGACCCTGCCGGCGCTCATGGCCGCGGAGCGGGTCGTGGTCGCCGCGCTGGGAGAGGCGAAGGCGCGCGCGATCCGCGACGCGGTGGAGGACGCGGCTTCCTCATCGCCGCTGGCGCTCCTGGCCCGCGGGTCGCGCCAGGTCTCCTTCCTGCTCGACGAGGCCGCCGCGAGCCTGCTCGGGGAGAGGTGAGCCGAACCGCCGCGCCGTCTCCGCGGCGCGCTCGACGAGCGCTTCGTAGAGCGCGTGCTGCCGGTCCATCGCCGCCGCGTAGACCGCCGCGCGCGCGGTGTCCGGCTCGTACGCGTCCGCCTGCGCCACCGGCACGTCTTCCAGCGTCGTCCACGCGCCGAGGGCGCGCAGCGCGAGCACCGCCGTGCCGCGGCTGGTCAGCTCGCGCGCGCGGCACAACCCCACCGGCCGCTGGAGAACGTCGGCCATGAGCTGCACCCAGTATCGCGACCGGCTCATGGCGCCGCCGCTGGCTACGATCTCGTGCGGTGCTTCCTCGTGCGGCGCCAGCAGGCGGGCCACCAGTCCGAAACGGTACGACACGGCCTCGAGGCAGGCCTGCAGGATCTGCAGCGAGGTCGCGGAGCCGCCCAGCCCGTCGACGGCCGCGCGCGCGTTCGGCGACCATCCCGGGCTGCGCTCGCCGCTCAGGAACGGCAGCACCGTCAGCCCGTGCCCGTCCGGCGGGAGGCGGGAGAGCGCGCGGTCCAGGTCCTTCGCCGGAGGCAGGCGCAGGAGGGACCTGGCCCAGGCGAAGATCTCTCCGCCCGTGCTGAAGGCCCCGCCCAGCAGCGTGTCCGCCGAGCCGAGCTTGTAGGCCCACAGGCCCGCCGGGACCTCGGGCGTGCGGCCCGGAAGCAGGATCCGCAGCGCGCCCGAGGTGCCGACCGTCAGCGCCGTACGCCGGGGCGAGACACAGCCGCTGCCCACGTTCGCGGCGGCGCCGTCGCCCACGCCGAGGAAGAACGGGACGTCGCGCAACGCGCCCCAGCGCCGGCCGTAACCTGGGGCGAGGCCCTGCCGCGCGGCGAAGTATTCGGCCAGTGGCGGCAGCGCGCCCTCGTCCAGGCCGAGGTGGCGCATGAGCTCGGCATCCCAGCACAGGCGGTGGCGGTCGAGCAGGCCGCTCCAGGACGCCGTGGAGTACGACATGGGAACCGGCCCGGCCCCGAACCAGCGCGTGTAGAGCCAGGTGCCGACGTCGAGCCACCGCCGCACGCGCGCCGTCGGCCCCGGCTGCCGCCGCCGCAGCCACCGCAACCGCGCGGGCAGGTATCCCGTATGGAGGGGACAGCCGGTCCGCTGGTAGGTCGCGCGCCGGTCGATCTCGCCGGCCAGCGCGAGCACGTCCTCCCGGGGACGCGTGTCCGCGTAGGTGAAGAGCGGCGTCAGGAGCCGTCCCGAAGCGTCCACGCCGGCCACGGTGAAGGCCATCGTGTCGAGACCCACGGCCGCAATGTGCGGCCGCCAGCGTCCGGCACGCTGGAGGATCCCGTCCACGACCGTCTCGGTCCTCCGCGCCACGTCCTCCGCGTCCGCTTCCGCCGCTCCCTCGAGGGTGAGGCGGATGGCGGCGGCTTCGGAGACCAGCGTGCCCGGCACCAGCCGGGCGCGCGCGTCGTAGAGCCCACCCTTGACGGAGGAGCTGCCCACGTCGAGCGCGAGCACGAAGGGAGCCTGCCAGCCCGCGGCCATGCGGGTCAGAGCATAAGGCCGGTTGCCGCCGGGCGGAGGCCGGTCCGGGCCGGTACCGTGTCCACGGCCTTCAGGGGCGTTCGTGTCGCTCCGCCCCGCGCCAGGCGCGGAAGACCTCGCCCACCCTCCGCACCTTCTCCGGCTGCTTCCGCAGGCCGCCCCAGGCGAAGACCATCACGCCGGTAGCCGGCCGGCGCGACCCGTGGTCGAGCACCGTCTCGACCTGTTCGAGCGGGACGGGCTCGCCCCAGTCCGAGACCTGGACGATGGGCCAGATGCGGTGTCTCTCGCCGGGTTCGCCCTCAATGCGCAGGTAGCGGCCCAGCCAGGCCACCTGGCGCGAGATCCACTCCGGCTCGCGGGCGTGCCCGAACCGCGCGTGGTAGGGCATGGGGCTGAAGACGTCCACGTACGCGGCCTGGGCCCGCAGGTCGATCGCCAGCTTCTCGAGGCGCGCGCCGGCGAAGTCGTCATCGGTCCACGGATTGTGGAACGTGCCCAGGAGCGCCCCGGGACGCGTGGCGTCGCGGATCGCCCGGAACTCGCGCACCCAGTCCGTCAGCAGGTCGCAGCGCCAGCCGACCCACGTCTTCCGGTGCGTGGAGAGAAGGAGCGCCGCGCGTTCGGCCGTGGAGACGGCTCCCAGCCGCACACCGGTGTCCTCCGCGAACCGTGCCAGACACCGATCGCAGAAGCAGGTGTCGGGCAGGTTCGGCACCGCCTGCTCCCAACTGGCGTGCGCGTGGTGGTAGTCGAGCCACACGCCGTCCACGTCGAAGCGCCGCAGCAGGTCGCGAAAGGCATCCATCCGGCTCCGGCGGTAGCCTTCGTGGGACGGGCAGATGCCCTGCCAGCCGTCCGGCGGCGGTGAGACGCGGCCGTCCGAGCCGATGGGCGCGGCGTCCGGGTGTTCCTTCAGGTATTCGGCGACGTGCAACGTATTGAACTCGGCGAAGACCCGGACGCCCTGGGCGCGGAGGAGGGCCACACGCTCGGCCGTGAAGCCACCCGACCCCATCCAGACGGCATTCGT
>DATKEG010000067.1:0-16970 GCA_035544515.1 Vicinamibacteria bacterium | reverse complement strand
CCCGTAAAGCGTCTCGAGGTTATCCCGCACCACCTCGTACAGCGCCGTCGTTTCGGGTCGATGGCGTCGGTAGACACCGGGTGCGGCGGCTTGTACACCCGGCGCGCACGCAGAGGGTGACGAGGGTCTCCTGCTCGAAGCCGGTCAGGAAGACCCGGCCGTTGCCGACGATCGGGGAAGAGTGTCCCGACGGAAGCGCTATCTTCCAAGGGACGTTCCGGTCGGTTCCGAACTCGACCGGCAGCTTCACGGATTCGAGGACCCCGGGGGGGTTGACACGTGAACGCCTCTCGTACTACCTAAGCGCTCCCGGGCGAATTTTATCGAACCGCAGCGGGGCGCCATGTGCTTCATCATCAAGGCGGTGACCGCGCCGGCAACCGGCAGATGTGGCCCATTATCGGCCCGAGACCGCCGTTTGCGTTCGAGAAGGCTGGAGAGGTGATGGGGAGCACAGGCCTGGCCGTCTTTCTCGCGTGCGCGTTCGCGGCGACGGTTGCACACGCCGCCGACTCGGGAGTCGCGGTGCTGCTGGTCGATACCGATCGCGTCGCGGGGACGATCGACGAGCGCATCTACGGACACTTTCTCGAGGAGATCAACCACTCGGTCGTCGACGGCCTGTACGCCGAGCAAGTCCGCGGCCAGGGGTTCGAAGGCAAGGACTTCGCGGACTACTGGACGCCCTCCGGCAAAGATGGCGAGGCCACTCTGGTGGCCACGAAGTTCGAGCGGGGCGAGCACAGCGTGCGCCTCGCCGCGCGGGCCGGCACGGTTGGAATACGCCAGGGCCGCCTCCACGTAGAAGCGGGGCAGCGGTATGACGGCTCTCTCTGGCTCGATCCCGAGCAGGGTAGGTTGGCCTTGAGCCTGCGCATCGTGAGCGGGGCCGGACGTGAGCTCGCGAAGGCGCCGCTCAGAACCAACCGTGCGGGCTGGCAGGAGGTCGCGTTCGAGTTCACGAGCTCGGCCACCGATCGGCAGGCGTCGCTCGAGCTCGTCGCGACGGGGACGGGTTCCGTGCTGGTGGATTTCATTTCGCTCATGCGGGCCGGCGCACGCGACAGCGGCAAGCTGCGCCCGGACCTGCTGGCCGCGCTGAAGGGCCTGGCCCCGCCGTTCCTCCGCTGGCCGGGCGGCTCCTACGCCTCGATCTACAAGTGGAAGGACGGCATCGGCCCCGCGGTCTCCCGCAAGTACAACCCGAACACGATCTGGGGCGGATACTCCGACTACTACGGCTTCGGCACCGACGAGTTCCTGGAGCTCTGCCGGCAGCTCGGAGCGGCGCCCATGATCGTCCTGGCCGCGACCGGCACGGATCCGGCGCAACTCGAATACGCGCTCGAGTGGGTGCACTACCTGGTCGATCCGCCGACCACCGAGTGGGGCCGCCGGCGCGCCGCCAACGGCCACCCCGAGCCCTATCGCGTGCCCTACATCCAGATCGATAACGAGCCGATGAACCACAAGCTCTCGCCCGACCAGTACGCCGCGATCGTCAATCTGTACGGCCCGCGGCTGCGGGAGATCGCGCCGCAGTCCAAGATCGTCGCCTGCGGACAGAAGCGCTCGAACGACATGAACTGGAGCGAGAAGCTGATCGATCTCGCGGGCCGGAACTTCGACATCCTCGGCACCCACAACTACGAGTACGAGCCGGAGAGTTACGCGACCGGCGTGCGGCGGATCGAGGACTACCTCGAGAAGCTGGTCGAGTACGTGCGCCGCTCCGCTCATCCGGACATCGAGATCGCGGTGCTCGAGTGGGGCGCGTCCCGCACCTACGATTGGCGGGCGGGCCTGCACGCGGCCGGCAGCCTGCTCTCCTACGAGAAGCTGAGCCCGGCGCTGGCGCTGTCCGCCCCGGCGCTGCTGATGCGCAACACCACCGACGATCCGGAGTGGCGCGCGTGGATCTACCACGACCACGTGTCGTGGTTCGCGGGCTCCGGATACGTGGCCGAGAAGCTGTTTCGCGACTACTACGCGCCCCGGCGTCACGCCTTCACGTCCGGCACGTTCAAGGACATTCCCCGGCGCGCGGAGTTCTTCGACGCGATCTCGCAGATGAAACCCGAGGACTGGACGCCGAACACCGTGGACGCGATCGCCACCAGCACGGCCGACGGCCGCCGCCTCATCATCAAGGCCGTGAACTACGACGGCGCGCAGCACACTCTGCTCACGCGCCTCCAGGGCTCACGCGTGCCGGCGAACGCCACCGTGAAGCTCGTCACCCTCACGGCCGGCCTCGACGAGGCGAATTCGCTCGCCGAACCCGACAAGCTCCGTCGCCTGGAAACCACGAAGCCCTACACGCGCGACATGGCATTCGAGCTGCCCCCGTACACCGTCGCCGTGATCGAGATCCAGGCGAACTAAGCCCGCCGCCCGCCGCGCGAAGTAGTCACGGACCCGCAGGGACGCTACTTCGGCGCGACGTTGAGCGAGCGCACACTCGTTCCGGGCGATAGCGCGCGACTCGGCGAGACGCGCTTCGAAGACTGGCCCGGCAACCCGCCGTGGCGGCCGCTGGCGTGAGCGAGCCGGACGCTCTCAAAAGATAACGGATTCCACGTAACCGAAATGCCCCAGGATCGGCTTCACTGGTGGGCAGCGTGGCCGTTTTCAACGTCGGGGAAGGTTGTGCGCCACGCAGGGCAAATGCACGCACCGGCAAGGGCCACTGCGCGAAGGCGCGCTCGAGGGATCGACGGTCACCCGTCCCTATCATGGCGCTCAATTCAACGTATGCACGGGCGCCGTGCTGCGCGGCCCGGCACGCGATCCGCTCAAGACCTACCAAGTGACGGTGGAGGGTGACGTCGGCGGATAGGCCCCTCGCCGCAGTGTCGATGATGAGAAATGGGGCCGCGGAACGCGGAGTGCGACCTTGCCGGTATGCTGGGCGCGTGACTGGGGACTCGACAGCGTCGGCCGCACCTTTCACTGTCGCGGATTCACATACGCACATCGACATGCCGCAGTTTGACGCGGACCGCGAGGCGGTCGTGGCCCGGGCGCGCGAGGCCGGGGTCACCAGCATGCTGATCGTGGGCGGCGTGGATGAAGAAGCCGGGCACCGGCGCGCGCTGAAGGTGGCCGAAGACATGGGCCTGCCCGCTTCGGCCGGCGTCCACCCGCACGAAGCGCGGCTGGCCACGGAGGAGACGTACGACGAGCTCCGGGGGCTGGCGCGCGAGGGCCGCATCGTGGGGCTGGGCGAGCTAGGCCTGGACTTCCACTACGACTACTCGCCGCGCGACGTCCAGCGCGACGTCTTCCGGCGTCAGGTCCGGGTGGCCCGCGAGGTCGGCCTGCCCGTCATCGTCCACACGCGCGAGGCCGACGAGGAGACGGCCGCCATCCTCGAGGAGGAAGGCGCGCGGGAGACCGGGGGAGTCATCCACTGCTTCACCGGCGGGCGGGAGCTGGCGCACCGGGCCCTCGCGCTCGGGTTCTACGTCTCGTTTTCGGGCATCGTGGCTTTTCCCCGCGCCGAGGTCATCCAGGAGGTGGCGAGGACGGTGCCGGAGGACCGGCTCCTCGTGGAGACCGACGCGCCTTTCCTGGCCCCGCCGCCGCACCGCGGCAAGCGCAACGAGCCGGCCTTCGTGGTGGAGGTGGCGCGCGCGGTCGCCCGCCTGCGCGGCGTGCCCGTCGAGGAGGTGGGACGGGCCGCGGAGGCCAACTTCAAGCGCTTGTTCGTGCGCGCGAAGGTTTGACAACTCCGGCCGAATCCGTCACCTTAGCGTCTCCCGCACACCTATGGCTGAAAGTTCCTTCGACGTGGTGAGCAGCGTTGACCTGCAGGAGGTCAAGAACGCCATCGGCCAGGCCATGAAGGAGATCACCACCCGTTTCGACCTCAAGGGCACGGACTCCACCATCGATCTGCAGGGGGAGGAGATCCTCATCGCCACGGCCGACGAGGGCAAGATCAAGGCGGTGCGGGACGTGCTGGAGACGCGCCTGGTCAAGCGCAGCGTGCCCTTGAAGGCGCTCACCTTCGGCCCCGTGGAGAAGGCGCTGGGGGGCACCGCGCGCCAGAAGGTGACCCTGCAGAAGGGCATCCCCTCGGAGAAGGCGCGCGAGATCGTCAAGATCATCAAGGGCACCAAGCTCAAGGTGCAGGCCTCGGTGCAGGGGGAACAGGTCCGGGTGTCGGGCAAGAACCGGGACGACCTGCAGTCGGTCATCCGCCTGCTCAAGGAGACCGACCTGGGCATCGACATGCAGTTCACGAACTACAGGTAGCGGTGGCAGCGCTCGATCCCGTCGGCCGGGCACGTCCCGCGGACCTCAAGGAGATCGTCGCGCTCGTGGAGGAGGACCTCGCGCGCGTGGAGGTCCTCTTCGCCGAGCAGTTCCGCTCCGACGTGGCCCTGGTCGCGGAGATCGGCCGCTACGTGCAGGACGGGGGCGGCAAGCGCATCCGGCCGGCGCTGCTCCTGCTGGCCTGCGGCCTCTGCGGCTACCGGGGAGAGCGCGCGACGGTGCTGGCCTCCGTCGTGGAGTTCATCCACACCGCCACCCTCCTTCACGACGACATCATCGACCAGGCCACCGTGCGCCGCGGCCGCAGCAGCGTGAACAGCCGCTGGGGCAACGACATCACGGTGCTGCTCGGCGACTTCCTCTACACCAAGGCCATGTCCACGGCCCTGTCCCGCGACAACCTGCGCATCCTGCGCCTGCTCTCGGACGTGACGTTGCGCATGGTGGAGGGGCAGCTCCTCGAGATCGAGCGCAACGGCGACCTGAAGGTGAACGACGCCGCGCACCTCGACATCGTCCGCCGCAAGACGGCCGACCTCTTCTCCGCCTGCATGCGCATCGGCGGCATGCTGGGCGAGGTGGGCGAGGAGCGGGAAGCGGCCCTGGCCGGCTACGGCCTCAACCTCGGCATCTGCTTCCAGATGGTGGACGACCTGCTGGACTTCACCGCGGACGAGGAGGTCCTGGGCAAGCCGACGGCCAACGACCTGCGCGAGGGCAAGCTCACGCTGCCCGTGATCTTTCTGCTGCGCCGGACCGGGCGCGCGGGCGCGGAGATGGTGGAGGCCGTGCTCGCCGACCGCGGGTTCGATCGCGTCTCGCGCGAGGAGCTGGTGTCCCTGGCCCGCGAGGCGGGCGCGCTCGACGAGGCACGGGCCCTGGCCGGGCGTTACGCCGACGCGGCCCGGCGCGACCTGGCCGTCTTCGAGCCTTCGCGCTACCGGGAGGCGCTCCTGTCCCTGCCCGACTTCATCCTGGCGCGCGACTATTAGGACCGGCGACAAGCCCGCGAGCCGGGCCCGGGCCGCGGCGCGCATCCACCAGCTCCGGGAGGAGATCCGCCGGCACGAGCGGCTGTACTACGCCCGGAACCGTCCGGAGATCTCGGACGAGCAATACGACCGGCTGGAGCGCGAGCTGCGCGCGCTCGAGGCCGCGCATCCCGACCTGGTCACGCCCGACTCCCCCACGCAGCGCGTGGGGGAGCAGCCGGCGGAGGGTTTTGCCCCGTTCGTCCACCGCGTGCCCATGCTCAGCCTGGACAACACCTACAGCGAGGAGGAGCTGCGCGAGTTCGAGGCGCGGATCTTGCGGATGGTCGGCGCGCGCGACATGGAGTACGTGGCCGAGCTGAATGTGGACGGGCTGTCCATGGCGCTGCACTACGAGCAGGGCCGGTTCGCGCGCGGCGTCACCCGCGGCGACGGCGTGCGCGGCGACGACGTCAGCCCGAACGTGCGGGCGATCAAGGCGGTTCCGCTCGTCCTCGCCGGCCCCGAGGTGCCCGCGGTCCTCGAGGCGCGCGGCGAGGTGTTCTTCCCGCGCTCCCGCTTCCAGGCCATGAACCGGGACCGCGAGGAGCGGGAGGAGGAGCCCTTCGCCAACCCGCGCAACGCGGCGGCGGGCACCATCAAGAACCTGGACCCGCGCGTCACGGCCAGCCGCGGGCTCGACCTCTTCGTCTACTCGATCGCGCACCTCGAGGGAGGCCGCGTGCGCTCGCAGTGGGAGGCGCTGGGGAAGCTGCGCGGCTGGGGGCTGAAGACCAACCCGGCCGCCAGACTGTGCCGCGGCCTGGAGGAGGTGCTGGCCTTCTGCGCGGAGTGGCGCGAGAAGCGGGACGGCCTCGAGTACGAGATCGACGGCGTGGTGGTGAAGGTGAACTCGTACGCGCTGCAGGAGGAGCTGGGCTTCACGTCCAAGTTCCCGCGCTGGGCCATCGCCTACAAGTACCCGGCGCGACAGGCCACGAGCGTCGTGAACGAGATCGGGGCGTACGTGGGCCGCACGGGCAAGATCACCCCGGTGGCGCACCTCGAGCCGGTCTTCCTGGGCGGGGTGACGGTGGCCCGCGTGACGCTGCACAACGAGGAGGAGGTCGCGCGCAAGGACGTGCGCGTGGGCGACACCGTGGTCGTGGAGCGCGGCGGCGACGTCATCCCCAAGGTCGTGGCCGTGGTGGAGGCCAAGCGGCCGCCGGGAGCCGTGCCCTGGACGCCTCCCCTGCGCTGCCCGGTCTGCGGAGCGGACCTGGTGAAGCCGGAGGGGGAGGTGGACCGGCGCTGTCCCAACGCGTCGTGCCCCGCCCAGATCGAGCAGCGCCTGCAGCACTTCGCGGGGCGCAGCGCCATGGACGTCGAGGGCCTCGGCGAGGCGCTCGTGCGCCAGCTCGTCCTTCGCTCGCTGGTCAAGAGCTTCGCCGACCTCTACTCGCTCAGGCTGGAACAGCTGGTGGACCTCGAGCGCATGGGCGAGAAGTCGGCGCGGAACCTCCTGGGCCAGATCGAGGCCAGCAAGCGCAAGGAGCTGCACCGGCTCGTCTTCGGCCTCGGCATCCGGTTCGTGGGCGAGCGCGCGGCGCGGCTCCTGGCCCGGCGCTTCCGCAGCCTCGGCGCCATCGCCCGCGCCCCGGTCGAGGAGATCGACGCGATCTACGAGATCGGGCCGGTGGTGGCGCGGTCCGTCGCCGACTGGTTCGCGGAAGAGGCCAACCAGGACCTGGTCCGCCGCCTCACGGAGGCGGGGCTCGACGCCGTCGAAGCGTCGGAGGAGCCCGTCTCGCAGGCCTTCACGGGGAAGCAGTTCGTCCTCACCGGCGCCCTGCGGACGATGACCCGGGACGAGGCCAAGGCCGCCATCGAGGCGCGCGGCGGGCGCGTGACCTCCACCGTGTCGAAGAAGACCGATTACGTGGTGTACGGCGAGGACCCCGGCGCCAAGCTGGAGAAGGCGCGTGAGCTGAAGGTGGAATGCCTGGACGAGGCGGCGTTTCACGGCCTGCTGCAGGAGGCCGGATGAGGCGTCCGCGACCACCCCTTATAATGGCCGTGACTCGATGAGCCGGCCCATCCTCCTGCTCTCCTTCGCTCTGGTCGCCACCGTCTTCGGCCTGCTCGGGCTGGTGGCGGGCGGCGGCCCGGCCGCGGTCACCCCGCCGCGCGCGGCGGCCCCGGCCCCCGGCCACGCTTCCTTCGCCGACGTCGTCGAGCGCGTCAACCCCGCCGTGGTGAACATTACCGTCATCGAAGGCTCCGGCGACGAGGACGACGAGGAAGAAGAAGAGCTCGACGAGGAGACGAACGAGATCATGCCTCCCGGGCCGCGCCGCGGCGAGGGTTCGGGCTTCATCGTGGACGCGGAGGGCTACATCCTCACCAACCACCACGTCGTCGCCACCCCGGAGAGGATCCGCGTGCGGCTGGCCGACAAGCGCGAGCTGGCGGCGGTCCTGGTCGGCTCGGACCCGTCCACCGACCTGGCGCTGCTGAAGGTCAACGCCGTGGGCCTGCCCGTGGTGCCGCTCGGCGACTCGGACCGCCTGCGCGTGGGCGAGTGGGTGGCCGCCATCGGCAACCCGTACCGCTTCGACCACTCCGTGACCGTGGGCGTCGTGTCGTCCAAGGGCCGCAAGATCTACGACCCGTCCTTCGACGCCTACATCCAGACCGACGCCGCCATCAACCCCGGCAACTCCGGGGGGCCGCTCGTCAACGCGGCCGGCGAGGCGGTGGGCATCAACTCGGCGGTCAGCGTGCAGGGCCAGGGCATCGGCTTCGCCATCCCCATCAACGTGGCGCGCGAGATCCTGGACCAGCTCCGCACGCGCGGCCACGTCAGCCGTGGGTACCTCGGCATCCAGCTCCAGGAGGTGGACCCGGACCTGCAGAAGCTCGTCCACCTGAAGGACCCGCGCGGGGCCATGGTGGTGGACGTGCAGGCGGGCAGCGCGGGGGAGAAGGCCGGGCTCAGGCGCTACGACGTGATCACCGGCGTCTCCGGCCGGCCGGTGGTGGACGGCGACCAGCTCGTGCGCGTGATCGCGGCGCGCCCGCCGGGCTCCGACGTGGTGCTCGGCGTGTTCCGCGACGGCCGCGCCATCTCGCTCACCGCGCGCCTGGGGGAGCGCGAGGCCTTCGCGCGCCCGAGCCCCGCCCCGGAGGCGGCCGACGACGCCGCGGGCGGGGGGGACGCGCTCGGCCTGCTGGTGGCCGAGCCGGCGCCGGAGGCGCTGGCGCAGCTCGCCATACCGGATGACCGGATCGGGGTGCTGGTGCGCGAGGTGGTGGGGCTCTCGCCGGGAACGGACGTCCTCTCCGAGGGCGACCTCGTGGTCGAGGTCAACCGCCGGCCCACGCGCGACCTGGCCTCCTACCGCAAGACGGTGGACGCGCTCCGCCCGGGCGAGGCGGCATGGGTGTTCGTGTACCGGCCCCGCGTGCGCTCCGCGTTCCTGGCCAAGCTCGAAGTGGAGGACGTGCGGTGAGCCCCGCCGCCAAGGCCAAGGTCCTGGTCATCGACGACGAGGAGTCCGTCCGCTCCTCGCTCAAGATGATCTTCGAATACGAGGGGTACGAGGTGGTCCTGGCCGCCAACGGCGAGGCGGGCCTCAAGATCGCGGAGCGGGAATCTCCCGACCTGATCTTCCTGGACATCAAGATGCCGCAGATGGACGGGATGGAGGTCCTGAAGCGGCTGAAGGAAGCGGACGACCAGGTGCCCGTGATCATGATCTCCGGGCACGGCGACGTGGCCACGGCCTTCACCGCCTCCAAGCTCGGGGCCTACGGCTTCATCGAGAAGCCGCCCGAGACCGAGCGCATCCTCCTGTACGCGCGCAACGCGCTCGACCAGCGCGCGCTGGTGACCGAGAACCGGCGGCTCCGACTCACCTTCGACGAGCGCTACCGGATGGTCGGCACGTCCGACGCGCTGCAGAAGGTGGCGGAGGACATCAAGCGCGCGGCGCCCACCAGCGCCACCGTGCTCATCATGGGCGAGAGCGGAGTGGGCAAGGAGCTCGTCGCGCGCGCCATCCACCGCAACAGCCTGCGCAAGGCCGGGGAGTTCGTGCAGGTCAACTGCGCGGCCATCCCCGAGGAGCTGATCGAGAGCGAGCTGTTCGGGCACGAGAAGGGCTCCTTCACCGGCGCGACCGAGAAGCAGATCGGCAAGTTCGAGCTGGCGGACAAGGGCACCATCTTCCTCGACGAGGTGGGGGACATGAGCCTGCGCACACAGGCCAAGGTCCTGCGCGTGCTGCAGGAGGGCGAGGTCGAGCGGATCGGCTCGCAGAAGACGATCCAGGTCGACGTGCGCGTGATCGCCGCCACCAACAAGCGGCTGGAGGACGCGATCGAGAAGGGCGACTTCCGGGAGGACCTCTACTTCCGCCTCTCGGTCATTCCCATCACCGTCCCGCCCCTGCGCGACCGCCCCGAGGACGTCAACGCCCTGGTGCAGCACTTCGTCCGGCAATTCACCGCCGAGAACAACTTCCGGGCCAAGACGTTCAGCCCGGAGGCCATGGAGGCGCTGCGGCGGCACCCCTGGCGCGGCAACGTCCGCGAGCTGCGCAACACCCTGGAGCGGCTGCTCATCATGGTTCCGGACGATCTGGTGAAGCCCGATCACCTCGCGGAGGTGTTGCGCCGGCCGGCCGGGGACAGCGCGGCGCCCCCCGAGAGCCCCGGCTCCCTGCGCGACTTCAAGGAATCCGCCGAGCGGGCGTTCCTGGTCCAGAAGCTGCGCGAGAGCAGGTGGAACATCTCGGCCACCGCCGCCGCCATCGGCACGCCGCGCTCGAACCTCTACAAGAAGCTCGAGCAATACGGGATCAGCCAGGAGAAGGACGGGTAGCCTACTCCTCGTCCCCGCGGCGACTGGCCGCTTCCGCCACGCCGATGTGCTTGTCGGCGCCGCCGTAGTAGAAAAGCCACCGTTCCCCGTCGCGGGCCAGGCCTTCGACGAAGACGACGTTCGGCACCTGGCCGGCCCGCTCCCAGCCGCGCTCGGGCGCGAAGATCGGCTGGTCGGAGCGGGCGAGCACGCGGGTGGGGTCGTGGCGGTCGAAGAGCACCCAGCCGGCGCGATAGACGAGCTGGTCGTCCGCGCCGTTGTACACGAGGAGGACGCCCTCCGGCGTCATCAGCGGCGGGGGCCCCGGCTCGACCACGCGCGAGTCGAAGCGCCCGGGCCGCCGGCCGAGGACGGGCGCGTCGAGGGCCTCGGTCCAATGGAGGAGGTCCTCCGACCAGGCGACGCCCATCTGGTCGGCGCCCTCCTTCGCGTCGGCCATGTAGTACATCCAGTAGCGCCCGCCCACCTTTTCCGTGAGGATGGCGCCGGCCTTGGTCCACTTGACGTTCCAGCGGCCCCGGTTGGCGGGCATGATGACGCCGCGCCGCTCCCATCGCCGCAGGTCGCTCGAGGTGGCCAGCGCGAGCTGCGCATTCTGGCCGTCGTAGGCGGTGTAGGTGAGGTAGAACGTGGAGCCGATCTTCACCAGCCGCGGGTCCTCGACGCCGCCGTGGCGCTCGTATGCGGCCTCGGGCACGAGCACCGGCCCGGCCTCACGGACGAAGTGGACGCCGTCGTCGCTGGTGGCGAGCCCCAGCCGCGACGTCCCCTGGGCGTCCTGGGCGCGGTAGAGCATCACGTACCGCGCGCCGTCCTTGATCACGGCCGGGTTGAACACCCCCGCCGATTCGAACCCGGCGCCCTGCGGGACGAGTATGGGCTCGCCTCCGTGCAGTCGCGACCACGCTCCGAAGGGGGGCCGGTAATCGAGGTCGGCCGCCCGCGCCGTCGCCAGCACACCGACGCCGGCCAGGGCCGAGAGGACCACCGCCGCCGCCACGGCTCGCCGGGGTGTCACGCCCGGATTATACGAGGAGTCTCCCGGCGGTCCTCGTCACGTGGGCCGTTCGGATAGGCTTGCCTCGAATGACCCCGGCTCGGGCTCGTGCCGGTTTCCTGGTGCTTTGCGCCGTGACGTTCGCGATCTTCCGGCTCTCGCCCGTCCGGACCGTCACCGACTCCCGCTATAGCCTGTTGCTGGGCGAGAACCTCCTGCGGCATCGCGAGCTCGCCCTCGACCGCTACTTCGCGAAGGAGGTGGCCGTCACCCGTCGGCCGGTGGTCCGCGTCGTGCCGGTCGAGTCGCTCTCGTCGGGACCGCCGCGGCGGCTCCCACTCCCGCAATACACCGTCGAGCGAGTGAACGGACGGCTCCACTACTACTTTCCCCACGCCGGGTCGGTGCTGGCGTTGCCCTACCTGGCCGCTTCGAACGCCCTGGGCCTGTCCGTGCTCGATGGCCAGGGCCGCTACGTCGCGCGCAACGAGGAGCGGCTCCAGGCCGGGCTGGCGGCGCTCCTCATGGGCCTCGCCACCGGTGTCTTCTTCCGGACCGCGCTGGAGCTCGTGCCCGTGGGCGCGAGCGTGATCCTCGCCCTCGTGGCCGCGCTCGGCACGCCGGTCTGGAGCACGGCCTCACGCGTGCTGTGGTCGGACACCTGGGGCGTGACCCTGCTGGCCGCGGTGATCTGGATGCTGGTGGCTTCGCGCGCCCGCGGCCGGCCGATCCGGCCCGTCGTCCTCGGGTCGTTGCTCGCCTGGGCGTATTTCGTACGGCCGACCAATTGCGTGCACGCGGCCCTCGTGCTCGCGTACCTGGCGTTCGCTCATCGGGCCGTGCTGGCGCGCGTGGTCGCGGCCGGAGCGCTCTGGGGCGTGGCGTTCGCGAGCTATTCGTACACGACGTTCGGGACGCTGCTCCCGCCGTATTTCCAGGGAGGTCGTCTCGGGCGCGGGTACGCCCTCGAGGCCCTCCTGGCGAACCTCGTCAGCCCGTCGCGGGGCATCCTCTTCTTCGTGCCCGTGGTGCCGCTCGCCGTGGTCCTGCTCTGGCGCCATTGGCGATACGTCCGTGAGCGGTCCCTGGCGCGGCTCGGCGTCGCGGGCCTGGCCGCCCAGTTCGTCCCCCTGCTCTTCTTCGATCACTGGTGGGGTGGCTTCAGCTACGGTCCGCGTCTGCTCACGGGGCTCGTTCCCTGGGCGGTCCTGGTCGGCGTGCTGGTCACGCGGGCCCGCCTCGATGCCGCGGCCGAAACCGGGACGCGCCGGCCCCGACGCCTCGAGCGTCTCGCGGTGGCGGTGGTGTGCGCCTGGAGCGTGCTCGTCAACGGGCGGGGCGCGCTGTCCGCGGACACGGAACGGTGGAACGTGGATCCGGTGGACGTGGACGCCTACCCCTCGCGGGTCTGGGACTGGCGCGACCCGCAGTTCCTCACCGGCCTGCGCCGGAAGCCGGCGCCGCTGCTGCACGCCGGTGTGCCGATGGCCTTCGGACAGCTCGCGGCGGACGGCCTGTTCGGAGAGGGGTGGAGCGCGCCGGAAGGCTCGATGCGCTGGTCGGTCGCGCCGCGCGCGGCGCTGCTCGTCCGCTGGCCGCGTGCCGGGCCACTGCTGCTGCGCCTGCGGGTCCGCCCCGCACCCGCGTGGGCGGCCGCCGGCGGCCAGCCCCTTGCGCTCTGGCTGGACGGCCGCGAGCTGGCGCGCTGGCACCTGAGCGAGACGGGGCCGGTCGTGGTGGCCGCGCCGCTGGAAGCCGACGGTCCGGCCCAGGAACACCGGCTGGAGTTGCGTGTCCCGGATATCCCGGCCGGAGCCGGCGGCGCCGGCGACGCGCGGCCGCTGCGGACCGGTGTCTACAGCCTGCGCCTCGACCGCTTTCCCGTGCTCCGGCGCGTCGAGCGCGTGCCGTTCGGCGACGAGGCCGCCTCAGCGTTCACGGGCAACGGCTGGGGCGATCCCGAAGGGCCGTACCGCTGGACCGTGGCGCCGCGAGCCGACCTCTACTTCGCGAGCGAGGATCCGGAGCCGGCCGTCCTCCGTTTCCGGCTCCACCCGTTCCTCGCGGAAGGCGGCCCGGGAGGGCAGCGCGTCGTCGTGGACCTCAACGGCACGATCGTGGGAACGCTGGCGCTCCGATCGGAGGACGCCGCCGAGCACGCCATCCCGTTGCTCGACGTCGGCCGCGCGAACACGCTCGGTCTCGAGTTGCCCGACGCCGTCTCGCGCTTCGGCCCGCGGCTCGACCCGCGCCGGCTCGGAGTGGCCCTTCACTGGCTCGGGCTCGACCCGTTTCCGCCGCTCCGCCCGGGGCGGCCCGTGGCGCTCGCGGGGAAAGACGCGGCCGCCTACCTGGGCGACGGCTGGGCCGAGCCGGAAGGCACGACGCGCTGGTCGGTGGGGGTGAGGTCGGAGATCGTCTTCAAGGTGGACCGGCCCGGCCCCGCCCGGCTGCTGCTCACGATGGAGCCGTTCTCCGCGCGGGCGCGTCGCGCGCAGCGCGTGAGGGTCGAGCTCAACGACCGGCGGCTGGGCGAGCTCCGGCTGGATCGGCCGGGACGCGTCCCGCACGCGATCGTCGTGCCGGACGGCGTGCTGCGGACGCACAACGTCCTCCGGCTGATCCTGCCGGACGCCCGGTCGCCGGCCAGCCTGGGCCTGAGCCGCGATCACCGGGTGCTGGGCGTGAGGGTGGGCGCGCTGGAGTGGCGGCCGGAGTGACCCGGCAACGCGATTGCTCGGCGAGCGTCAAAGCCCTAGACTGGACCGTTCGCAGAGCGGGTCGGGCGGTCGCCGCGGCCGACGTCGGCCGGGGAGGAAAGTCCGGACTCCAAGGGCAGTGTGCTGGTTAACGGCCAGCGGGGGCGACCCCAGGGAAAGTGCCACAGAAAATACACCGCCGAACTCCGGGGAGACCCGGGGTGGCAAGGGTGAAAAGGTGCGGTAAGAGCGCACCGCCGTCCTGGTGACAGGGCGGGCAGGGAAAACCCCACACGGAGCAAGACCAAATAGGGGGGCGCTCGAGGCTGGCCCGGCTGAAGCCCCCGGGTAGGTCGCTCGACCCCGCGGGTAACCGCGGGGCTAGAGGAATGATCGCCGCCCGCGGCGGTGGGCAACCGTCGCCGCGGGGACAGGATCCGGCTTACAGACCCGCTCTGCGGACGCTTTCACCCGCCGCCGTCGCCGCTTTTTTGCCTGGGCGGCCGTTTGTGGTGAAGTGCAGCGCATGAGAGTGCTCGTCACCGGCGGCGCGGGGTTCATCGGCAGCCATCTGGCCGAGGCCCTCGTCCATGCCGGACACCGGGTGCGCGTGCTCGACAACCTCTACTCGGGCCGGCGCGCGAACCTCGCGCCGGTGAAGGGCGACGTCGAGTTCGTGCGGGGAGACTGCGCCGACCCGGCCACCGCCCGGCGCGCCATGCGCGGGATCGAGGCCGTCTTCCACGAGGCCGCCATCCCGAGCGTCGCGCGCTCGGTGCAGGACCCGATG
This sequence comes from Vicinamibacteria bacterium, assembly GCA_035544515.1. Classification (GTDB taxonomy): domain Bacteria; phylum Acidobacteriota; class Vicinamibacteria; order Fen-336; family Fen-336; genus DATKEG01. The sequence goes on along the minus strand of DATKEG010000067.1, from coordinate 2,347 downwards.
ACGTCGCACCGTGGCAACGCCACCGCGACCCTTTCCGTCCTCACGGCGGCGCGCGACGCCGGCGTGCGCCGGGTGATCTACGCCGGCTCCTCGTCCGTCTACGGCGACGCGAAGCGCCTGCCCAAGCGCGAGGACATGGAGACGCGGCCGCTCTCCCCGTATGCCGTGGGCAAGCTCACCGGAGAGCACTACCTGCGCATCTTCGCGGACCTCTTCGGGCTCGAGACGCTGACCCTGCGCTACTTCAACGTGTTCGGCCCGCGGCAGGACGCTTCCTCGCCCTACAGCGGCGTGATCAGCCTGTTCGCGGCGGCGCTCCTCGCCGGCCGGCGCCCGGTCATCTACGGCGACGGCGCCCAGAGCCGCGACTTCACGTACGTGGCGAACGTCGTGGACGCGAACCTCCGGGCGCTGGCCGCTCCCAGGGCGGACGGAGACGTGATGAACGTGGCGATGGGGAAGCGCGTCACGCTCAACCGCCTCCTGGCCGAGGTGTGCCGCCTGACGGGCCGGACCCTCCGCGCGCGCTACCTGCCGGCGCGCCCCGGGGACGTGCGGCACAGCCTGGCCGACATCACCCGCGCCCGCCGGAGCCTCGGCTACCGGCCGCGGGTGGATTTCGAGACGGGGCTGCGCGAGACCGTGGAGTGGTACAAGGAGTCGGCGCGCCGGTAGCCGCTACGGCCGGCGCGCGCCGAGCGAGCGCAGGTAGTCTTCCCAGCTCTTCTGGAACTCGGGATAGCTGAGCGCGAGCGCTATGGGCAGCGCCTCTTCGGAGGGATGCCCGTCGCCGAGCGCGTTGAGCAGGCGCACCACGCCCTTCTCGGTGCGGCGCCGGATGATGTGCGCCACGGCGGACAGGCTCTCCGCGTACGCGCGCGGCACGTCCCCGGCGGGCAGCGTCTGGAACGGGGCTTCCAGCGTGAGCAGCGGGTGGATCGTGCCCAGCCGCGCGGCGTCGGCGAGAAGGGCGTCCTCGCGCGCGGGGTCGCCGCCCTCGAGCCACTGCGAGATCCCCTCCTGGAGCCAGGTCGGGCAGTTCCCGCCCGTGCGCGCCGCGATGAAGGAGTGGGCCAGCTCGTGCCGCAGCACCGCGACCTGCCGGCGCCCCAGGGTGGTCCCCTCCAGGCCGCCCACCGGCATCCGGATGCTCCCGTCGTTGACGCCGGCCGCCCACTCGGGGGTGCGCGCGTCCTGGAACGCGGCCTCGGTCTGCAGCACGACCGCGATCGCGCCCTGCGGGCGGAATCCGAACCGGCGAGCGTATTCGGTGTACGCGGCGCCGAGGATCTGCAGCACCGCGGGCCCGAGCGGGTGGCTGTCGCCGCCGTCGTAGCGCAGGAGGAACTGCGCGGCGCCGTCCAGGCGCGCGGGCGCCGCCGCCACTTCCTCGAGCCGCCGCTGCACGTCGGGATCTGCGTGCAGGCGCAGGCTCTCCCGGTACTCCAGCTCCGCGGCCACGCGGTCTCCCATGGCCGCGTAGGCGTCGGCGAGCAGGGCGTGCGCGCGGGCGTTCCGCGCGTCGAGCCGCACCACGCGGGCGGCGGTCTCGCGCGCCGCGCGCGCGTCACCGAGGCCGAGCTGGGCCTCGGCCAGCGCGTACAGCGCGGGGAGCGAGCCGGGATCGCGCCCGAGCGCCACCTGAAGCAGCTTCACCGCCTCCGCGGGGTCGTTGGCGGCCATCCGTTCGCGGGCACGGGCCACGTCGGGGTCGGGACCGCCTGGGGAGCCCGTGTTCTCGAGGCGCGCGACCAGGGCGCGCGGGAGGCCGAAAACCCCTCCACCCTTCTCGTACCGGAGCTGCGCCCCTTCGAACCAGGCGCGGTCCGCCTCGATGACGCGGCCGTTGGTGAGCACGATCGTGTCGGCGCCCGAGGTTCCCGGCGGCGCCAGAGACGCCAGGCCCACGGCCGACGCGACCGCCGCGCACCGAAGCTTCAGGGGACGAGCTCGGCGGCGCTCATCACGCGCGGCGCGGCGCCACCTTTGCGGAAGTAGTCCGGCAGGGAACGGGAGGCCGAGGCCGCCTGCGCCGCGCTCGGATACAGGCCCCAGCAGAGCCGGTAGCAGTCCCGTCCCTGGTACTTGACGGGCACGATGAAGAGCTCGGGCGACGACACGTTGGTGACGGCCTTCTGGACCGTTTCCCCGGAGCAGGCGACGAGGAGCTGCACGCTCGCGGTGCCGCGCGGGGCCGAACGGACGTGGGCCGCGAACCCGCGAGCGGCGCTCGCCAGCTCGCCGCCGGCCAGCAGCGCGCGGGCCTCCCGCACGCCGCCGGACGGAGTGGTGTCCGCCCTGGCGGGCGGCGACGCCACGGGTGGCGGTGTCGCGGGGGCCGTCGTTG
>DATKEG010000066.1:0-7784 GCA_035544515.1 Vicinamibacteria bacterium | reverse complement strand
CAGGACCGGCCCGAGGAGCGGCAGTCCCAGCGCCGGACGCCACCGGACCAGGGGAACGAACCCCAGGAAAGCACCCCAGAGGACGGGTGTCCACGAGAGCAGGCCGTGCCGGGACGAGAAGAGCGTCTCGAGCAGGAACGGGCGGTCGAGGCGCACGAAGTCGGTGCCGTGGGGAGCGTGCGTCATGATCCAGATGTCGTAGAGGGCGTGCCAGGCCAACATCTGCGGGAACGCGCCCACCACGGTGCCCAGGCCGAGGGCCGCGGCCGCCGCGAACAGGTGGGGCGCCCGCTCCTTCCGGTACGCCCCGCGCAGGAGGTCGAAGGCCGGGAGAAGTCCGAAGATCGCGTTCTGCCAGCGGATGCACATGGCCAGCCCGAGCGCCAGCCCGAGCAGGGCGAACCCTGCCACCGACCGTCCCGGCCGCCGCCGGTCCCAGAGCCAGACGAAGAGCGCGGTGCCGAAGGCGGAGATCGCGGGGGCCATGGCCGGCTGCTGGACCATGTACCAGTGCAGGAACGTGGCGAGCCACAGGAGGATCGCCGCGGCCAGGGCCACGCCGGGGCGGAAGTGGCGCCGCAGCACGGCGTGCACGAGGAGCACGGCCGCCAGCCCGTACGCGAAGGTGCCGAGCGCGACCGCGTTGACGTGCGTACGGCCGTAGCCCGAGAGGTCGGCGGGCGCGCCGAGCGCGGCCTGCGCGCGGGCCACGGCCTCGCCGCCCAGGAAGAACGGGATCCACATGATCCCGGAGCCGACGGAGAAGACCGATCGGCGCCGGCCGGTGACCGTGGGCACGCGCAGGTCCTCGCGGCCGATCTGCCCGTAGTGTGTGTATTCGTTCGTGAAGTCGAGGTCCCCGTCCTTCACCAGCGACCGCACGTAGACGTAGTACATGTACCCGTCTCCGCTCAGGCGCGCGGGAGCCACATGGAGCTGCCCGAGGGCGGGCAGCGCGAGCAGGAGCAGGACGACCCAACCGCCGGCCACGCGGCGCGCGCGCGGGACGAGCACCCTCAGGCGCGCGAAGAGAAGGGCGGCGAGGAGCGCCAGCCGCGCGGCCAGGCCCCACGTCCCCGCCGGCGAGAGGCCGGGCCAGAGGGAGGTCGAGCCCGTGACCACGATCAGGAGGACGTCGGCGAGGAGCAGCGCCACGAGCACGCTCACCACGCGCCGCGTGGTCACGGCCGTCCCGCCCCCGCGCGCGCGGCGCCCATCAGCTCCGAGTAGAGCGCGATCGTGCGCTCGACGAGAACGGGCCAGGCGAAGCGCTCGCGCCCGCGCGCCCGCCCGCGCGCGCCCATCCTCCGCGCCTCGTCCGGCGCCCGGGCCACCCGCCCGAGCCTCTCCGCCAGGAGGGCCCGGTCGCCCGGCTCCACCAGGTACCCGGTCTCGCCGTCCACGACCTTGTCGGGGATGCCGCCGGCACGCGTGGCGATCACCGGGAGGCCGTGCGCCATGGCCTCCAGGGTGACCAGGCTCGAGCCCTCGAAGCGCGTGGCGTGGACGAACGCGTCGGCGCGCGCGTAGAGCGCGTGGAGAAGATCGTCCGCGACGTGGCCGGTGAAGTGGATGTGACCGGAGAGGCCGGCCGGCACGTCCGGCTCGGCTCCCGTGCCCCGGCCGGCCCCCACCGCCACCCACGCCCAGCGGTCGCCCAGGAGCCCCCCGGCGTGCGCCCGCTCCAGCGCGGCCAGGGTGTCGCCGAACCCCTTGTAGGGCTCGAGCCGTCCCACGGAGAGGAACAGCGGCGCCGCGCCGGCCAGCCCGGGCAGGGCGGCGTGGACAAAAGCCGCGGGATCCGCCGGCGTGAGCGCGGAGACGTCGTCGGGGTCGAAGCCGTTGGGCAGCACCACCACCTTGCTCGCCTCGACGCCCAGCAGGAGCGGCACGTCCTGGCGCGTCGCCTCGTCGGTCGCCACCACGCGGTCGGCGAGCCGCGCCGCCTCGCGCGAGAGGGCGCGCAGCCGAGCGAGGGCCAGCCGTTTCAGCCCGCGCGTGCGGTGCTCCTCCATGCCCTGCGGGTTCATCACCAGGGGAGCGAGGAGGCGCGGGTCCGCCTTCCGCGCCCGCCCGTAGCCGAGCGCGCACAGACCCTGGGCGTCCACCACGTCCACCTCTCCCGTCCGCACGCGCGCGGCCACGGCCGCGCCCAGGCGCGCGGAGAAACGAGGGTAGCGCAGCGTGCGGTCCAGCACGCGCCCGTGCGCGCGCTCGGGCCCGTAGGGGAGGGTCACCACTTCGCCCGGGAAGGCCCCCGCGCGCGTGCGCGGGCGCGTGAAGAGCACGGTCTCGACGCCCCTGGCCTGCAGGTGACGCGCCAGGTGGAAGACCGCGCGCTCCATGCCGCCCGGCTCGTGCAGCGGATGGGCGCCGCGGCTGAGCAGGGCCACCCTCACGCGAGCCGCCGGTACACCGCCTCGTAGCGCGGCACGAGGGACGCCGGCGAGAAGCGGTCGGCGCTCGCCCGCGCACCCTCGGCCAGGCGCAGGCGCAGGCGCTCGTCGCCCGCGAGCCGGCCGACCGCTTCGCTCAGCCGCTCCGCGCCTGTCACCAGGAGGCCGTCGACGCCGTCGCGCACGATCTCGCGCGTCCCCCCGGTGTCCATGGCCGCCACGGGCGTGCCCAGGGCCTGCGCCTCGAGCAGCACGCGCGAGAGCGGCTCGGGCCAGAGCGAGGGAAACACCAGGGCCGTGGCGCGCGCCAGGACCCGCAGCACGTCCTCGCGGTCGGTCCATCCGCGCAGGTGGAGCGACAGGCCGGCCTCCGTGGCGTCGAACCGGAGCGCGTGGGCGAGCGTGCCTTCGCCGAGCACCACCAGCGGCAGGCCGGTGCGCGCGCCCGCCACCGCGGGCACGAGCAGGCGCACGCCCTTGTTCTCCTCGAGCTTGCCCACGAACAGCAGGAATCTCCCGGGCAGCGCGAAGGAGGGCCCGGAGGCGGCCAGGGCGCGGACCTCCTCCGCATCCACGATGTTCGGGAGCACCTCCACGCGCGGGATGCCGGCGGCGGCGAGCTCGGCGGCGATCGCGTCGCTCACCGCCAGCGTGGCCCCGGCGCGCCGCAGCGCGCGCCGCTTCAAGAGGAGATCGCCCTTCATGTAGGGCACGGCCGCCCAGGACAGCGGCGCGGGCGCCCGCACGCGGCCGCGGACGCAACGCGACATGGGGGCCGTGCCGCAGGCCGCGCACAGCGCGCCCTCGCTGATGCGCGTGGACCAGAAGCAGACCGGCCAGTGATCGCGCACGGTGACGGCCACCTTGTGCGGGCTGTCCCCGGCCAGGCTGCCCAGCGCGGAGAGGGAGTGCTGGGCGTGCACCACCGCCCCCGCGTGCCGGGCCAGCGCCGCGGCGAAGGCCCGGGGCACCGCCAGGCGCTTGCGCCCGCGCACGGTCAGCCGCTCGACGGCGATCCCGTCGAGGAGGACGGGCCCGGGGCTGGTGGTGACCAACGACACCTCGTGGCCGGCCGCGCGCAGGCCCAGGGCCAGCGCCCGGGCCGACCAGCCCGCACCTCCCGCCCGCGGCGGATAGACCTCGCTCGCCAGGACCACCTTCAAGAGAGGAGCCCGGCCAGGACGGACTCGAGCTGCTCGCAGTGGCGGGCCCAGGAGTAACGCTCCACCACGCGGGCGCGGGCGCTCTCCCCGAGCCGGGCGCGCAGGCCGGGGTCTCCGGCCAGGCGTGCCAGCGCCCGCGCGAGGTCCGTTGCGTCCGCCTCCCGGAAGTGCAGCCCCTCCTCGCCGTCGCGCACGATCTCGCTCAGCGGCGCGCGCGGGATGGTGACCGTGGGCAGCCCGCTGGCCATGTATTCGAACACCTTCAGGGGCGACCAGTAGAACCCGAGCCGGAGCTGTCGCAGGCGCCGCGTATCGTAGGGGGCCACGCCCACGTCGGCCGCGGCCACGATCTCCGGCATCCGCTCGTACGGCACCCGGCCGATCCGGCGGCCCCGGTAGCCGCGCGCCGGCGCGGACTCGCCTCCGACCAGGAGGAAGAACAGCTCGGGATGGGTGGCGGAGAGCGCCCGCGCCGCCTCTTCGAGCACGTGCACGCCGTGCCACGGCCGGAAGCTCCCGCTGAAGACGGCGGCCACCGCGCCCTCGGGTACGCCCAGCTCGCGCCGGACGGCCGCGTCCCGGCGCGCCGGAGCGAACGCTTCCACGTTGGCGCCCCAGCTCACGCCGTGCGTCCTTTCCCGCGCGAACTCCGGCACGATCGAGACGAGGGGGCTCACGATCGCCGTGGCCTCGCGGCACAGTCCCTCGCGGTGGCGCCGCATTGGCCGCACGACGGCCAGGAGGTCGAGCGCCGCCTTGAGCGATCCGCGATGGTCCACCACGGGAGAGTTCACCTCGAGGAGCGAGGGCAGGCCCCGTCCGGCCGCGGTCCCGATCCCCTCGCCGCCGAAGTTGTAGTAGCGCTCCATCACGACCTGGGGCCGCGTCCGGGCGGCCACGGCCTCCACGGCCGGCTGCGCGCGGAAGCGGAAAAGCCGGTGCGGGGGCCACCAACGGACGCGATGCCACACCACACCGAACCGTTCTTCGCGGGCGGGCGCGCCCTCTTGCGCCCGGACCACCGCGTGCACCTCGTGGCCGCGCGCCGCCAGCCCTCGCGCGACCTCGAGCACGTGTACGCTACCCCCCGTATCGCCGGGCACGACCTGGTCGGACGCCACGTAGAGGATCCTCATGCCCGCGGCCGCAGCAGGCCGAAGAACGGTCCCGTGCGCACGCCGCCGAAGAGCACCACGTCGAGCTTGAGGACCCAGGTCAGGGCCGTGGCCACGCCCACGAGGAGCCGCCCGGGGGCGGGCGCGGCGGCCGCCGGGCGGGCATGGCCGTGCGCGTCGCCCTCCGCCGGCCTTCCCCGCCGGCGCGCCTGCTCGAACAGGCGCAGTCCGAGGTCCTCCACCACGGCCTTGAGCACGACGTTGTAGTAGCGCCGCTGCGCCACCTCCAGTCCCGCCTCCGCGCACAGCGCGTCGAAGTGCTCGTGGCTGCGGATGGCGTTGCGATGGTCGCTCTTGCGCAGGGCTTCGCGCTCGTGGTCGATCAGGCCCGCGCGGCCGAGCCGGCGGGCCAGGCGGTTGACCGCGCGCTGGAACAGGGCCAGCCGCGACGATTCCATGGCGTGCGTGTAGACGAAGAGGCGCCCGCCCGGCCCGACCACCCGGCGCGCCTCGAGGAGCACGTCGCGCAGCCCCGCCTCGTCGAGATGCTCGAGCACGTCGAGCGAATAGGCGCGCGCGTACGCGCCCTTGCGGAACGGCAGCCGCCGCAGGTCGCCCAGCGCCAGGTCCACCACGGCCGCCGCCCCGGCCAGGAAGAAGGGCGCGGCGTCGAGGCCCGCCGCGCGTGACCCCTCGCGTCCCGCGTACGCCGCCAGCTTGCCCGCGCCGCAGCCGAGGTCGAGCGCCGGCTCGCCGGGCGGGGGGTCGAGCATGCGCAGCATCATGTCGGCCTTCACGCGGGCCGAGAGCACGGGCGGCGCCTCGGTCACCTGCATGCGCTCGTGGAACTCGTGGTCGGCGTATTGCGTGGCCGGGCCCACCGCGGCGCGCGGCAGGAGGTCGACGTAGCCGCCGGCGTGCAGGGGATAGCGCGCGCCGCAGCACGGGCAGCGCAGCGCGGCCGGCTCGCGCGCCAGGGTTCTCTTGTCCGGACCTCCGCAGCCGCAGCGCACCCGCGCGGCGTATTCGGCCGCGCAGGCGTCGTGTCCGCTTCCGGGCCGGGCACAGGCGGAGCAGCCCGCGGCCTCCAGGCACACGGGGCAGGCCACGCGGGCGAGGAGCGCCTCGGAGATCAAGGCGCCTCCCGCACCAGGCGCTCGCGGTCGGTGAAGAACAGCACCGCCACGCGCGCCAGCCGCGGCGGCACCGCCGTGAACTGGTTGACGGCCACCTCCGGCCATTCCAGGCGCTGGCGGTCCATCAGCCGGAGCCCGAACTGCACCATCAGCGACACGTTCCACCACGCGAACAGCGCCACGACCGCGGCCGCGGGCCCGCGTCCAAGGCGCGCCGGCGCCGCCTGCAGCAGCGCGGCCAGCCCCCAGGCGAACAGCGGCGTGGCCGCCACGAACCGGCGCGACCCGAAGGCGCCGGCCTGCGTCCAGCTCTCTAGCGCGCCGTTGATCCAGACCTGCAGGAGGAGGCCGAGGGCGAGGAGCGCCGTCACCGCGTCGCGGCGCCGCCACAGGGCCAGGAGGAGGCCGGCGGTGGCCAGCAGCAGGAGCGGCGCCCACGCGTACAGCCCGTGCGCGGGGTCGAACAGCACTTCGAAGAAGTGGGGGCTCCCGTAGCTCACCTTGCGGGTGACGAGCCGGGAAGGCCCGAACCGTCCCGTCAGCGCGCGGTAGACGAAGAGCTGCGGAACCATGGCGAGGAAGGCGGCGGCTCCGAGGGCCAGGGCGCGGAGGAGGCCGCGGCGCCAGGCGCCCGTCCGCAGGGCCTCGTAGGCGAGCCACAGCGCGGGCAGGGCGAGGAACAGCGCGTCCTGCTCGCGGATGAGGCCGCACAGCCCGCCGGCCAGGCCCACCAGCGCCCAGTCGCGCGGTGTGGCCGCGTCCGCGCGCGCCCGCGCCCACAGCCACGCCCACACGAGCAGGGAGACGGCGAAGAGCGAGTTCGCGTGCGCGAAGCCGGGAGCGACGGTCATGTAGTAGAAGACCGGCGTGCCCAGCCACAACGCCAGCACGGAGGGTGTCGCCGCCGCGTCCGCCCATCCCCCGAAGCGCACGAGCGTGCCGCGCGCCAGGAGCAGCCCGAAGAACCCGTACAGCGCCGAGGCGTAGCCGGCGGCGGCCTGGTAGGGCCAGGAGAGGCCGTCCGCCGGCACTCCGGCGCCCAGCGCCCGCGCGAAGAGCGTGGCCGCGTGCGCGACGAGGTAGAAGGGCGACCACAGCAGCGCGGAGCCGACCGGACCGAAGTTGATGTGGCGCCCCGTCGCCGGCTCGCGGCGGTCGAGGAAGGTCGCCTTGAAGCCCGCGAGGCCCTCCGGGTCGCGGTCATGGAAGTGCCGGTACTCGTCGCCGAAGTCCAGGTCGTGGTCGAACACGAGCGAGGGCAGGTAGGAGAAGTACTCGATCTCGTCCGCCCCGCGGATCTTCGGCGTGACCAGCGGCAGCGTGAGGAGGAACGCGGCCACCAGCCACCCCCGCCCGCTCAGGACGGCACCTCGTCGAACAGCGCGCGCAGCGCGCGTGCGCGGGCGTCCCAGGAGTAGGCCGGCGCCTCGTCCCAGGCGTTCCGGGCCAGCCGCTCGGCCAGCGCGGGGTCCGCGAGCAGGCGCGCCACCGCGGCGGCCAGCGCGCCGGCGTCACCGGGCGGCACGAGGAGCGCATTGCGCCCGTCGCGGAGGAACTCGCGGCTGCTGGGCAGGTCCGAAGCGACGAGGGGCCGCCCCGCGGCCATGGCCTCGAAGGCCTTGAGCGGCGAGGTGTGCCGCTCCGTCATCGCCGTGCGCAGGAACGGCACCGCCACCACGGCCGCGCGCGCCAGCTCGGACGCCACGCGCGCCTGCGGCAGCGTCCCCGGCATCTCCGTGCGCGCGGCCAGGCCCCGCGCCTCCACCAGGTCGCGCACGCGCGCGAGGTCCCTCTCCCCTTCGAGCCCGCCCAGGATCACCAGGCGCGCCTCCGGCACCAGCGCCATCGCCTCCACCAGCACGTCCACGCCCTTCCAGGGATAGAGCTGGCCGGCGTAGAGCACGCGCGGCGGGCGCGCGGTGGCCAGGCCGGGGAAGCGGCGGTCGAGCGGCACGTCGCATCCGTTGGCCACCA
>DATKEG010000065.1:0-13728 GCA_035544515.1 Vicinamibacteria bacterium | reverse complement strand
TCCTTCGGGTCCCATCCCCAGAAGCGGCCCCAGGAGTACGACGCCCAGACCCCTCCGAGCAGCGTGCCCACCGCCAGGAAGAGCGTCCCCACCTGCAGCGACCGGTAGAGGAACTGCGTGAGGGACTTGAGCAGGGCGGCGCGCTGCGGCGCGAACAGGAACAGGCCGAGGTTGACGTGCCCCAGCCCGAGCGCGAGCAGGAAGGCCGCGTAACCCAGGGTGATGGTGAGCACGTGCAGCGTGAGCCAGGTGTTGTCGCGCAGCACGGGCACCAGCGGCGTGATCGACCCGTCCATGATCGGCACGTTGTCCGCGAGGATCAGCGCGACCACGGCCAGCCCGGCCGCGCAGGCCGTCACCACCCGCGTCCGGGAGCGCAGCTCGAAGAGGAGGGCGAGAAGCACCGCGCCCCAGGCCGCGAACACCACCGTCTCGTACATGTTCGTCACCGGCGCGCGGCCGGCCACGAACGTGCGCAGGACCATGCCGTAGGTGGTCAGGGCGAAGCCGGCGAGCACGAAGGCGAGACCCAGCGCGGGGGCCACGCGCGTGCGCACGGCCAGGCCGGCCAGGAGGGCGAGGAAACCGGCCAGGTACAGGATCCAGGAAAGCCGGAACGGCTTGAGCCGGTTGTAGAGCACCTCGCGCTCGAGCGCGGCGGCCGACGGATAGGCGGCGGGGGCGAGCTCGCGCAGCGTGAGCGACAGCGCGCGGGCCGCCGCGGCCAGCGCCGGCCGGTCCCCCTGCCGCGAGGCCACCGCCAGGTCCCCCACGCGCTGCCTCAGGGTGGCCCCCGCCGGCCCCTCCACCTTCCCGAGCTCCGCGACCGTGAGCCAGGCGCCGTCCTCGGCCGCCGGGGCCGGCACCATCCGCAGCGCCTCGCCGGAGAAGATGCCCGCGACGGTGGAGAGGGTGCCGTAGAGGCCCGCGACCTCCTGCTCGACAGGGTCGAGGCGAGCGTCGGGGTCGATCCGCATCCGCTCCCGAACCTCTTCGGCCGCTTCGAGGAACGGCTCGTGGCCGACCAGCTCCTGGAAGGTGAAGCGGTCCTGGCCCGCGGGCAGGCCGATCCTCTCGCGCAGCGCGGCGTGCGTGACGCGGAACATCGGCTCGGCCTCCCAGCGCCGCGGATCCGAGACGAGCGAGATCACCCACTCCGCCGGGTCGAGCGAGGCGATCTGCTCGCCGCCGGTGAAGGCGCGCGCGCCGGAAACGCGGCGGGCGGTCTCGCGGGCGAACGTGTCGAGCGGCTTGTTGCGCCCGCCGTCCTGGATGGCCAGCGTGCGAAGCGGCGAGAGGTCCGGGTCCGCGGCCGCGGGTGCCACGGCGGCGAGAGCGAGGGCCAGGCCAAGGAGCGTGCGCATCATTCCTCCGGATCCGTGCGTCTTCGTAGGATGCCCATCAAAGGGCATACCGCGCCGTCCCCAACCGCCGTTCACGCAGCGCGCGACGTCCCTGCCGCTTCGCCAGGCGCGGCTTCACGTAGAACATCCAAAGCACACCGACGCTGAGCAGCGCGGTGCCGAGGTAGACGACGGGCAGGCCGGGCGAGCGCACCACCGAGAAGACGGACGTCATGCGCGCCCCCTCGGCGAACGAGGACTGGAAGAAGATGTAGCCGCGGTGGCGGAGCGGGTTGTTCATGGAGATCAGGTACTCCGACGCGCCCGCCTCCGGATCGTCCACGCGCACGCGGCTCTCGTAGGTGGCCGGCATGGCCGAGCCGGGGTACTTCTCGGACTTGAACCGGAGCAGCGTGAACCGGAAGGGCAGCGCCACCTCGGCCGGCACGTAGGCGAGCTGGGCGCGCCCTCCGCCCGCGCGCACCGGGCGCGACTCGCCCCAGGCCAGCCATTCCGCCTGGCTCGGACCGGCCCCTTCGAGCCGCACGCGCACCGCGGGCCGACGCTCCTCCTCGCGCGCGGGCGGCGCCGCGCGGATCACCACGCGCCGCATGGCCGCCCGGCGCAGCAGCCGGTCCACGGTGACGGTCATCTGCATCCACGGCGTCTGGATGGGCCGGCCCACCTCGACGGCGCCGGAGGAGGGCGGCGCGCCGTGCGCGTCCAGGGTGTAGCGCAGGCCGCCGTCGGGCATGAGCAGGAAGGCGAGCCCGCTACCCGTGGCCGGGGGCGCGACGTGGGTGTCCGCGCGCGGCGCGGCCTGGTGGAAGCTGAGCACCACCGGTCCGAAACTCGCCCGGCGGCGCTCGGGGTCGCCGGCCATGAGCCAGCCGTCCTGCGTCAGGAAGGGCGTGGCCAGCGTGAAGTGGAGCGCGGGGCCCAGGGGCGCCGTCTCGTCCTCGCCCTCCCCCAGCGTCTCGCTGACGCGCACGTGGGCCCGGTACTCCTCGATCACCAGCGCGGCGCCCGTGCCGGGCAGCGGCAGGCGCGCGCCGGGCGACGGCGCGCGGTCGTGGAACGCGACGCCCACCTCCGCCTCCACGCCGTCGGGCAGCCTCACGCGCAGCGACTCGCGCGACAGGGAGACGCGATCGCCGGTCTCGCCCTCGACCAGAGCCAGGCGGCCGTCGAGGCCGGCGTGCAGCGAATACACCGAGCCGCCGAGGATGAGCAGGATGCCCGCATGGGCGAGCACGAAGCCCGTGTGGTGGCGGTCCCAGGGATAGCGCTTGACCACGGACCACAACACGTTCACGGCCAGCAGCGCGAGCAGGAAGTTGAACCACGGGCTCCGGTAGAACACCCGCTGTGCGGCCGCGGTGCCGTGCTGCGCCTCGTAGAAGGTCGCCACGATGCAGGCCACGCCGAGCGCGCTCATGGTGGCCACGGCCAGCTTGAGCGAGGCCAGCGCGTCCGCCAGCACGTCCCACCCGGATCTCATGCGCGTCCCTCCGTCACAGGGCGGCGTGGGCCGCGGCCGCCGGCTGGTAGGTGCACCAGGGATCCGTCTCCAGGTGATCCCCGGTCATGGCGAACGCGCGCGAGCGGGAGCCGCCGCAGATGAAGCGGTACTCGCAGCGGCCGCAACGGCCCTTGAGCCGGTCCGGCGCGCGCAGGCCGCGGAACAGCTCCGAGTCGCGGTAGGCGTCCTCGAGGCGCGTGGCGCGGACGTTGCCCGCGCGCAGGGGCAGGAACCCGCTCGGGTAGATGTCGCCCACGTGCGAGACGAAGAGGAACCCGCTGCCCGCGTTCACGCCGCGCGGCGCCAGGCCCACGGTGTGGCCGGGCCCCTCCGACCGGGTGAGCAGGGCGGGCATGGGCACCGCCGAGCGCGGCCGCCCGTGCTCGCCGCCGAGCCGACGCTCCCGCTGCGCCACGTGCCGGCGGTAGTGAGGCGCCTCGGTCACCTTCACCACGAAGCCGCCCTTCTTCTGCGTCCGGTAGATGAAGTCGAAGAGGCGCTCGCAGTCCTCGGGGGCCAGGCCTCCGAGCGCGCTCCCGCGCCCGGTGGGCACCAGGAAGAACACCTCCCAGAACACGACCCCCAGCCGCTCCACGAGCTCGGCCATCTCCCCGAGGTAGGGCGCGGTGTCGCCGCAGACGGTGGTGTTGATCTGCAGGGGCAGGCCCGCGGCGCGCGCCCAGCCCGCGGCCTGCATGGTCTTCGCGAACGCGCCGGGCACGCCGCGGAACGTGTCGTGCAGCTCGGCGCGCGGGAAGTCCAGGCTCAGCGCCATCTGGTCGAGGCCGGCGTCCCGCAGCGCGACCACCAGATCCTCGGTGAGGTCGGCGGTGGCGGCGGGGATGGTGGCCACGCGCAGGCCGGCCCGTTTCGCGTGCCGCACCAGCTCGAACAGGTCGGGACGGTTCACGGGATCGCCGCCGCTGAGCACGAGCAGGGGGGTGCCCATCTTCGCCACCTGCTCGATGAGCGCCCGGCCCTCGACCGTGGTCAGCTCGAGCGGATCGCGCCAGGGCCGCGCCGAGGCACGGCAGTGACGGCAGGCCAGGGCGCAGGCCTGTGTCGTCTCCCAGATGACGAGGAACGGCGCGCGCTGGAAGTCGACGTCGGCGAAGAGGGGACGGTTCATGCGGTCTCCATGACACTCGGATCGCGTGCCGCGGGCCGGTGGTGCAAGCACGGTGCCCGCTTCCGACGGGGATTTCCTCGTTTTCGGCCGCGAAAAGCGGTATCCTGCGCGCAAGGTTCGCCGGGACTGCGCCCATGCACGCAAATCCTTCGCGCCCACGCCCGCACGCTTCGCCGCATGTCCGCCGATCAAAGGAGGTTGCGCCGCGCCTGTGCTGGCACGCCGATTGTTCGTGTGGATCCCGGAGGAAGCCATGGCCCAGCCCGCTCTCGCCACCCCGCTCCTGGTCGAAGTCCGCCCACGCGCGGCCGTGCCGCCGGCCACGTTCCGCTTCACGAGCCTGGCCCTCACCGGGAGCGAATCGGTCGCCCGTGGCCGCAGCCTCACCGCGCTCGGCTCGTTGCTCATCCACGGGATCCTGCTCGCGGTCGTTGTGCTCGTGCCGCTGCTCTCGGACGAGATCCCGCCGGCGGCCGACCGCGCGCTCCGCGCGTTCTTCGTGACCCCCGCGGGCGCCGCGCCGCCCCCGCCCCCTCCCCCGCCCCCGCCCGCGGCGTCGTCCACCAGCGCGCGCGCGAAGGCGCCGGCCCTGGTCCGCCCGCCTCAACCCGGGCGCTTCACGGCTCCCATCGAGATACCGGACCGCCTGACCCAGGAACCCTCGCTCGACTTCGGCGTGGAGGGTGGCGTCCCCGGCGGCGTGGAGGGGGGAGTGCCGGGCGGTGTCATCGGTGGGATCGTGGGCGGGCTGCCGCGAGAGGCACCCGCGCCGCCGCCCGCGCCGGTGGTGCGTATCGGCGGCAAGCTCGTCGCGCCGAAGCGCGTGCAGGGCGTGGCCCCCGCCTACCCCGAGCTGGCCGTGCAGAGCGGCATCTCCGGCCACGCGGTGGTGGACGCGCACGTGGACGTGAACGGCCGCGTGAAGTCGGCCCGCTTCGTGAGCGGCAACCCGCTCTTCGAGCAGGCCGCGCTCGACGCGGTCCGCCAGTGGCGCTACCAGCCGCTGCTGCTCAACGGCGTCCCCTGCGAGTTCATGCTCGTGGTCACCATGAACTTCAACCTCGAGCGGCGCTGAGGCCGATGACGATGGACGAGGCCATGGCCGTGCTGCAGCGCGACGCCGCGCTGCACCTGACCCAGCGCTGCTCCGAGCGCGACCTCGAGGTGCTCGAGGAGGGGCTGGGAAAACGCCTTCCGGCCGAGTTCCGGACCCTGCTCGCGCACGTGGGCGGCGGGATCCTCTACGACAAGCACGAGGTGTTCGGCGGACGCCGGTTGATGGTGCACGACATCGAGCTGGTGCCCGACCTCTTGACCGTCCGCCGGCGGCTGGAGGAGTCGCGCCCGCCCTGGCCGGCCCACCTCGTCCCGATCCACCGTTGCGAAGGCGCGCTTCATCTGTTCGACCTGTCCCGTGGCGGAAGCGCTCCGGTCCTGGCCGAGGACGGCCGCGCCTGGCCCGACCTGCCGGCGTTCCTCGAGGCCGTCGTCCTTCCGGCGCACCGCCCCGGGGAGGGGCCGGGGCGTGAGGCTCCACGCTAGCCGGCCCTGGCCACGACGGTGGCTGTATGCGGCGGCGGCCGCTCTCCTGTCGACCGGGGCGCCCCTGGGCTTGCTCCTGGTGCGCGGCGCCGCCATCGACCGCGCGTGGCCGGAACGGGTCCGCGACGTGCTCGCGGCCGACCCCGCCGCCTTCACGTACGTGACCCTCTCGACCTTGTCGGTGTTCCTGGTCTTCGGTTACGTGCTGGGCCGTCAGGCCGACCGGCTGCTGGCCCTGGCCCAGACGGATCCCCTCACCGGCCTGCGCAACACGCGCGCGTTCGAGGAGCGGCTGGTCGAGGAGACCGCGCGGGCGCGACGGTACCGCCATCCCCTCTCGCTGCTCTTCATCGACGTGGACGGCCTCAAGGCGATCAACGATCGCGGCGGCCACCTGTCCGGCGACCGGGCCCTCGTCCGGGTCGCGACCGCGCTCCGGGACACGGCGAGGAGCACGGACCTGGCCGCGCGCTGGGGCGGCGACGAGTTCGCGCTGCTCGCGCCGGACACGACGGCCGCGGCCGGGGTGACCCTGGGGGAGCGGATCCGCGCGCTGGTGAGCGCATCGGCGGGCGACGCCGGCGAAGCCATGACCGTCTCGGTGGGAGTGGGCACCACGCTGGGCGAGGAGGACGCCACCGCGGAGCTGCTGCGCGCGCGCGCCGACGCCGCGCTCTACGCCGCCAAGCGCCGCGGCCGCGACCGGGTGATCGGCACCGAGCGGCCCGCCGGTTCCGTCGCCTGAGCGGTCGGGTACGCCGCGGCCCCCACGTCGGCGTCGGTGAAGGAGGCCGAGCGCCCGGCGGATCCGGCCCCGGCTGTCGTACCATCCGTGGCGGATGACCGCACCCTTCGCCGACCCGCTGGACCTCTTTCGTGAGCTGTTCGCCCGCGCCGCCGCCCGGGAGGCAACGGATGCGACCGCCGCGGCGCTGGCCACGGTCGGCGCGTCGGGCGCCCCCGCCGTCCGGATCGTCCTGTGCAAGGGCAGCGACGAGCGCGGCCTCGTCTTCTTCACCAACTACGAGAGCCGCAAGGCGCGCGAGCTACACGGCGAGCCGCGGGCCGCGCTGTGTTTCTACTGGCCCACGCTCGGGGTACAGGTGCGCGCGGAAGGGCCGACCGAGCGGCTCACCCAGGCGGAGTCGGACGCCTATTTCGCGACACGGCCGCGCGAAAGCCAGCTCGCGGCCTGGGCCTCGAGGCAAAGCGAGCCGCTCGCCTCGCGTGACGAGCTCGGCGCCCGCTACGCGGAAGCGGACGCGCGGTTCCCCGGCTCGGTGCCGCGCCCGCCGTTCTGGGGCGGCTACCGGCTGGTGCCCTCGCGGATCGAGCACTGGCAGGCGGGCGAGCACCGGTTGCATCACCGCACCGTCTACGAGCGCGCCGGGAACGGCTGGGCGGCCTCTTCCCTCTTTCCCTGACGTCCCTCGCCCTTGAAGTGGCCAGGGGTTTCGTCACTGGCGCCCGAACAGCGCTCCCAGGATCCAGTTGACGAGCGTCAGGACGAGCGCGCCCAGGATACCGGGGACGAGCCCCCCCACCGCGTAGCCCGGGATGAGCAGCGAGACGAGCCAGAGCAGGATCCCGTTCAGCACGAAGTAGAACAGGCCCAGCGTCACGATCAGCAGGGGCAGGGAGATCAGCAGGGCCAGGGGCCGGACCACGAGGTTGAAGAGCCCCAGGATGGCCCCTCCCATCACGAGCGTCAGCAGGCTGCCCCGGAACGCGATGCCCGGCACGAACGTGGTCGCCCAGAGGCCGACGGCATTGAACACGATGGCCAGGATGATGCCCATTGTCTGCTCCTCATTCCCCGGCGGCGGGTGCCTCGACCACGACCCGGTAGCCCGGTGGCGGCTCGAACAGGCCCGGTGGCGGCGCGCCGAGCCGGACGCGCGTGACCGTGGACACGGTCTCGTGCACCTCGCCCAGCACGCTCACGCGCGAGCGCGTCTGCAGGGGGAAGCCCCGCAGGGCGCGGATCTCCTGCAGGAGCGGACCGAGCGCCTCGCTCGCCCCCGACCACTCCAGGAAGTCGGCGAAGGCCTCCATGCCCAGCGGAAGCTCGCGCGTGAGGTACAGGTCCATGACCGCCGCTCCCGCCCGCAGCCGGAAGCCCGTGCACCTGAAGCCGGCGACCACCTTCGGCTCGCGCAGCTCGGAGAGGCGCGGCGTCTCCTCCACGCCCATGAGCTGGCCGGCCAGGCCGAGGTCCATGCGCGAGCGCTCGCGCAGCCGCGCCACGTCGAGCACCGTCGCGATCTGGCGCTCGGGGTCGAGACGCCAGGCCTTTCCCTCGGCCAGGCGCAGGATGAGGGCGGCTCCGTCCTCGCCTCCGCCGGCCTCCATGCGCATGCGTCCGCCCGCGGCGTGCCACACCCGCGACGACACGCCGGGGCCGGTCGGCCGGCCGTCGGTGGATGACACGACGGTCTGCTCGAAGTACACGTCTCCCGGCGGGCCCGCGGGCAACGCGGCGGCGAGCGCCACGACGGCGGCGATGGTCGGGAGCATGGGCATTCCTGGCTGGACAACGATCCTGGCGGTATCATAACCTCTTCGTTCCTCGCAAGCCGACGGCTCACACGATAGGGGAACAGGTGAAGGTGCCCGCCAAGGACGTGGGATTCCGCCAGTCGCTGCTCCAGCTCCTCGAGGCGGAACCCGCCCGCGAAGAAGGGCTCCTCGACGACTTCGATCGGAGAGGCGGGGACGGCCAGCCGCTGTATTCGTCGGTCCTCTCGATCCTCACCCACCTCGACTTCTCCGAGCCCCGGGCCCAGCGGCACTGGCGGCGGATCCGCGCACATCGCCAGGCGCTGCGCACGGTCCTGGGGCGCGACGTGGGCCTGCGGGTGGCCATCCTCGACTACTTCGTCAACGTCAACCACGAGCTGAAGAACCCCAAGGTCATCGAGATCTCGGCCTTCGAACGCACCGCGCGGTCGGCGGCCACCGACGCGCTCACCGGGCTCTACAACCACGGCTTCTTCCTGCAGGCCCTCAGGCGCGAGATCCTGCGCGCGCGCCGCCACGACCTGCTCCTGTCGCTGGTCATGGTGGACCTCGACGACTTCAAGAACATCAACGACACGCGAGGCCACCTCGAGGGCGACCGGGTGCTCGTCCGGGCCGCCGCGCTCCTCGGGGAGAGCCTGCGCGAGATCGACATCGCGGCCCGTTACGGGGGCGAGGAGTTCGCGATCATCCTGCCGGAGACCTCGCGTACGGGCGCCGCGGTGGTGGCCGACCGCATCCGCCGCCGCGTCGCCGCGGATTTCGGCCGGCGGCGGAGCGGTCCGGCGGTCACGCTCTCGGCCGGCGTGGCCGGCTATCCCGAGGACGCGGGCACTGCCGAGGAGCTCATCCGACGGGCGGACGAGGCGCTCTACCGGGCCAAGGCCGACGGCAAGAACCGCGTCACGCTCGTGGGACGAGAGAGGCGGCACCATCGACGCGTGCCCATCCGCCAGCCGCTGACCATCGCGCCGGCGGGGGCCCGCGCCCGCCGGGCGGTGCTGTGCAACGTGTCCGAGGACGGCCTTTTGGTGAGCCTGCGCCAGGCGCTGCCTCTGGGCAGCCAGGTCGGCCTCACCATGCGCCCGCCCGGCGCGCCCGCGCTGAGCCTGCGCGGCGAGGTCGTGCGCGTCACGCCCGCGACCACGTCGCCGGCGAGCCGCTACGACGTCGGCGTGCGCCTGGTGGGCGAGAGAGCCGCTCTCCGGCGGATCGTCCCGGCCGACGGCCGCGCCGCCCGCTCCTGGTAGCCGCGCCGCCGGCCTTCAGAGCCGCTCGAGCTGGGCCAGGTGGTTGAAGTCGTGGCCGGCGAGCAGGCGCACGATCGTGCCCAGCGTCTCCGCTCCGCGCTCGGGATGGAACGCTTCGCGATCGAGCTCGGCGGGCCCCAGCGTCCGGAGGAGCGACAGGTTCCAGCGCCGCACGGCCAGGAACGACGCCAGCGCCGCCTCGTGGTCCACGTCCTCGTACCGCCGCGCCCAGGAGGCCTCGTCGAAGGGCTGGATGTGGTGGTCGTCCTGCGCGAGCACCTGGCGAACGCGGAAGCCGATCGCCACTTCGGCGTCGGCCAGGTGCGCCAGGATCTGCTTGCCCGTCCATTTGCCGGGGCCGTAGCTCCTCGCCAGCCCCGCTTCGCCCAGGCGACGCGCCAGGGCCTCCACCCGGGCCGCGGTCGCGGGCAGGCTGAGGACGGGGTTGCGCTCCCCGAGGAGCCCGAGGATGCGATCCCGGTAGGAGCCGTCCGTGGCCGTGGTCATGTCCGCCCTCCTTCGCCCCCGACGTGCCCGATTATTCCTCAGGCCTTCTCCAGGGTCACCACGGCGTTGTAGTCCGGCTCGCGCGAGAGGAGGTCGATCTCCTCGCGTGAGAGCAGGCAGTTGCCCTCCGGCCAGTGCACCTCCAGGTTGCCCGCCTTGATGCGGTCGAGGCGCGCGCGGCCGGTGAACGTCCCCACCCCCGAGCGCAGGCGGACGGCATCTCCGTCCTCGAGGCCGAGCCGCTCCGCGTCCTCCGGCGAGACGAGCACGTCGTCCCGCTTCGCCCCGGTCAGCGGGTCGCGCTCGCGCTGCACCATCGAGTTGAACTGCTTTCCGCGCCGCGTGGAGACGTAGAAGGCTCCGTCGCGCGCACGCCTCTCGGACGACGCGATGGCGGTGAAGTGCGCCTTGCCGTCCGGCGTCGCGAACACGCCGTCCTCGTAGAGGAGGGGCCCGCCCCACTGCCACTGGTCGCCCTCCTTCCGCAGGCGCTCGAGGCCGGCGTAGAGCGGCACCGCCCGCGCGATCTCGTCGCGGATCGCCTGCGAGGACGCGAAGCGGACGGCGGCCGCGCGCTCCGGCCTGACCCGGGCCGCCACCTCGCCGAAGACCTCCCATTCCGGCTTCGCGGAGCCGATCCGGCGGCCGGGGATCTCGGGAGAGAAGATGATGCGGCGCTCGGTGGAGGTCTCCGTGCCTCCGCCGGGCGACTCGTAACGGGTGGTGGCCGGGAAGAGGACGACGGTCTCGCGCGGCGGCAGCAGCATCATCGAGCCCAGCACGATGTCCTGGTGGATGCGCGTGCCCACCGCGCCGAGCGCGCGCGCCACCGCGGGCGGGTCGGGCAGCGTCTCCAGGAAGTTCCCGCCCACCGTCCAGAAGACGTCGAGCCGGCCGCGATACGCGGCGTCCACCATCTCGGCGGCGGTGAGCCCGTCGTCCGGCGGGACGGGGAATCCCCAGACCCGCGTGAAGGTCCGGCGCGGCTCCACCTCCAGCCCCGGCGCGCAGCCGACCTCCGCTCCGCCCTGCACGCCGGAATGCCCGCGGATCGGCATGAGCCCGGACTTCGCGCGGCCCACCCAGCCGCGGGCCAGCGCGACGTTGACCAGGGCCTGGACCGTCGCCACCCCGTGCGCGTGCTGCGTGAGCCCCATGGACCAGACGAAGATGCCGCGGCGGGCCTCGGCCAGCATCCGGGCGAAGCGCGCCATCTCCTGCCGCGTCGTCCCGCTCTCCCGCTCGAGCCGGGCGAAGTCCTGGGCCTCGACCGCCGCGCGGGCCTCCGGGAGGCCGGCCGTGCGCTCGGCGACGAAGGCCCGGTCCATCCAGCCTTCGGCCAGCAGGACCTTGAACACGCCGGCGAGGAAGGCCAGGTCGCCGCCCGTGTCCACGGGGAACCACTCGTCCGCGAACCGCGTGCCGAACAGCGCCGACTCGACCACCGAGGGGACCCAGTAGCTCTCCAGCCCCGGCTCGAAGTAGGGGTTCACGACCGCCACCTTCGTCCCGCCGCGGCGGGCATGGTAGAGGTATTTCATGGTGACCGGCTGGTTGTTCGGCGTGTTCGAGCCGAAGAACACGATGAGGTCGCTGCCGATCCAGTCGGCGTACGAGCAGGTGGATGCGCCGTGGCCCAGGCTCCGCTTCATGGCCACGGTGGAGGCGGCGTGGCACAGGCGCGCCGAGTTGTCCACGTTGCTCGAGCCCATCGCGCGCACGGCCTTCTGCGCGGCGTAGTAGTGCTCGTTCAGGATGCCGCGCGAGGTGAGGTAGGCGGCGAAGCGCTCCGGGCGCGTCCGCGCGATGGCGGAGGCGGCCGCCTCGTACGCCTCGTCCCAGGAGACGACCCGGAAGCCCTTCTCCCCCGCCCTCCGGATCATCGGCTCGGGCAGGCGGCCCAGCGCCCGCAGGTCGGCCGAGCGCAGCCCGGCCACGCGTGAAACGTCCTGGAGCAGGCCCGGGTCGAGCGGGGGCGCCGTGTTGAGGCGCATCAGCTCCAGCCGGACCATGCACAGGTGCACGCCCTCCAGCGTCCAGTCGCGCAACCCGGCCGTCCCCAGCGCGCACCCGTCGCACACGCCGCGGCGGAGGATCCGCCAGGCGTACGGGAGCTGGTCGCGGTTGCGCCAGGCCGCGGCGGCCATCTCGGCATAGTGGTTCGGCTTGCGCTTGCCGGGATGGCGGGGCACGGCCGAGGCCCAGAGCGCGGGTTTCCAGGACATCGGGTTCAGGCCCGCGCGGCCGGTGGACGCCTCTTGTGCCAGTCCGTGGCCTGCTGGTACCGGTTCGCGATGGCCAGCAGCGTGGCTTCCGAGAACGCGCGGCCCAGGAGCTGCAGGGACGTCGGGATGCCCTCGGCGCCGATGCCGTTCGGAACGCACACCGCGGGCAGGCCCGCCAGGTTGCCCGCGGGAATCGTCGCGGGCGCGCTCGGGGGCCGCGCCGTGCCCGGCGCCGGCGTCGGAGGGGGCGCGGGCACGGGTCCCGGCGGCTTGTCGAAGTCGTGGCCGATGGGGAAGGTGACGCGCGTGCGCGTCGGCGCCACCACGGCGTCGTAGCGCGAGAGCAGGGCGTCGAGCGCGCGGCGCATGGGCACGCGCGCGCGCATGGCCTGCAGGTAGTCGACGGCCAGGGTCATGATCGCGGAGTAGGCGCCCACGCGGTCCGCCGCCGCGCGGAGCCTTCGCGTGCCGCCGCTCTCGATGAAGTCGCGGAAGGCGCTCGCTCCCTCCGCGTCCACGATGATGCCGACGGCGGGACCCCAGGGCAGGTCCGGGAACTCGACCTCCCTCTCCAGGGTGCAGAACCGCCCCAGGACCTCCAGCGATCGCTCGAAGCTGGCCACGACCTCGGGCTGCGCTCCCGCGGACGCGTGGCGCAACACGCCGATCCGCCACTTCCCGCGCGCAGGCTCCGCCGGCGCGTACGTGAAGGGCTCCCGGACCGTCGTGGGATCGCGCGGGTCGTGTCCGGCGATCGCGGAAAGGACGAGGCCGCAGTCGTCGGCCGAGCGGCACATCGGCCCGAGCTTGTCCAGCGTCCAGCACAGCGCCATGGCTCCGTGGCGCGAGACGAGCCCATACGTGGGGCGCAGGCCGGACAGGCCGCACAGGGTCGCGGGCGTGAGGATCGAGCCGGAGGTCTCGGAGCCGATGGCGAACGCGACCAGGCCCGCCGCGGTGGCCGCGCCCGATCCGCTCGACGAGCCACCGCTCCAGTAATCGGGGTTCCAGGGCGTGCGCCCGGGACCGGTCCAGCTCGCGTCGGGGTTGTTGTAGCCCATGCCCCCGGCCAGCTCGACCATGGCCAGCTTGGCCACGAGCACCGCGCCCGCCTCGCGCAAGCGCTCGACGGCGGTGGCGTCGTAGTCGAAGACCTGGGCGCGCAGCGGCTCCGCGCCCCACGTCGTGGGGATGCCGCGGGTGGCCAGGAGGTCCTTCGCGCCGTACGGTATCCCGTGCAGCGGACCCCGGTCGCGGCGGTTGGCCAGCTCCTCGTCGGCCTTCCTCGCCTGCGCCAGGGCCAGCTCGGGCGTGAGCGTGGCCACGGCGCCGAGCTTCGGCCCGATCGTCTCCAGCCGATCGAGGTACGCGCGCGTCAGCTCCAGGGAGGAGATCTCCCGCTTGCGCAAAAGGACGCCCAGCTCGCGCACGGACGCGAAGACGACGTCGGCGCCCGGCTCAGCCACGGGCGGGGACGCGCGGGCGCGCCTCGAAGACCGTGACCGGCTCGTCCGCGTTGCCCAGCGCCATCGCGTTCTTGAGCCGCTCCGCCGCCTGGAGGTTTCCCTCGATGGCCTTGTCGATCAGGGCGAGGTCCGCGGGCGCGAGCTGCGCGCCGTACCGATGGCGCACGACCTGGCCCAACGCCTGCGCGGCCGGCCCGGGTGGCGCGGTCCCCGCCGGCGGCGCG
>DATKEG010000064.1:0-10804 GCA_035544515.1 Vicinamibacteria bacterium | reverse complement strand
CGAGGTCGGGGGCCAGGAGGAGTGCGCGGCCCATGCGCTCGGCCATCAGGCCGCCCTTCACGTGAGGCCGCTGGGGCGCGAGCGCATGGACCAGCTCATGGGCGACGACCCGCCCCAGCGCCATCCCGAACTCCCGCCGCTACCCCAGCGGGCCCGCGCCCAGCGGCCGGGCCCCGAGCGCCACCAGGACGGCAAGCCCCACCCGAGCCCAGCGCCGCCCGCTGCTTCCCATGACCACGCCTCCTCGTTCGGACGGTGGCGCCACGCGCCACGCCTCACGCGATGAGACGAGGCGTGGCGGCGGGGTGATCGATGGTTGCGGCTGGTTTGTGGCTGAGGAGGCGATGAGCGTCGGATGCGGCGGCGGCGCGTACAACGGCGTGTACCGCGCGCGCCGCGCGGACGCCGCGATGTTATGATCGGCGGGTTCGAGGGGGATCCATGGGCTATTTCGACCTCGATCCGATGCTCGTGAGCATGCTCGACGCCGCTCCCGGCATCTCCGACCTGAACCTCTCGGTCGGCCGGCCGCCGCAGGTCGAGGTGGACGGGGAGCTGCGTCCGGTCGCGTTCGCGGGTCTGGAGCGGCTGATGCCCTACCAGACCGAGCTGATCGTGTTGCGCCTCCTGGCCGGCAAGCGAGACCTCGCGGAGAAGCTGGTGAAGACGGGGTCCGTGGACCTCTCCTACAGCCTGGCCCGCCGCACCCGCTTCCGGGTCAACGTGTTCTCCCAGCGCGGCAGCTACTCCATCGTCCTGCGCGTGATCCCGAATACCGTCCCCACCGTCGAGGAGCTCGGGCTGCCGGCCCAGGTGAACGAGATCGCGGCGGAGCGCAACGGCATCGTGCTCGTGACCGGGCCCACCGGCTCGGGCAAGTCCACCACCCTCGCCGCCATCATCAACAAGCTGAACCGCGAGAAGCCGATCCACATCATCACGATCGAGGACCCGATCGAGTACCTGCACCCGCACAGCGTGGCCACGGTGAACCAGCGCGAGGTCGGAGCCGACACCCAGACCTTCGCCCTGGCCCTGCGCGCCGCGCTGCGGCAGGCTCCCAAGGTGATCCTGGTGGGCGAGATGCGCGACGTGGAGACGATCTCCATCGCGCTCGAGGCCTCCGAGACCGGGCACCTCGTGCTCTCGACCCTGCACACCATCGACGCGGCCAAGACCGTGGACCGCATCGTGGGCGTGTTCCCGAAGAACGAGGAGCGGCAGATCCGCACCCGCTTCGCGCAGGCGTTCAAGTGGGTGGTCAGCCAGCGACTCGTGCCGCGCCAGGGCGGCGGCCGCATGGCGCTCTGCGAGATCATGCGCTCCAGCTCGCGCACGCGCGAATACGTCCAGGAGGGCGAACGCGAGGGCAAGAGCCTGCTCGACGCCATGGCGGACGGCGCGCTCGAGGGCATGCAGACGTTCGACTCGGAGCTCGAGCGGCTGATCAACGCGGGGCAGATCGACCGCGAGACGGGCCTCTCCTACTCGACCAACCGCACGAACCTGCAGCTCAGGCTCGACACCCATGCCGGACACGATGCCGCGGCGCGCCCGGCGCCGAAGGAGCCGGGCGCCCCGGCGCGACCGCCGGCTCCCGCGCCGGCGTCCGAGCTCGACGGGCTCATCGAGAGGTAATGGTGCAGGCCGCCTGCCCGCAGTGCGCGAACAAGATCATCGTGGACGACGCGCGGGCGCCCGAGCGGCCCTTTGCGGTGAAGTGCCCGAAGTGCCAGACGACGGTTCGCTTCCCCGGCCGGACCGCCGGCGCGCCCGGAGCGGCGCCCGCCCCCGCGGCCTCCGCGCCGCCCGCCCCCGCGCCCGCTCCTCCGCCGACGGAGACACCGCGCGACGAGGGTCGCAACGCCGCCCTCGCGCAGCACCGGCGGGAGATCGCCCAGAAGGACGCGGGCCACGGCCGCAAGGTGCTGGTCGCGCTGGCGGACCGAAGCCTCGCCGGCGCGCTGGTGCAGCCGCTCACGCGCCTGGGCTATACGGCGGAGATGCTCGACACCCCGGACGAGGGCGGCCGGCTGCTGGAGGACGGCGTGTTCGACGTGGTGATCGCCACCGGCACGGCCACGGTCCCCGGCCGGCAGGAGACGCTGCTCCAGCGCGTCACCCGGCTCGCTCCGGCCGCGCGCCGCCGCATCTTCCTCGTCCTCGTGGGCGACGCGTACAAGACCGGAGACGGAACGCAGGCCTTCGCCGCCCAGGCCGACCTGGTGGTCAACCCGCGCGACGCCGCCGCGGTGGAGAGCCCGCTGCTGAGCGCGATGACGGAACGGACGCGCCTCTACCAGCCGCTCCTCGACGCCCGCCGCCTGGCGGGGGTGGACTAGCCGCGTCTAGCCGCGGCGTTCGGCGGCGGGGAGGTAGCTCTTCTCGACGTAGTCGCGCACCATACGGTGCGCGCTGAAGCGCGGCACCACGGACTCGATCGAGGCCTTCATCATGCGGATCCAGCGGTGGCGCAGTCCGTCGGCGTCCTTCTCGTAGAAGGCCGGCACCACCTCCTCCTCGAGCCGCCGGTAGAGCGCGGCCGCGTCGGCGGCGTCCTGGACGGCCGCGTCGCCGCCCTTCTCGTCGCCGATGATCCAGCCGTTGTCGCCGCGGTAGCCCTCCGCCCACCAGCCGTCCGGGATGCTGAGGTTGACGCCGCCGTTTATGGGCGACTTCTGCCCGCTGGTGCCGCTGGCCTCCTGCGGCCGCCGCGGCGTGTTGAGCCACACGT
This sequence comes from Vicinamibacteria bacterium, assembly GCA_035544515.1. Classification (GTDB taxonomy): domain Bacteria; phylum Acidobacteriota; class Vicinamibacteria; order Fen-336; family Fen-336; genus DATKEG01. The sequence goes on along the minus strand of DATKEG010000064.1, from coordinate 8,070 downwards.
CGCAGCCCTGGACCAGCATGCGGCCGACCTCCATGTCGTAGTCCTCGATGAACACGATCTGGCCGCGGAAGTCGCGCTGGGTGAGCAGGAACAGGCGCCGGATGACCTCCTGCCCTTCGCGGTCGGCGGGGTGGGCCTTGCCCGCGAAGAGCATCTGCACGGGCCGGTCGGGGTCGGACAGGATGCGCCGCAGCCGTTCGAGGTCGGAGAGGACCAGCACCGCGCGCTTGTAGGTCGCGAACCGGCGGGCGAACCTGATGGTCAGGGCGCGCGTGTCGAGCAGGCGCTCCACTCCGCGCAGCTCGTCGGGCGAGGCCCCGTGGCGCGCGCCCTGCTGCCGCAGCCGCTCGCGCACGAACCGGATGAGCCGCTCCTTCTGCGCGCGATGCGCCGCCCACAACTCGGGGTCGGGCACGGCCGCCACCTTCGACCACATCTCCGCGTCGAGGATGTGCTCTTCCCAGGCCGGGTCGAGATGGCGCGCGTAGAGCGCGCGCATCTCGGAGCCGACCCAGGTGGGGGTGTGGACGCCGTTGGTGACGTAGCCGACGGGCCTCTCGGGCGCCTCGGGCCAGAGGTGGCGCCACATGTCCGAGGAGACCTCCCCGTGCAGCCGGCTCACCCCGTTCACCGAGGACGACAGGCGGATGGCGAGCGCCGTGAGGTTGAACTGGCCCGCCTCCGATCCCTGGCTCAGCGCGGCCTGCGGGTCGCAGCCCACCGCCTCGATCCAGGGGTCGAGGTCGCGGCGCACGAGCTGCAGGTCGAAGGCCTCGTTGCCCGCGGGCACCGGCGTGTGCGTCGTGAAGACGGTGTTGCGGGCCACCGCCTTGAGCGCGTCGGAGAGGCCGACGTCCCCGTTCTGCACCATCTCCCGGGCCCGCTCCAGGCCGAGGAAGGCCACGTGGCCCTCGTTCATGTGCCACACGGTCGGGAAGATGTCGAGCGCGCGCAGCGCGCGCACGCCCCCGACCCCGAGGACGATCTCCTGGCACAGGCGCATCTCGCGGCCGCGCACGTACAGGATGCCGGTGATGGGCCGGTCCGCGGGATCGTTCTGCGGCACGTCGGTGTCCAGCATGAGCACCGGGACGCGTCCGACCTGCGCCTTCCACACCGCGGCCTGGACGTTGCGGCCCGGCAGCTCCACCGAGATCGTCAGCACGCCGCCGCCGGGCGCCCGCACCGGCTGGACCGGCAGGCGCGCGAAGTCGTAGTCGGGGTAGATGTGCTGCTGGTACCCGTCCACATCCACCGTCTGGCGAAAGTAGCCGGACCGGTAGAGCAGGCCCACGCCGACCAGCGGTACGCCGAGGTCGCTCGACGCCTTGCAGTGGTCGCCGGAGAGGACGCCCAGGCCGCCCGAGTAGATGCCGAGCGAGGCGTGGATGCCGAACTCCATCGAGAAGTAGGCCACGGGCCCGCGCAGCCCGGCCGCGTGCGCGTCCGTCCAGCGCTCGCGCGCCCGGTAGGCGTCGAGGTCCCGGATCACCTGGTCGTACGCCTGGCGGAACTCCGGGTCGGCCAGCAGCCGGTCCCAGTGGCGCGGGCCGAGGTTGATCAGCAGCTCGACGGGGTTGTGATAGCGGCGCCAATGGTCGGGATCGATCCAGGTGAACAACCGCGTGGCCGGCGGGGACCAGCTCCACCACAGGTCGTAGGCCAGGTCGCGCAGGCGTTCCATGGACGGCGGCAGCTCGATGTCCGCGATGTGCAGGGCGGGGATGTTCAGGGGCATGGGGCGATGCGCGGGTCGGGGTGTCTCGTTCAGGCGCGAGGAGCCGCATCGACGAAGCGGCGAATGCGCTCACGTTCCGCCGACCCAAGGCCGGCGAACTGAACGCCGAAGCGGACGGCACCCGCCTGCCGCACCACGCGCGCCCGGGCCTCGATCACGTTGCGGTCGGGCGTGTGGAAACGCAGGTCGAGGTCGTCACCGGGATGAAGCGGCGCGCGGACCTCCAGGAGCATGCCGGTCTGGCTCAGGTCGAGGGCGAACCCCTCGACGGGCACGCCGCCGGAACGGTATCCCTCCACCTCGAGGTGGACGGCGAGGCGGGCCTGCCGCCGCACGGGTACCGCCAGCAACTCGCGCAGCCGGGACTCCCACTCGGGGCCCGGGGGCAGGCGGAGCACCGCGTTCGCCCCCGCCTCCAGCAGCTCCACCTCCAGCGGGTCGTGGTCGGCCCGGGCGAGGACGACGATCGACGCGCGGCGGGTGGCGGCATCCTGCCGCAGGGCGGCCACGAGCTCCACCGCGCGCGGCAGGTCCCGGTCCACGGCCACCAGGTCGGGGCGTGCCGCCACCGCCAGCATCCGCGCCTCCTCCATCCGGGAGGCGGAGTGGCGCTCGACCTCCGCGCGCCAGAGGGGCGTCCCGGCCAGCTCGGCCTCCAGGTCCGACTGCGAGCAGATCAGTACCAGAGGCATCCGCGCCGAGTGTACACCGGCCTTGCCTTCCGGCTTTGTGTCCCCTGTTGCTCCCTTTGGGAACAACGGTTTAGGGCTGGTCGAGCTCACGCAGCCAGGCCGCAGGAGAGGCATCGCTCGGCATGCGCCAGTCGCCCCGCGGCGAGAGGCTGACGGAGCCCACCTTGGGTCCGTCCGGACAAGCCGAGCGCTTGAACTGCTGCGCGAAGAACCGGGTGACGAACACGCGCAGCCATTTCCGCACGGTGGCGGCGTCGTATCTCCCCGCGAAGGCGTGCGCGGCCAGGAACAGGATCTTGCGGGGGCCCGCCCCCAGCCGCAGGAGCGAGAAGAGGAAGAAGTCGTGCAGCTCGTACGGCCCGACGATGTCTTCCGTACGGTGGCCGCCCGGCGCCCCCGGGGGGAGGAGCTCGGGCGAGATGGGCGTGTCGAGGACGGCGGCGAGGACCGCGCGTTCCGGCCCCGTCGTCCGATGGTCGGCCACCCAGCGTACGAGCGCCTTGACCAGGGTCTTGGGCACGCTGCCGTTCACGTTGTACATGGAGATGTGGTCGCCCGCGAACGTGGAGAACCCGAGCGCCATCTCCGAGAGGTCGGAGGTCCCCACGTTGATGGCCGCCTCCATGTTGGCCAGGTCCATGAGCACCTGCGTGCGCTCGCGCGCCTGCAGGTTCTGATAGGCCACGCTCTGGCGGTCCTCGGGGTCGAGGCCGATGTCCTGGATGTGCTGGCGGCAAGCGGCCTGGATGTCGATCTCGCGCAGGCGGACGCCCATGGCCCGCGCCAGGTCGCGGGCCTGCCCGAGCGTGCGCGGCGTGGTGCCGAAGCCGGGCATGGTGACGGCGACGATGCCCTCGCGCGGGAGGCCGAGCAGGTCGAAGGTCTTGACGCAGACGAGCAGCGCGAGCGTCGAGTCGAGCCCGCCCGAGAGCCCGAGCGTCACCTTGCGCAGCGTCGTGTGCTCCAGCCGCTTGGCCAGGCCCGCGGTCTGGATGTCGAAGATCTCCTGGCACCGCTCGTCGAGCGTGGCCGGGTCCTCCGGCACGAAGGGATGCGCCTCCACCTTCCGGACGAGCCGCCGGCCCTCCGGCGCGGCCATGGGGACGAGCGGCGCCACGCGGTACTCGCCCGCCAGCGCGTGCACGCCGTCCGCGAACGAGGTCTGCCGCGCGCGCTCCACGGCCAGGCGCTCGGTGTCGACGTCGGTGACGGCGAGGTCGCCCGCGCGCTTGAACCGCTCGCCCTCGGCCAGCAGCGTCCCGTTCTCCGCGATGAGCAGGTGGCCGCCGAACACCACGTCCGTGGTCGACTCGTGCACGCCGGTGTTCGCATAGACGTAGCCGGCCAGGGCGCGTGCCGACTGCTGCTTGACCAGCTCCCGGCGGAACTCCGCCTTGGCCACCAGCTCGTTCGAAGACGAGAGGTTCAAGAGCACGCTGGCCCCGGCCACCGCGTGCAGGCTGCTCGGCGGCACGGGCGCCCACAGGTCCTCGCAGATCTCGACCGCGAGCGACACCCGGGGCTCCTCGCCGAGCCTGAAGAGCAGACGCGTGCCCAGCGGCGCCGTGGCGCCGGCCAGCCGCACCTCCGTGGCGCGGGCCTCGCGCGCGGAGGAGAACCACCGCTCCTCGTAGTACTCCTTGTATCCGGGCAGGTACGTCTTGGGAACCACGCCGAGCAGCCGGCCCGCCTGGATCACGGCGGCGCAATTGAAGAGGAGCCCGTCGGCGGACACCGGCAGGCCCGCGGCGATCACCATCGAGTGCCCCGCCGTCTCCCGCATGAGCCGCGCCAGCGCCCGCTCCGCGCCGCCCACCAGCGTGTCGAGGCTGAAGAAGAGGTCGCCGGCGGTGTAGCCGGCCAGGCCCAGCTCGGGGAGGACCAGCACCTGCACGCCCCGGTCGCGCGCCTCGGCCACGAAACGCAGCGTCTGGTCGACGTTGTGCTCAGGGTCCGCCACGCGCACGGGCGGGCACGCGGCGCCTACCCTCAGGAAGCCGAAAGGCGCGGTCGCCATCCCGGAGAGGATACCCGCCGCGGGGGGCAAAGACGAACGGGCGTGCGCGGCCGGCCGGGAGGCCTCACCATCCCGTGCGCAACAGCGCCTCGAAGGCGAACAGCTGCAGGCACTGGAGGGCGCCGGCGGTCCTGATCACGGCCAGGCTGCCGCTCGCCTCGACGAGCGCGTGCAGGTGCCGAGCCGCGGCCGCCGCCACCAGCGGCACCAGGAAGAGCCAGACGCGCTCGACCTCGAGCGTGAACAGGGTCGAGAAGGCCATGGCCAGCACGGTGAGGCCGGCGGAGAGGGCGAGGGGATCCGCCTGGCGGGCCCGGAAGCGGAGGATCGACGCGGCCGTCGCGCGCAGGGAGAGCGCGCCGAGGGCCAGGCCGATGCCGATCAGGAAAGCGGCCAGGTTCGCCACGCCGATGGCCAGGTGCCTCCACGCGGTCTCGCGGCCGGTGTCCATCATCTCCTGGTCGTGCGCCATGGAGGCGCGCAGCGCGGCCGGAGCGTCGTAACCCAACCCGGCCAGCAGGACGTAGACGAGCAGGGCCCCGGCGCCCCCCCACGCGAGCGAAGCGGCCAGCCGGCGCGCGCTGGTCCAGCCGGCGCGCACGGCCAGCAGGCCGAGCACGAGCAGGAGCGGCCCCAGGAAGAGCGCGGCGTAGGTCATGAAACACGCGGCCGCGGCGGCCACGCCCGCCAGCGCGGCCGTGGCCGGCCGCGCCCGCGCCGCGCGCAGCGCGCGCAGGAACAGCCAGGTGGCGAGCGCGGGGAACACGGCGAACGGCCCGTCCATGGACGTCGCGGTGAACATCACGAAGTTGGGCGTGACCAGGAAGAGGGCGACCGCCACGCGCGCCACGGCCGGGCCGTGGCCCTCCCGGGCGATCAGGTAGACGAGGGGCACGGTGAGGGCGGCGAACGCGATCGTGGCCAGGGCCGCCGGCCACAGGCCGGGGCCGAACAGCCGGCTCACCGCCCACTGGAAGAGCACGCCGCCGGGCGGGTGCGTGCGCGTGTGCAGGGACAGCCGCGCGAAGAGCCGCCGTTCCGAGTACTTCCGCAGGAAGCCCACCACGCCGGCCCGCTCCACCGCCGGAACGTCGCCGCGGTATTCGAGCGAGTCACGGGTATAGGCGCTGACGAGCGCGGGGGCGCGCACGCCCGCGCGCACCTGGTAGCCGTCCATCATGCTCACGGCCGGGGCGATCAAGAGGAAGAGGGACGTGGCGGCCACGAGCAACCGGCGGGGGCGCGGCCCGTCGGCCCTGACCAGCCGCGGCAGCGCCCACCAGAACAGCCCGAGGGCCAGGAGGGCGGGCGGCCACCAGGCCAGGTGCCACTCGGCCTCGAGCGACGCGTGGAGCGGCGCCACCTGTCGCGCGTCGATCGCGCCCAGCCGCTCGCCGCTCGCCGCGAGCCAGCGCAGGAGGACGCGGTGATAGCCCCAGAGGAGGGCCGCCAGAACCGCGCAGTCGGCGAGGAGCCGGAGCGCCTGGGCGCGCCCGCTCGGGGCCGTCGTCCGCGGCATGGGCTCAGCCCTGCGGCGCCACCGGGGCCGGCGGGGCGCTCCGCCGCGACAGGAGCGCGAGGGCCGCCCCGTACACGAGCAGCGTCACCAGCGCGAGCGCCCGGAAGCCGATCACCATGGAGAGGAGGCTCGCCACCCCGCCGGCCAGCGCGCCGAGCAGGTTGCTGCCGAGCGCCAGGTCCCGCCGCGCGGAGGCGGCCCAGGCCGTCACGAACACGATGCCCGCGAAGAACACGGGCAGGGCGAGGAACCCCCCGCCGAGCACGATCCTCAGCGGCAGGGGCAGCGCGGCCAGCCAGGCCGTGGGCAGGGCGGCCAGCGCGACCAGGCTCAGGACCAGGCCCACCCGCGCCCAGCGCGTGGCGGAGCCGCCGGTCCGGCTCGCCACCAGGTTCGCGAGCAGGATCATGCCCAGGATGGCGGCCACCACGTAGGCGTTCACCGTCCAGGTGGTGCCGAACAGCAGCGCGGCCCGGCTCACGCCCGTCACCTCGAGCAGCATGAAGGCGGCGCCGAGCAGCAGCAACGGCAGGTCCACCGGCTCGCCGGGGCGGAAGAGCCGGCGCCGGAGCAGCAGTCCCAGCGCCACGCTGCACGCCGCCACGATGAGGTGGTACCGCGGCAGGCTCGGCCCGCGCAGGTAGAGGTAGGGCCAGTCGTCGGAGGTGAGGCGCGTGCCGGCCGCCCTCACGTCCGTGGCCTGCAGCAGGCGCCCGAGCCGCGGGACGGCCGCCGCCCGCTCGCGCACGGCGAGGAGGTCGGCTTCCGCGCCGCCGATGAGGAGCAGCCCGCCCCAGCCGAGACACTCGCTGGCGGAACGCAGCCGCAGGGCCAGGGGCGGCGCGCCGAAGGTCTCCGCGAGCAGGCCGGCGAGCCGCCCGGCGATCCAGTCGGTCTGCGCCTCGAAGAACAGCACCACCACGCCGCCGGGGGCGAGCAGGCGCTTCATGTCGGCGAGGCTCTCCCGCGTGTAGACGAAGTGGTCGAGCCGCACGTTGGAGTAGGCGGAGGGCGTGGTGTGGGAGTCGAGCAGCCCGAACCAGACGAGGTCGTAGCGGCCGCGGTCGTTGCGGAAGAACGCCCGCGCGTCCTCCACCGTGACGGTCACTCGGTCCGAGGAGTAGGGCCGGTTGGGATGGCGCTCCCGGCCCCAGTCCACGATCACGGGGTCGATCTCCACCGCTTGCACGGACCGCGCCCCGGCCCGCAGCGCGGCCGCGGCGTCGTTGCCGGCGCCCGCGCCCACGATCAGCACGCGGGACCGCGGTCCGACCAGCTCGTAGGGCAGGACGTAGTGCGACGAGCGCACCTGGCCCGGCGGGTAGAGGCGGGCCATGCGGTCCGGGTCGAGGTCGAGCAGGAGCTGATAGCCGGCGTTGTTGACGTTGATGATCTCGCCGCAGACCTCCCCGTCGGGCGCGAAGGGCGACACCGCCAGCTTCTGGTACGGAGACCAGACGGTGAGGGGATCCCGGCCGTGCCAGCCCAGGAGCGGCAGCGCCGCCGCCAGCGCCACGACCGCGGCGCGCGCGGGCGGGCGGTCCGTGGTCCAGGGCAGGAGCGCCACGAGCCCGGCCGCGGTGACGGCGAGCCAGGCCCAGGGCGGCCAACGCGCCACGGTCGCGGCCACGAAGAGCGCGATCCCGGCGAGGCTGCCGAGGATGTTGGCGGTGTAGGCCGGGATGGGACGCGGCTGCTCGTCGATCCAGCGCCCCAGCCACTGTCCGAGGGGGACGAAGGCCTGGGCCACGGCGGCCAGGACGCCCAGGCTCAGGACTACCGCGAAGAAGACGAGCGGCGCGCGCAGGTAGGCCGCCCTGCCGACTCCGCTCGCTTCCCAGATCACGGAGTCCTGGAAGGCGACCAGTCCCTGCGTGACCGCCTCGGCGAGCTGCCACCCCAGCGGATCCCGGATGACCACGCCGAGCGCGAAGAGGGCGGCCAGGGCGGGGAGCAGGCGGACGGGCCGGCGCGAGCTGCGGGCGCCCAGGCCCAGACCCAGGAACGCCGCCACCAGCACGCCGTTCTGCAGGTAGGCGAAGACCCGCAGCTCGGTGCCCACCCAGCGCACGAGGAGCATCTCCTCGAAGAGGATGAGCGCGGA
>DATKEG010000063.1:0-16096 GCA_035544515.1 Vicinamibacteria bacterium | reverse complement strand
GTACGTGCGCAGCAGCCGCGACCACTCCGCGTGGTCCAGGAATGCGCGCACCTCCACGGAGGCGGCGGAGGCCACCGGCTCCTTGTGGCAGCCGGCCCAGAGCGCGGCCCCCAGCGCGAGGACGGCGGCGCGGCGTCTCATCCGCGCGCACCCTCCACGCGCATCCTCTCGAGCTCGCGGCGCGCCGCGCGCGTGAGGAGCACGGTCACGACCACGGTGGCCACGAGGCCGGCGGCGAGCAGCCCCCACTCCCAGGGGCTGCGCCCCTCGCCCCGCCCGGCGGCCGCCGCCGCGCCTCCGGCCGCGCCGAGCCAGACGTAGAGGAGGGTGCCCGGCAGCATGGCCACCCAGCTCGTCACGACGTAGGGGACGAACCGCACCGGCGTCAGCCCGTAGAGGTAGTTGGAGAGGCTGAACGGCACGACCGGGCTGAGCCGGAGCAGCGCGACCACCGTCCAGCCCTTGTCCGCGATGGCGCGGTCGATGGCCTCGAATCGCGGGTGGCGGCGCGCCATCGCCTGCACGCGCTCGCGCGCCAGATGGCGGGCGACGAGGAAGGCGATCGCGGCGGTCGTGGTGGAGGCGGCGGAGACGATGAGGGTGCCCCACCCGAGGCCGAAGACGAGGCCCGCCCCGATGGTCAGCAAGGAGCCCGGCACGAACAGGAGCGCGCCCACGACGTAGACGGCCCCGTAGATCGCGCCGCCCCAGGGCCCGATACCCCCCACCCACCGCTGGAACTCGCCCAGCCACGCGTCCACGGGCAGCAGCCGCACGGCCGCGAAGGCGGCCGCGGCGGCCAGGACGGGCACGATCCACCGCGCGCGGCCGCTCACCCCGAGTCCAGGCCCCGGCGGTACAGCCAGGCGAAGAGCCGCCTCGTCCGCGGCGTGAGCCGGCTCTTCTGATAACGGTCGGCGGCCTTTCTCGCGACCTCCGCGAACGTCGGGTAGGCGTGGATCGTGGACGACACGACCTTGAGGCCAACGCCCGCCTTCATGGCCAGCGCGAACTCGTGGACGAGATCGCCCGCGCGCTCGGCCACCAGCGTGACCCCCAGGATGCGGTCGCTGCCCGCCGCGGTGAGCACCTTGGCGAAGCCCTCCTCCTCGCTCTCCAGCACCGCGCGGTCCACCTCCGCGACGGGCTGCATCCACACCTCGTGCGGCACGGCCTGCTCCCGGGCCTGGGCTTCGCTCAACCCCACGCGCGCGATCTCCGGCGACGTGTACGTGCACCAGGGCAGGACGGAGGTGTCGATCCTGGCCTTGACCCAGGGCAGCAGGATGTTGCGCACCACCGTGCGCGCGTGGTGGTCGGCGAGGTGCGTGAACTGGTGGCCACCCGTGACGTCGCCCGCGGCGTAGATGTGGGGCTGCGAAGTCTCCAGGCGCGCGTTGACGTTCACGCCCTTCTGGTCGAACGCCACCCCGGCCGTCTCGAGGCCGAGCCCCTCCACGTTGGGCCGCCGGCCGGCGGCCACCAGCAGAGCTTCCGCCTCCAGCGTGCCCGCGCCCTCGAGCTCGACGCGCGTGAGCGCGCCCTCCCGCCACACGCGCCGGGCGCGGGCGCCCGTGACGACCGTCACGCCCTCCGCCTCCAACCGGCCCTTCACCACGGCGGCCGCGTCCTCGTCTTCCTTGTCCAGCAGGCGCGGCAGCGCTTCGAGGATCGTCACCCGCACGCCCAGGCGGGCGAAGGCCTGCCCCAGCTCGCACCCGATGGGCCCGCCGCCGAGCACGATCATCCGCGCCGGCCGCTCCTCGAGCTCGTCGAAGACCGTCTCGTTCGTGAAGGGGCCGGCCTCGGCCAGGCCTTCCACCGGCGGCAGGGCGGCGCGGCTGCCGGAGGCGATCACGAAGTTGCGGGCGCGGAGCCGGCGCCCGTCCACCTCCACCTCGCGCGGCGAGACGAAGCGCGCCGTGCCGCGGAAGACGTCCACGCCCAGCGACTCGAACCGCTCCTGCGAATCGTGCGGCGCGAGACGCGCGCGGCGCTCCCGCATCCGCTCCATCACGTCCTCGAAGCGGAAGCGTGGCTCCTGCCCCTCCAGCCCCCAGCGCCGGCCCTCCCGGACGTTCTGCGCGGCGCGGGCGGAGGAGAGGAGCGCCTTGGACGGCACACAGCCGGTGTTGAGGCAGTCGCCGCCCATGCGGTGCCGCTCCACGAGGGCCACCCGTCCGCCCAGCCCCGCGGTGCCGGCCGCGGTGACGAGCCCGGCGGTGCCGGCGCCGATGACCACGACGTTGTAGGCACCCTGGCCTTTTTCCGGCAACGCCTGCCTTTCACCCCCCAGCGGCGCGAGCGGGGGACGGAGACTGGAACGATACATCGTCGCGCGGGCGGTCCGCTATACTCACCCGCCCATGCCCGCGGACAAGCCGCCGCTCTTCACGCCGTGGTTCTTCCTGATGTGCGGCTTCAGCTTCACGGTCTTCTTCTCGGTCTTCTTTCTCCTTCCCACCGTCCCCTTCCACATCCTGGCGCTGGGCGGCACGAAGTCCGCGGCCGGGCTCTTCCTCGGCTTCCTCACCTACGCCTCCGCCTTCTCGGCGCCGCTCACCGGGGCGATGGCCGACCGCGTGGGCAAGCGGCGCATGCTGATCGTCTGCAGCCTGGTCATCTTCTGCTTCTCGGGGATGTACGCCGTGTCGCGCGATTACCGGGTCCCGCTCGCCCTGGCCTTCCTCCACGGCTGGTTCTGGTCGGGGCTCCTCTCGGCCTCGGCCGCCTACGTCACGGACATCGTGCCCGATTCCCGGCGCGCCGAGGGCTTCGGCTACTGGGGCCTGGCCTCCATCAGCGCCATGGCCGTCGCTCCGGTGGTGGGGTTCTGGATCTACTCTTTCGGCTGGTTCTGGCTGTGCGCGGCCAGCGGAGCGCTGAACCTGCTCATGGCGGCGATCGCCTGGCGGCTGCGCGAGCAGCGCGCGCCCGCGGGCTGGGGCCACGGCGGCTTCTTCACGCGCGGCTTGCTGGAGTGGCGCGTGCTGCTGATCTCAGTCACGTTGTTCCTCTACTCCTTCGGCTACGGCAGCATCACCAGCTTCGTGGCCGTCTACGGCGATGCCAACGGGGTGCGCCCCAAGGGCGTCTACTTCACGCTGCTGGCCCTGGTCATGCTGGCCAGCCGCCCGCTCAGCGCGCCGCTGGGCGACCGCATCGGGCACAAGAAGCTCCTGATGCCCTCGCTCGGCCTCATCGTCGTGGGCCTCGGCCTGCTGGCCGCCGGGGGCACGCTGCCCTGGCTCGTGGGCTCCGCCCTCGTCTTCGGGCTGGGGTACGGCACCGCCTATCCGATGTTCGTGGCTTACGTGATGCGGCACGTGGACCCGTCGCGGCGGGGCGCGGCCTTCGGCGGCATCCTGGCCGCGTTCGACACCGGCGTCGGTACCGGCTCTATCTCCGCCGGGTGGCTGATCCAGCACTTCGGCTTCCGCGCCGCGTTCGGCACCGCGGCCATGCTGGCGGCGCTGGCCGCGCCCTACTTCCTGTTCGCGGAGCGGCGGCTCCTGGCGCGCGAGCCCGCGCGCGCGGCCGAGGTGGCGTCGTGATGGAGGTGAAGATGCCGTTCCTGATCGCGGCCGCGATGCTGTCGGGCGCTCCGCCGCCTTCCCCGGCCGATGCGGCGGGACCACTCGCGGCGCTCTCCTGGATGGTCGGAGGCTGGGCCACCGACGAGGCCGGCTCCTTCACCGAGGAGCACTGGCTCGCGCCGCGCGGCGGGACCATGCTGGGCGTGCACCGCGACGTCAAGGGCGGGCGCACCGTCGGCTTCGAGTTCCTGCGGATCGAGGCGCGCCCCGAAGGCCTGGTGTACCTGGCCAGCCCGGGCGGACGGCCGCCCACGTCGTTCCGGGCGACGCAGGTGACCGCCGACCGGGTGGTGTTCGAGAACAAGGCCCACGACTTCCCCCAGCGGATTCTCTACTGGCGGTCGCCGGGCGCCCTGCACGCCCGCATCGAGGGCCTCGACGGCGGCAAGGAAGCGGCGATCGAGTGGCGCTGGCTCTCCGCCCCGCCGTACGGTCAGGACAGGTAACCGGCCAGCCTAGCCGGCTTCCTCCGGTGACCACAGCCAGGCCGCGCCGCGGACGCCGCTCGCGTCGCCGTGCCGGGGCGGCCGCAACCGCGTGTCCACCCGGTCCGAGAACACGTACCGCGGCCAGAGCCGTGGCAGCGCCTCGTACAGCCGGCGCAGGTTGGACAGCCCACCGCCCAGGACGACCACGTCCGGGTCGAGGAGGTTGATCACCGAGGCCAGCCCGCGCGCCATGCGGTCCTCGTAACGGCGCAGGGACGCCTCGGCCGCTGCGTCGCCGGCGGCGGCCAAGGAGACGATGGACGCCGGTTCCAGCGCGTGGCCGGTGGCGGCGGCATGGTCGGCGGTCAGGCCCGGACCGGAGAGGAACGTCTCGAGACAGCCCGACCGCCCGCAATAGCAGCGGGGCCCGGGCCGCTCGTCGTCGCGCGGCCAGGGCAGCGGGTTGTGGCCCCATTCTCCCGCGATGGCATTCGGGCCCGTCCACACGCGGCGGTCGAGGACGATCCCGCCTCCCGTCCCCGTGCCTACGATGACCCCGAAGACGGCCCGGGCCTCCGCCGCCGCGCCGTCCACCGCTTCCGACAGCGTGAAGCAGTTGGCGTCGTTCGCGAAGCGCAGTGGCCGCGGCAGCACGCGCGCGAGGTCTTCGGCCAGCGGGCGGCCGTTGAGCCATACGGAGTTCGCGTTCTTGACCAGGCCGGTGGCCGGCGAGAGCGAGCCGGGCATGCCCACGCCCACGGTTGCCCTCCGGCCGAGGGGCCGCTCCAGCTCCGTGACGACGTCGGCGATCGCCCGAAGCGTGCCGGCGTAGTCGTCGCGCGGCGTGGGTATCCGCCGGCGCGCGAGCACCGCGCCGTCGCGGCCGAGCGCCACCGCTTCGATCTTGGTGCCGCCCAGATCGACCCCGATCCGCACGCAGGGTCTCTAACCGGCGGTCACGGCCGCATCAGGCGCCCGCGACCACGCCCCCCACCACCAGGTCCAGGGGGATGCCGCGCGGCTCGCGGAAGGTCTCCATGCCCGCCGCGAAGAGCGACTCCAGGAACTGGCGGGCCACCGGTCCCACGGCCTCGAGCAGGTTGTTCGTGGCGTAACCGGAGCGGATCATCCAGGCCACGGCCTCGTCGCCGGAGCCGAACCAGAGGCGGATCGTCTCCGTCCACGCCGACGTCGTCCGCAGGCCGCCGCGGCCGAGGCGCTCGGACACTTGACCGACGTCGTCGGGCATCACCACGAAGTTGAACTCGCCGAAGGACTCGCGCAGGTTCCGGTAGATCTTCCAGGTCTCGCCGAGCGACCGGTGCGTGTGCTGGAAGAGCTTCCACGCCGGCTCGGGAGACTTGCGGAAGCGGCGATAGAGCTCGCCGAACTGGGGGATGCTGCCGCTGAGGCTGGTGAGCACGCCCACGCGGCCGCCGCGGCGCAGGGTCTGGCCGATGCCGGGCAGGACCAGGCGCCAGTCGAGGTACGCGAGCGCGAAACGCAGCGACACCACGTCGAGGCCGTGGGCCGCGCTGCGCGCGATGTAGTCCTCCGCGCGGGCGTGGACCAGCTCGAGCTCCAGCCCCTCTTCCTCGGCGCGCTGCCGCGCCGCGGACAACATGCCCTCCGAGTAGTCCACGCCGACGACCGGCCCGGGCGCCACCAGGCGCGCCATCTCCACCGTGTAGAGCCCGGTGCCGCAGGCGAGGTCCGCCACCCGCTCGCCGGGCTGAAGGTCCAGCTCGAGGGTGAGGCGGGCGTTGGGTCCCGCCACGTGACGGCTCCAGAGCAGGTCGTAGTCGTCGGCGACCTTGTCGTAGGTGAGTTGGGCGTAGTTGTTCGTCCCAGATGCCAACCTGCCTCCTTCCCCTCGCTCGACGCCGCCGGAAAAATGCCCGACCCGGGTAGCCGCCGGATTCTCGCACAGAACGACGAGCGCGCGGGCCGCGCTCAGGACTGGAAGTGCAGGACGCGTGCCGGGCGGCGACGCGCATCCGGGCAGGTGAACTCGGCCACGAGCCGCGCGAAGCGGGGGGCCAGGACGAGCTCGTAGACCGTTTCCTTGTCCGGGAACAGGTCCAGGATGCGTCGCCGCGCCGCCGCCACGAGCGCCTCCGCCTCGCCCCGGTCGAGGCCGCCCTGCCGCAGGACGCTCGTGGTCAGGTCCACGATCGCGCGCAGCCGGCGCAGGCGGGCGCGCTCGTCGGCGAGCGCCTCGGCCGTGGGCGGGCCGGCGCTCACTGGAGCTGCGAGATCCTTTCCAGCTTGTCGCGCTGCCCGAGCCGGTAGAACCGCCGCGACTCGCGCGCGAGGTCGGCCAGGCCGGCGGGGCGGCGCAGGAAGCTCCTCTCCAGCCAGCCGCAGTAGCGGTAGGCCAGCGCGCTGGCGGCGTGGTAGCGCTCCGCCTGCTCCGCCGAGAGGCCCGGACCGAGCCGGTAATGCCGGAAGAGCAGGTCGCGCAGGCGCGTGGAGATCGCGCCCTCGTTCTGCTGCGAGAGCAGGAAGGCGACGGTCAGGTACTTGTCCACCTCTCCTTGCAGCTCCAGCTCGAGCTGCGTGACGGAGCGCTCGCTGCGCGCGCAGAAGAGGAGGTACACGAAGTGGCTCACCTCTTCGGTGAGCGTGCAGAAGGGGCCCAGGTTCCTCTCGTCGAGCTGCACGCGCGGATCGCGCCGGGCCAGGTGCGCGCGCACCGCTCCCTCCAGCACGACTCCGAGCGAGATGTCGTCCCCGTCGTGGCGGACGAGCGTGCGGCTGCCCCCGCCGGGGAGGAGGGCCGCGTCCTCCTCGGCCAGGAGGAACTCCGTCACCGGCGCCTGCGGCTCGAGGGCGTAGAGCGCCTCCAGCCGGCGCTGCACCTCGACGAGCAGCTCGGCCGTGACCGGCTCGTTCACTGCGCCCGGCCGTCGCCGGGCGCCACGGGCGTGATGCCCTGCTCGGCGAGCAGGGCGGCGGCGCGCGCGCTGCGCGTCTCCAACCATCGCTCGTACAGTACCAGCACCGAGCGCGTGGCCGCGAGCTGGCTCGTCTCCGAGACCTCGGAGAGCAGGTCGGCGAACTGGGTGAACCGGACGGCGAGCTCCACGAACACGGAGCGGTCGAAGGGGAAGGGCGCCTCTTCCTGGCTGAGCCGGCCGTAGGCCTGACCGCCCAGGGCGCGGTAATACCCGAGGTCGGCGGTCCGGCGGTTCAAGCTCTCCGCGAAGAAGCCCGAGACGAACAGGGCCGTGTCCGCCGTATCGCGCAGGAGCCGGCTCCGGTCGCGGCGCGAGGCCGTCAGCGCCCGCACGTAGAGCAGGGCCAGGGGCGTCTCGTCGTACCCCGGCTCCGCGGCGGGCAGCGTCTCGCCCTGCACGCAGCGCGTGAGCAGGTTGACCAGGTAGTACTCGGTGAAGGCCGAGGTGGAGACCTTCTGGTGTTCCATGGCCTTGCCGAGCTGCTCGCGGAAGAACTGCATCGGGGTCTCTTCGAGCACCAGTGTCCGGCTCATGTCGCTCTCCTCCCGGGCCTCACCCGGAATTCGCCGACTTGACGGTGGCGACGTGCAGGAACCGTGCAAGCAGACGGCGGCTCCGACTGCTGGCCGGAAACGCGTTCCAGTGGCTGGGTTTGGCGTGAAAGCGGCGCGAAAGGGCCGGGAAGGGCTCCCGGGTCAGGCTGTCACCTCTTGTGCCACGTGACTCCGTTCGTGTCGCATCACCCAGCGAGCTCCGTCACTGCACGAACGTCACCTTGTTGATCTCGCGCAGCGTCGTCGTGCCGGCGAAGACCCTCTCCAGCGCCGAGTCGCGCAGGAACGTCATGCCCTCCTCCCGCGCGGCCTGCTTGACCTCCACGGCCGGGCGGCGCTCCAGGACCATCTGCCGGATCCGGTCCGACATGTCGAGCAGCTCGGCCACCGCGGTACGCCCGTGGAAGCCGGTGCCTCCGCACTCCGCGCACCCGACCGGCTCGAAGAAGGTCTGCTCGAGGTAGAGATCGGGATCGAGCCCCGAATCGCGCAGCATCACGTCCGAGACGTGCGCCGGACGCCGGCAGCGCGGGCACAGGACGCGCACCAGCCGCTGGGCCAGGATGCAGTTGAGCGCGGACACGAAGTTGTACGGCTCGACGCCCATGTGGATGAAGCGACCGATGACGTCGAACACGTTGTTGGCGTGCACGGTGGTGAACACCAGGTGCCCGGTGAGGGCGGACTGCACCGCGATCTGCGCCGTCTCCGCGTCGCGGACCTCGCCTACCATGATCTTGTCCGGGTCGTGACGGAGGATGGAGCGCAGCCCCCGGGCGAAGGTGAGGCCCTTCTTCTCGTTGACCGGCACCTGCGTGATCAGCGGGATCTGGTACTCGACGGGATCCTCGATGGTGATGATCTTGTCCTCGGGGGTGGCGATCTCGCTCAGCGCGGCGTAGAGCGTGGTGGTCTTGCCGCTGCCCGTGGGCCCCGTGACCACCACCATCCCGTAGGGCTCCGTGACGTACTTGCGGAACTTGCGCAGGTCCGCCTCCGCGAAGCCGAGCACGTCGAGGCGCAGGCGCGAGAAGGCGGCCGAGAGCGATTCCTTGTCGAGGATGCGGATGACCGCGTCCTCGCCGTGGATGGAGGGCATCACGGACACGCGGAAGTCGATCGTGCGGCCCTTCACCCGCAGGCGGAAGCGGCCGTCCTGCGGCACCCGCTTCTCCGCGATGTCCAGCTCGGACATGACCTTGATGCGGCTGATGATCGTCTCGTGGTGGCGCTTGTCGAGCGGCTCCAGCGCGGGGTAGAGCACGCCGTCCACGCGGTATTTGGCCAGCACCTCGCGGTCCTTCGTCTCGAGGTGGATGTCGGAGGCGCGCCGGTCGATCGCGCCCAGGATCAACGAGTCCACCAGGCGGACGATCGGGCTGTCGCCGGGGAGGCTCCGCAGGTCCACCGCGTCGCGCTCGTCGTCCTCCGCCGCCAGCAGGCGCAGCGGCTCGCTGGCCTGCTCGAGCAGCACGTCGCCGCCGCGATGGCGCTTGAGCGCCTCTTCCACGCGCCGGCGCGGGGCCAGGACGGCGTCGATGGGCCGGGCCAGCCGGTACTCGAGCTCGTCCACCCGGCGCAGGTCCTCCAGCTCGCCGAAGGCCAGGACGAGCCGTTCGCCTTCGCGCGCGACGGGCACGCAGACGAAGCGCACGAGCAGCTCGAGCGGCACCTCCGACCACAGGGCGGCATCGTCCGGCAGCTCGGTCAGCGGATCGAAGGGAAGGTGGAAGGCCTGGGCCTGGCGGCGCGCCGCGTCGGAATCGGGAGAGGGCTCGGACGGTAGGGGTGGCACGGGCCGCAGCGACGTGCGCGAGTCGGCCATCGCGGGGATGGTAGCACGCGAAGAGGCGCGCGTTTCGGAGGGTTTCCCGCTATTTGCCGTCCCAGTTTCCGACGACGGGCAGGTCTCCCGCGCGGCCGAACGCCGCCGTCACGTCCGGCTCTCCCGCCGCGTGCATGTTGCGGAGGAGGAAGGTGGAGGACGAGGGCCGGTAGACGCCCACGGTCGCGATCCCGTCGTTGTCCCAGTCGCCGGTGACCGGCACGTCCCCTTCCTCACCGAACTCCACGCGCGTCTCGGCCGGCTCGGCCTCGACGTTGCTGGCGCGCAGCCTGAAGAGGGCCTTCTCGGGCGTGCGGAAGAGCCCCGCCGTGGCCGTTCCGTTGCCGTCCCAGTCGCCGGCCAGGGGCGTGTCTCCCGCTTCCCCGAACTTCAACGTCACCTCGGGCTCTCCGGCCAGGTTGGAGTTGCGCAGGAAGAAGCTCCCGATGGACGGCCGGAACACCCCGATGGTCGTGGTGCCGTTTCCGTCCCAGTCGCCGACGAGCGGCAGATCGCCGGCGAGACCGAAAGCCACCACGACCGTCGGCTCGCCGGGCGTGTTCTCGTCGCGCAGGTGGAACGTGCTGTCCGCCGGCCGGAAGAACCCGATGGTCGTGGTGCCGTTTCCGTCCCAGTCGCCGACGAGGGGCAGGTCGTCCTTGCCGCCGAAGGCGACGGTCAGCTCGGGGTCGCCCGCGTCGTTGGTGTTGCGCAGGTAGAAGGTGAGGTCCGAAGGACGATACACGCCGATGGTGACCGTCCCGCGCCGGGCCGGCACGGCGGGCGCGGAGGCGCGGGCGCCCCGTCCCGGCCGCGGCGTCGCCGCCGTCGGCTGGTTGGGGTTCTGGAAGCCGTCCTCGCCGCAGGCGAAGTGGACGAGCAGCACGAAGGGGAGCGCGGCGCGGACGCGGTTCGTCACGCGCGGATCCTAACATGCCGCCCACGAGGGGCCGCGGATCGCCTCCGCAGGCAGGCTCCGCCGTTCGTGCGTGCTCTTCGATACCATGGGACCGAAGGCATGGACCTGCACGCGGAGGCGCGCGCGATCGTCGACAGCCGTGGCCGGGAGCCGGAGGGGCGGCGGCTCCACCGGCTGTTCGAGGCCTGCTGGCGCTATTCCCTCGCGGAATACCCCGAGCTGGCCACCTACGTCGGCGAACGCGGGCAGAGCCACCGGTGGACCGACCTCTCGCCCGAGGCGATCGAGCGGCGCCGGGCCGAGCTGGAGATCCCCGCGCGCGTCCTGGCCACGATCGACCGGGCGCGGCTCGCCCCGGCGGACCAGGACCATCTCGATCTGTTCGCGCGCGCGACCGACGAGGCGCTCGAAGGCCGGCGGTTTCCCTCCGAGCGGATGCCCCTGAACCAGATGCAGGGCGTGCAACAGAGCGTCGCCCAGATGCTGGCCATGATGCCCGCCGCGAGCGTGGCGGACTTCGAGGACATGCTCGCGCGCCTGCAAGCGGTCCCCGCCCTGATCGACCAGACGATCGCGCTGCTGCGGGAAGGCGCCGCGCGCGGCCTCACGCCGCCGCGCATCACCCTGCGCGACGTGCCGCAGCAGGTGCTGAACCAGATCACCGACGATCCGCTGGCCGCGCCCGCGGTGCGGCCGTTCCAGCGCCTGCCCGAGGCCATCCCGGAGGCGCAGCGCTCGCGCCTGCGCGACGCCGCGGCGCGCGTGTACGGGCGGGAGGTGGCGCCCGCCTGGCGCCGGTTGCACGCCTGCGTCGCGGACGAGTACCTGCCGCGCGCGCGAGAGGCGATCGCGATGAGCGCCCTGCCCGACGGCGAGGCCTGGTACGCCTTCAACGTCCGCCAGTCCACCACCACGCGGCTCTCTCCGCGGGAGATCCACGACGTCGGGCTGGGCGAGGTGGCGCGCATCCGCGAGGAGATGGAGCGCGTGAGGGCGGCCACGGGCTTCACGGGGTCGTTCGCGGCCTTCGCGGATTTCCTGCGCACCGATCCGCGCTTCTTCTTCGAGCGCGCCGAGGACCTGCTCGTCGCCTATCGCGACATCGCCAAGCGCGCCGACCCCGAGCTGGCGCGCCTGTTCGGCCGCCTGCCGCGGCTGCCCTATGGCGTCCTGCCCGTACCCTCGTATGCGGAGAGGTCGCAGACCACCGCCTATTACGAACCCGGCTCCCCGGCCGCCGGCCGCCCCGGTTACTTCTACGCGAACACCTACGACCTGCGGTCGCGACCCCGGTGGGAGATGGAGGCGCTGACGCTGCACGAGGCGGTGCCGGGCCATCACCTGCAGATCGCGCTGGCCCAGGAGATGGAGGACGTGCCGGAATTCCGCCGGCACGGGTTCTACACCGCGTACGTCGAGGGCTGGGGGCTCTACGCGGAAGGCCTGGGCACGGAGATGGGGTTCTACAAGGACCCGCACAGCCGGTTCGGCCAGCTCACCTACGAGGTCTGGCGCGCCATCCGGCTGGTCGTGGACACCGGGATGCACGCGCTGGGCTGGCCGCGGGACCAGGCCATCCGGTACTTCGAGGAGAACGCCGGGAAGGCCGAGCACGACATCGTGGTCGAGATCGACCGCTACATCGTCTGGCCGGGCCAGGCACTCGCCTACAAGATCGGTGAGCTGAAGATCAAGGAGCTGCGGGCCTGGGCGGCGGCGGAGCTGGGCCCGCGGTTCGACCTGCGTTCCTTCCACGATCAGGTCCTGGGCGGCGGGGCGATGCCGCTCGATCTCCTGGAAACGAAGGTGCGGCGCTGGGTGCAGGAGGGCCTGTCCTCGGGCGATGACCATGCGGAACGACGGGGCCCGCGGGGCGTATCCGCAAGCTCTTCCGAATCAACGACTTGACAACTCGTGACGCCGGCCAGCGGAACAAACGCCCTGGTATGGGCGTTGCACCGGTGACGGACGTGCCGCACCGGATGTTCGGTTCACGGAAGGATTCCTGAAATGCTGGCGCGACTGCGGTGTTACCTGCGAGACCATCACAATCCCGCTCGGCACCCGCTCGGCGGGTTCAAATGCTCCGACTGCGGAGCGGCCGGTGCGGACCTCGAGGAAATGGGGTTCGACGACGCCGGCTACGTGTTCACGCGCCGGCCCTCGTCGGACTGAAGCGCCGGCCACTCGCGCTCGCCCAGCAGCAGGCGGCGCAACGTCCGGAGATCGTTCAACAGCCGCCGGCTGACCACGAAGTGGCTGCGCAGCAGATCCAGCTTGTAGGCCGCCAGGCGCAGGGCCTCGACGCGCCGGGTGGCGCCGTTGTCGCTCGCCGTCCGTATGTCCTGCTCGATCTGGCAGATGGCGTCGTCGATGGCCTGTCCGAGCATACGGACGTAGTCGTGCGAGCTCTCGATGCTGTCGAAGGGCGAAGCGGACTCGACCGTGGTCATGTGCATGGTTGCTCTGGCGTCCGGTACGCTCAGTGACGGCGGCCGCCCGTGCGCGGACTCACACCGAGGCCTTCAGGCGTCCTCACGGAGGGTATGAGGGATCACGTAGGCGCGAACCTTGGACCTTCCGGCCGGCGATGTCAAGGGGTTTGTTGCGCCCTGCTCGTGCTGGCGAGCGCGGTCACTCCCCGTCCCCCGCCTCCACCACGCGCGTGACGGCTTCGAGGTCCTCGTCGCGGCCGATCATCACCAGCACGTCTGCGGGCTGGATCACGTAGGCGGCGCCCGGGACCAGCTCCAGCCGGTCGCCGTTCTTCACCGCGACCACCAGGACGTTGTACCGCTTGCGCACCTGCAGGTCGGCCAGGCTGCGGCCGAGGAAGGCGGGAGGCGCCGCGACCTCCAGCAGGCTGAAGCCCACGCCGAGCGGGAGGTATTCGAGGATGGACGGGGCGGCCAGCGCGTTCGCGATGCGCTCGGCCGTGTCGCGCTCGGGCAGGACCACCGTGGTGTGCGCGATCAGGTCCAGGATCTTGCCGTGGTCGGGAGAGACCGCCTTGGCCACGATGCGCTTCACGCCCATCTCCCGCAGGTAGAGCGCGGTGAGGATGCTGGCGTCCATGCGCTCGCCGAGCGACACCACCACCGCGTCGGCGTCGGCGACGCCCAGGGAGCGCAGGGTGGCCACGTCGCTGCTGTCGGCCACGACGGCTTGCGTGGCGTAGTCGCGCAGGTCCTGCACCCGCTCCTTGTCGCTGTCGATCCCGATGACCTCGTGCCCCTTCTCGTACAGCCGGCGCGCCACGTGCCCGCCGAACTTGCCCAGCCCGATCACCACGAAGCGCGCCATGCCGTCCCCTATCCCACCATCACGGTCTCTTCTGCGTACTCGAAGCGGCCGGCGCCGCGGCGGTGGCCGGCCAGGAGGGCGATGGTGAGCGGTCCCACCCGGCCGACGAACATCAGCACGACGAGCAGGAGCTGGCTCGCCTCCGTCAAGCGGGGCGTGACGCCGGTCGACAGCCCCACCGTCCCCAGCGCGGAGACGGCCTCGAACATGAGGGCGACGAAGCGCGGCTCGGCCGCGCCGTAGGGCCTCGTGCCCTGCTCGAAAAGGGTGAGCAGCATCAGGGCCGCGGAGGCCACCAGCCACGACACCAGCGTGACGGCCATCGCCCGGTTGACGACCGCGTCCGGGATGGTGCGGCGGAAGAGCATGGGACGGGTATAGCCCCGCCAGCGCGCCCACGCCAGCGCCAAGAGCAGGCCCAGCGACGTGGTCTTGATGCCGCCGCCGGTGGACCCGGGGGAGGCGCCCACGAACATGAGCAGGATGGTGAAGAAGAGCGTGGCCGTGCTCGCCTGCGTGAAGTCCACGGTGTTGAAGCCGGCGGTCCGCGCCACCACGGCCTGGAACCAGGTGGCCAGCAGCTTCTCCCGCCAGGGCAGCCCGCCGAGCAGGTTTCCCCATTCCAGCAGGAGCGCGCCGGCCACTCCGGCCACCAGCAGCCAGGCGGTGACCGCGAGCACCAACTTGGCGTGGAGGCTCAGCCGCGGCGGGCGGCGCCTGCGCAGGCGCCACACGACCTGGTCGCGCAGCTCCATGTTCACCAGGAACCCGAGGCCGCCCAGGACGGCCAGCGCGCTCACCACGAGGTTGACGGCCGCGTCGCCGCGGTAGCGGACGAGGCTGTCGGGGAAGAGCGAGAAGCCCGCGTTGCAGAACGACGAAACGGCGAAAAAGACGCTCGCGTAGGCGCCTGGTCCCGCGCCGAACTCCTCGCGCCATCGTAACCAGAGGAGCGCCGCGCCCACCGCTTCCACCGCGAAGGTGAACACCACGACGTGGAGCAGCAAGCGGCGCAGCTCGGAGCTGGGCGAGTGGTGCATGGAGTCCTGGACGACCAGGCGGTCGGTGAAGCTGATGCGCCGGCCCAGCAGGACCGCGAACAGCACGGCAAAGGTCATGATGCCGAGGCCCCCGGCCTGCATGAGGACCAGGATCACGCACTGGCCGAACGTCGTGAAGCGGGTCCCCGTGTCCACCACCGTGAGGCCCGTCACGCACGTCGCGGACGTGGCCGTGAACAGCGCCTCCAGCAGGGTGAGGGGCTCGCCGTGCGTGGAAAAGGGCAGGCGCAGCAGCACGGTGCCCGCCGCGATGGCCACCGCGAAGCTGCCCATCAGGGCGACCGGGGGCGAAAGCCGCCTCGGTGTCACCTGGACCCGTTAGCTGAAACGGACGCTCACCAGCTTGCTCACTCCGGGCTCCTCCATCGTGACCCCGTAGAGCTGGTCGGCGATCTCCATGGTCCGGCGGGAGTGGGTGATGAGCACGAACTGGGTCTGCTCCTTGAGTCCCTCCAGCATGCGCACGAAGCGGCCAATGTTGGCGTCGTCGAGCGGCGCGTCGACCTCGTCGAGGATGCAGAAGGGCGACGGCTTGTACTGGAAGATGGCGAAGAGGAGCGCGATCGCGGTGAGCGCCTTCTCGCCGCCGGAGAGCAGCATCACGCTCTGCAGCCGCTTGCCCGGGGGCTGGGCCATGACGTCGATCCCGCTCTCCAGCACGTCCGTCTCGTCGATCAGGCTCAAACCGGCGGTGCCGCCGCCGAAGAGCTGCCGGAAGATCTCGCCGAAGTGCTGGTTGATGGCCTGGAAGGCCTCGGCGAAACGCTCGCGCGAGGCGCGGTCGATCTTCTTGATCGCCTGGTCCAGCTCGGCGATGGAGTCGAGGAGGTCCTGCCGCTGCGCGGTGAGGAAGCCGTGGCGGTCGTCGAGCTCCTGCGCCTGCTCCACCGCGAGCACGTTGACCGCGCCCATCTTCTCGAGCTTGTCCCGCAGCTCCTGCACCTGCGCCTGCAGGGTGGAGGCCTCGCGCGCCTTGTCCTCGTCGGTGAGCGACGCGGCCGCCTGCGCCGCCAGCGCCCCGACCGCCTGCTGGCACTCGCGGCCGAGGTGGTCCAGGTCCGACTCCGCGCGCGCGCGCGCGACCTCCAGCTCGGCCAGCGCGTCCTTGAGCATGTCGCGCTCGCGGCGGCGCTCCTTGAGCGACTGCTCGCGGCCTTCCATCTCGTTGCGCAGGTCGCGCAGCGCGTCCTCCGCCACGGCCACCTCGCCGGTCACGCGGTCACGGCGGGCGAGGGCCTCGGCCAGCAGCCGCTCTTCTTCCGCGAGCTCCGCCGCCAGCGCGTCTCGTCGCGCCCGCAGCTCCCGGTCACGCGCGCGCGCTCCTTCGATGCGCGCCTGCAGGTCCTGGCGTTCCTGCTCCAGGCGCTCGCCCTCCACCTCGGCGGCGGCCACGCGCTCGCGCAGCGCGGCCAGCGCGCTGCGCGCCTCGGCGTGGCGCGCCTGGGCCGCC
>DATKEG010000062.1:0-2774 GCA_035544515.1 Vicinamibacteria bacterium | reverse complement strand
CGAGATGGCCGCGATGCTGCCCATGTCCAGACGCAGGCGCGCCTCGTTCAGGAAGAGGAAATCCCGCGTCGCGCGGAGCTCGATGCGGCCCTCCGCGGCGAGGAGCGCGGCGCCGGTGCGCTCCACGTCGTCGATGCCGTTCTGCACGGTCGCGTTCTCGTACGGGTACAGACGCAGCCCCTGGCATGCCGTGTGGACCGCTGCGACGAAATGGCGCCCGTCCCGCTGCAGCCGATCCTCGGCCGCCTGGTCCCAATCGCCGGGGGCCTGGGTCACGGGCCCGCCCGGCCCGACTCGAGCGCGCGCGCCACGGCGTTGCGGACGACCGGATCCTCGTCCTCCCGGGCGCGCTCCAGCGCCGTCCGCGCCGCGGGCGTCCCCGCGCGGCCCAATCCGCGGGCGGCGCATGCGCGCAGGTCCGGAGAGCTCTTCCTGCCGAGCAGCTTGCGGCCGTTCAGCAGCCGGTCGAGCAGCGGCACCGCTTCCCCTCCGGCGAGGTCCGCGTAGGTCTCGAACAGGGCGAGCTTCTCGGTGAGGTCGAGGTCGTCGACCGCGCGGTCCTCCAGGCGGGCGCGCACGTCCGCCGCGGCCGGCGCGTAGCGCAGCGACCCGAGCGCGCGGGTCGCCGCGACGCGCACGTCCCGCTCGGCGTCCACCAGCGCCCGCCGGAGCGCCTGCACGCCGTCGCTCGAGGAGAGCGAGCCGAGAGCGCGGGCGGCGGCGACGCGGACCTGCGGCTCCGGATGGACCAGGAGGGCGGCCAGGCGCGGCACGGTCGCGCGCAGGTTGAGTTCGCTGGCCAGGCGGGCCGCGCCGCCCAGCACGTCGGGGTCCGGCGACTCGAGCAGGTCCGCCACCTTGCCCGGGCTCTCGGCCGCCACGCGCGCCATCGCCTCCCGCAGCCGCTGCCTCAGCTCCTGCCGGATCGCGCTCTCCGAGAGCGACACCAGCGCCGGGAGCGCGGTCGGCCGCAGGTGGCCGAGAAAGAGCGCGAGGTCGCCGGGGTTCGCGAGGATCGACCCGTCTTCCAGCGCCGCGACGAACTGGGCGACGCCCTCGGGGTCGCTCATGCGTTCGAAGATGCGCTCGGCGGTCTCGCGCTCGGCCGTCCCCAGCAGCGCCGGCTCGGAGAGGATGTCGGCGAGCTCCTTCAGCAGCCCGGCGACGTGGCCCAGCTCCCCGCGCGCCAGCAGGAGCGGTACGAACTCCTCGAGGATGCCGAGGATCTCGGCCTGGCGGCCCGGGTTGCGCCGCTCCTCGAGCCGGTCGAACAGCGCCGTCAGCACCGGACCGGTCACGTCGCGGCTCCACTCCTGCTCGACCTGCTGGCGCAGCGTGTCCACCTCGGAGGCGGACAGGAAGTACAGCGTCTCAGTGAACGTGGACGGGTCGATCAGGCCGTCCGGCCGCTCGGGCGGCGCCTCCTCCGGCTCCTCGGCGAGGTCGGCGCGGACCTCCTCGGGAGGTACTTCCTCGGGTCCCCCGCCCCGCGCCTCCGGCAGCATGACGCCGTCCGCGAGGAGGTCCCGGTAGGCGTACTGGAGGTGATCGAACTCCTTCTGCCACAGCAGCGTGATGACGTCGTCGCCCTCGCGGTCCACCGCCCGCGCGTGCCGCACGAGCTCCAGGAACTCGTCCAGCTCGTTCTCGAAGCCGCTCTGCATGGTCAGCGAGTACACGCCGTCGCGGAAGAAGACGAACGCCAGGCTGTCACGCCCCTCGCCGGTCGCGTAGGCGTGCGGACCCCAGCGCAGGGTGTCGTTGTTCACGAAGAACTGGATCTCGTCCTCGCCGACAAAAAAGCGCGCGAAGGACTCGGCCAGCGCGTCCAGGGTGCGCCGGTAGGCGGGGTTGTTCGGCTCGTAGAGCTGGCGCGAGCGGGCGGCCCGCGTGAGGAGCGTCACCAGCTCGCCGACCTGGCGCTCGGACCCGGCATCCGCCCAGGTCGTGCCGTTGCCCCCGTGCGACTCGTCGTTCATCGCCTCTCAGACCGTTCCCGCCAACGCGCCACCTGCGGCATGTCCTTGTCGCCGCGGCCCGAGAGACAGAGTACGACCGGCCCCGCGCCGCGCCAACGCGCCCCCTCGGCCAACACCCACGCCACGGCGTGAGCGGACTCCAGCGCGCAGATCAACCCCTCGAGCCGCGCCAGCGTCTCGAGCGCCCGCAGCGCTTCCTCGTCGGTCACGCTGACGTACGTCGCGCGCCCCGTCTCCATGAGGTGCGCGTGTTCGGGGCCCACCCCCGGGTAGTCGAGGCCCGCGGAGACCGAGTGCGCCTCCGCAACCTGTCCGTCGGCGTCCTGCAGCAGGTAGCTGAAGGACCCGTGCAGGACGCCGGGCCGGCCCGCGCCGAGCGTGGCCGCGTGCCGGCCGTCCAGTCCCTCGCCGGCCGCCTCCACGCCGACCAGCGCGACCTCCTCGTCGTCCACGAAGGGGTGGAAGATCCCCATCGCGTTGGATCCTCCGCCCACGCACGCCACCACGGCCACCGGGAGCCCGTCGAGCTGGGCGCGGGTCTCGCGCCCGATCACCGACTGGAGGTCGCGCACGATGCGCGGGTAGGGGTCCGGACCGACGACCGAGCCGATGATGTAGTGGGTCGACTCGACGTTGGTGACCCAGTCCCGGATCGCCTCGTTGGTCGCGTCCTTCAGGGTCCGGCTGCCGCTCTCCACCGTGCGGACCTCGGCTCCCAGCAGCTCCATGCGCTGGACGTTGAGCGCCTGCCGGCGGGTGTCCTCGGCTCCCATGTACACGGTGCAGTCCAGGCCG
>DATKEG010000061.1:0-33084 GCA_035544515.1 Vicinamibacteria bacterium | reverse complement strand
CATTTCTGGACCACGCGGAGTGGTCGCAGCTGCTGCGCACGTACGTCGACGAGCGGGGCCTGGTGGACTACGCGTCGTGGAAGACGTCGCGCGACGGACGAGACGCGCTCGCGGCCTACCTCGCGCGCCTGGCCGGCGCGCCGGAGCCACCGGCGGGAGGGGACGACCGTTCCGCGTCGCTGATCAACGCCTACAACGCGCTCACCGTCGCCTGGATCCTCGACCACTACCCCACGGCCAGCATCCGCGCGCTGCCGGACTCGTTCACGGCGGCGCGGCACACGCTCGGCGGCCGCCCGGTGTCTCTCGACCAGATCGAGCACGAGGCGCTGCGCCCGCAGGTCGGCTACCGCGTCCACGCCGCGCTCGTGTGCGCGGCGCGCTCGTGCCCGCCGCTCGCGCGCGAGGCCTTCACCGCTCCCGCGCTCGACCGGCAGCTCGACGCGGCCATGGAGCGGTGGCTGGCGCGAGACGACCTCAACCGGTTCGACGCCGCCGGCTCTCGCGCGCGGGTCTCGAGCATCTTCCGCTGGTTCGCCCCCGACTTCGAAAAGGCCGGTGGCGTGGCGCGAGTGATCGAGCGGCACGGGCCGCCGCCGGCGCGCGCCCTGGCCAAGCGGCCGGAACTCGTGATCGATTACCTCGACTACGACTGGACGCTCAACGACCAGCGGCCGGCCGCCTCCTACGGGCGCCTGCGCCTCCTCTGGGACCGGCTGAGAAGCCTGGTCTAGCAGCCTCGGCATCCTGGAGGTGCCGGCCAAACGTGGCGGCGTCGATATTGGCGCCGCAGACCACCAGGCCGACGCGGCGTCCGGCGACGCGCTCGCGCAGGGGACCCAGGAGGGCGGCCGTGGCCGCCGCGCCCGCCGGCTCCACCGCCAGCTTGGCCGAGGCGAACAGCAGCAGCATGGCCCGCCGGAGCTGGTCGTCGTCCACGAGCACGACGTCGTCCACGTGGCGCCGGACGAGATCGAAGCTGTAGGGCGCCGCGTGCGGCGCGCCCAGGCTGTCCGCGATCGTGCGGACGGCCTCGATGCCCTGGGGCGCGCCGGCGGCCAGGCTGCGGGTCATGGTGTCGGCGCCCGCGGGCTCGACGCCGAAGACGCGGCACGACGGCCGGGCGAGCTTGACCGCGGCGGCCACCCCCGCGCACAGGCCGCCGCCGCCGATGGGCACGACCACGGCCTCCAGGTCCTCCACCTGCTCCACCAGCTCCAATCCCAGGGTCGCCGTGCCCAGGGCGGTGAGGGGTCCCTCGAAGGGATGAACGAACGTCCGGCCCTCCTCCCCCTCGATCTCGCGCACGCGCTCGAACGCGCGGTGCACGTCGTTCACCAGCTCGACCTCCGCCCCCAGCTCGCGGCAGCGGGCCACCCGGAAGGAGCTCGCGCTCTTCGGCATCACCACCTTGGCCGTGGTGCCGAGCACGCGCGCCGCGTAGCCGACGGCCATGGCGTGGTTGCCGGCGCTGACCGCGGTCACGCCACGGGCGAGCGCGTCGGGGCCGAGGCCGAGCATCACGGTCAGGGCGCCGCGCGGCTTGAAGGTGCCGGTGCGCTGGAAGAGCTCCTCCTTCAGGAAGACGGTGGTGCCCGCGGGCAGGCCGGCCCCCTCGTCCTGCCACCGGCGCACGGGCGTGGTGACGACGAGGTCGCCCAGGCGCTCGCGCGCCGCGCGGATCCCGGCGAGGGTCGGCTCGCTCACGGCCCGGGCGCGTCCTCCAGCAGGCCTTCGAGCGGGAGGAGCCGCGGGCCGGCCTCGGTGCAGACGGCGTAGGTCTGCTGCTTGCCGGACGCCTTGGCGTACATCCCCACGCCCGCGTATTCGCCCTTGCGGTTGAGCACGTAGAACTTCACGTAGAAGTCGGGGTTGCCGTCCGCGTTGAGCAGGCGCTTCTCCACGGTGTTGGCCCGGATACGCCGCAGCGCCTCGAGGGCCGCGTCCTTGGGCGAGCGCCCGCGGCGCATCTCGTCCACGATGAGGAACGAGGCCAGGCTGTAGAGGTTGGCCTCGCCGCGGCCGGTGGAGCCCGCGGCGCCGACCTCGCCGTCCACGTACAGGCCCGCGCCCAGGATGGGAGAGTCGCCCACCCGGCCCGGGATCTTCCAGGAGAGCCCGCTGGTGGTGGTCACGCCGCAGATCTCGCCGCGGGCGTTGACGGCGCTGCAGTTGATGGTGCCGTAGACGTGCTGCCGGTCGATCAGCCCCTCCGCCATCATCTCGCGCCGCACGCGGTCCCCCTCGCGGGAGCGCTTCACGGGGTCGAGCCAGTGCCCGGGATCGATGCGCCGCTTCCATTCCAGCCACCGCTGCCGGGAGTGCGGCGTGTTGAGGTCGTTCTCGACCGTGAAGCCCATCTGCCGCGCGAACTCCTGGGCGCCGCGGCCGACGAGCAGGTGGTGGTCGGTGTGGTCCATCACGGCCTGCGCCACCCGCGACGGGGTGCGCACGCCCTCGAGGGCGGCCACGCCGCCGGCGCGCCGGCGCGGGCCGTGCATGCAGCAGGCGTCGAGCTGGACGACGCCGTCGGCGTTGGGCAGCCCGCCGTAGCCCACGCTGTCGTCCGCGGGGTCGAGCTCGTTCACGTTCACGCCCGCGACGACCGCGTCGAGCACGTCCTCGCCGCGCGTCAGGCGGACGAACGCCTCCTCCACCGCGGTGCGCGGACCGCCGTTGCGGAACTCGTGGCCGTTGGCGGAAGCCACCACCACCGGCGCGACCGCACGCGGAGCCAGCACCGCCGGTGCCGGCGCACCCCGCGCGGGCGCGGCGGCGGCCGCGGCGCCCAGGGCGCCTGCCTTCACGAAGTCCCTCCTGCTGATCGGCGTCATGGGCTCACTCCTCGCGCGCGGCCGGGTCCAGGATCTCGGGGCTGATGCCGGGAATGATAGCAGCGGCGCGACTGGACGCGGCGCGGTCAGGCCGGGGACGATGCGGGGGGTCAATGCGCGGGCCGGCCGCTTCAGTGGCCCCGCAGGTACAGGAGCAGCGCGACCAGGGGCAGGGCGGCGACGGTGCGCCACTCGCGGTTGAGGCGCACGCGGCGCCAGTCGAACCGCGAGGCGCGCGGCCCGCCCGGCCTCAGGCGTGGCCACACGAGCGGCACGTCCGTGGCCCACGCCTCGTATTCGGCCGGGAACCTCTCACGGAGGAAGCGCGCCTCCTCGCGCACGACGCGCGGGTAGAACGCCAGGAAATAGCCGGCGACCGCCCCGACCACCCAGGGGCTGGAGGAGGCGGCCGCGATTCCCAGCGCCAGGAGCGCGCTGCCGGCGTAGAGGGGGTTGCGGGTGTGGGCGTACGGTCCGCCGGTGGCCAGCGTGCGGGTCTTCTCCAGGTGCCCGGACGCCCACAGGCGTACGGCCTCGCCGGCCAGCACCAGCGGGAGCGCCAGGAGCAGCGAACGCGGCGTGGGGCGGGCCAGCGCCAGCGCCACCGCGCCGAGAAGATAGCCGGCGGGAACGCGCAGCCTAGAGGGCACGCGAGGCCTGCGCCGCCGCGCGCGCGAGGCGGCGGCCGACCGCGTCGAGCACCTCGCCGGCCGTGATCGCCGCCATCTCGCGCGGAGCGACCAGGAAGCGCCCGCGGTGCCGCGGGTCGGCCGGGCCCCGGCGGCGCACCACGACGTCGTCCGCCGAGAAGGGACCGTTGCGCGCGGGATCGGTCGGCCCGTAGATTCCGACCACCGGCGCACCCACGGCGCAGGCGATGTGCAACGGCCCGGTGTCGGCGGCCACCACCACGCGCGCGCGCCGGGCCAGCTCGAGGAACTGGCGCAGGTCGGTGGGAAAGCAGCGCCGGGCCGCGCCTTCGGAGGCGGCCACCACGCGATCGGCCAGCGCCTGCTCGCCCGGCCCCCAGGTCACGAGGGCGGCCAGGCCACGCTCGCGCAGGCCGCGCGCGACCTCGGCGTAGGCTTCCGGAGGCCAGAGCTTCTCCGGCCAGCCGCCGCCCGCGTTCAGGACCACGAACGTGCCGGGCGCGATCCCCGCGGCGGCGAGGGCGGCCTCGACCTGGCGCGCCTCGAGGGCGGTGTCCGGAAGCACGAACTCGCGCGTGCCCACCGCCTCGATGCCGACCGCGCGCAGCAGGGCCAGGTTCTCGTCGATGACGTGCACGGCGCCGGGATCGAGACGCAGGCGCTCGTGCAGGAGGGCCGAGGAGAGGGGCTCCACGCGTCCGGCGGCGCCGTAGCCGACGAGCCGCCGCGCCCCGGACAGGCGGCCCCACGCGGCCGACTTCCAGAGGCCCTGGACGTCCAGGGCCACGTCGTAGCGCGCGGAGCGGAGCCCGCGCAGGGCCCCGCGCGCCTCCCTCGCATCGAACCGGCGGGCGGCGGGGGCGGCGGCCAGGCGCCATAGATAAGGATGGCCGGCGAGGAGCGCGCGGCCCGGAGGCTCGGCCAGCCATCCCACCTGCCACTGGTGGCGGTGGAGCGCCGAGAGCATGGGCAGCGCGTGCACGACGTCGCCGATGGCGGAGAGCCGGAGGAGGAGCGCCTTCAACCCCGGATCCGCTGCAGCAGCGTGCGGGTGTCGTGGTCCTTGGGGTCGCCCACGATCGCCACGCGCCCGCCGAAGGAGCGCACCACCTCCCTTTCGGGCACGGTGTCCGGCGTGTAGTCCGTGCCCTTGCAGTGGACGTCGGGCCTCAGCTCCCGCAGGAGGACACTGACGTCGTCCTCCTCGAACACGACCACGTGGTCCACCGCGCGCAGGGCGGCCACGAGCAGGGCCCGATCCTCGGCCGGCATCACGGGGCGGTCCCTGCCCTTGAGCCTCTCGACAGAGGCGTCGCCGTTGACGCCCACCACGAGCACGTCGGCCTCCTTCCGCGCGCCCTCGAGGTAGCGGACGTGGCCGACGTGCAGCAGGTCGAAGCAGCCGTTGGCGAGCGCGACCGTGCGGCCGGCCCGGCGCGCGTCCGCGACCCGCCGGCGCACCTCGTCCCGGCTCGCCACCTTCGTCCGTGCTCGTCTCATGGCCGGGCGTGGTCGGCGGCGACGGCCGCGGCCAGCTCGGCCGCGGACACCGTGGCCGTCCCGCGCTTCATCACCACGATGCCCCCGGCGTAGTTGGCCAGCCGGCTCGCTTCCTCCGGAGTGGCGCCGGCGGAGAGCGCCAGGGTGAAGGTGGCGATGACGGTGTCGCCGGCCCCGGTGACGTCCGCCACCTGGTCCGAGCCGTGGATGGGGATGTGCAGCGTCGGCCGGCCCGGCTCGAACAGCGCCATGCCGTGGCTGCCGCGCGTGATCAGCACGGCCGCGACCCCGAGCCGGCGCAAGAGCGCGCGCCCCGCCCACTCCAGCTTCCGCCGGTCGTTCCCGATCGCGATCCCGAGCGCCGCCTCGACCTCGGGCTCGTTCGGCGTCACCGCGGTCATGCCGCGAGAGCCCAGCAGCGCGTACCGTGAATCCACGGTCACGGGCACCTTGCGGCGCCGGGCGAACGCCACCGCCGCCCGCACCGCCTCCGGGCCGACCAGGCCGAAGCCGTAGTCGCTGACGAGCACGGCGTCCACCCGACCGGTCAGCCCGCGCAGCAGGGCGGCGACGCGGCGCCGGGCGGGGCTCCGTGGGGACAGGCGCGTCGTCTTGTCGATGCGCACCATCTGCTGCTTGGTCGAATGGACTCCGCCGCCCAGGATGCGCGTCTTCACCGGCGTGACGTAGGCGGGGTCCGTCACCACGCGCGAGGCCGCGATGCCGCTCTCGCGCAGCAGCGCGCGCAGGCGCCGTCCGTGGTCGTCGCGGCCGAGGACGCCCAGGGGAAGCGGGCGGGCGCCCAGCGTGCGGATGTTGTGCGCCGCGTTGCCGCCGCCGCCCAGGCGCACGTCCGTGCCGTCGTACTCCAGGATCAGGACCGGGGCCTCGCGGCTGACGCGCGAGACGCGGCCCTGCAGGAACTCGTCGGCCAC
Source organism: Vicinamibacteria bacterium (assembly GCA_035544515.1). Classification (GTDB taxonomy): domain Bacteria; phylum Acidobacteriota; class Vicinamibacteria; order Fen-336; family Fen-336; genus DATKEG01. The sequence continues at coordinate 27,165 of DATKEG010000061.1, read as the reverse complement.
GAGGTCGGCCAGGACCAGGATGCGCCGGCCGCGGAAGCGCGCGATGAGGCCGCGGAGCCGGTCGCCCGTCGAAGGCGCCGCGCCACGGCTCACGAGCCGGTCCTCGCCTCCGCCTCCGACAGCGTCAGGATGCGCTCGACGGCGTCGAGCGCGTGCTCGGCCACGATGTCCGGCGGCCGCGGCCAGCGCGACGAGAGGTGGACCAGCTCGCCCAGACCGTAGCCGGTCTTGACCAGCACCCCCCGCGCACCCACCGCCCACGCCAGCGCCAGGTCGCCGTGCCGGTCCCCCACCACGAACGACCGCGACAGGTCGGCGCCGAGCTCGGCGGCCGCCCTTTTCAGCAGGCCGGGGCGCGGCTTGCGGCAGTCGCAGTCGAGCCGGTAGGGCGGCTCGCCCACGTCGGGGTGGTGCGGGCAGTAGTAGATGCCGTCGAGCCGCGCGCCACCGGCGTCCATGGCCGCGCGCAGCCGGCCGTGGACTTCCCCGATCAGGGACTCGGGAAAATAGCCGCGGGCGACCCCCGCCTGGTTCGTGACCACCACCGCGAGCAGGCCCGCGCGGTTGATCAGGCGCACCGCGTCCGCGGCCCAGGGATAGAGCCGGAACCGCGAGGGGTGGTTGACGTAGCCGACCTCGTGCGCCAGCGTCCCGTCACGGTCGAGGAAGATCGCCGGCCGGGGCGCGGTCATGCCTCGGCCAGCAGCGCGCGCGCCTCGCCGACCACCCGCTCCACCCCCACGCGGCGCATGCACCGGTGGTCGATCGGGCATTCGCGCAGCAGACACGGAGAGCAGTGCACGGGCTCCCTGACCAGCCGCCGTCGCTCGCCCACGGGGCCCGTCTCGCGCCAGTCGGTCGGCCCGAACACCGCCAGGACGGGCACGCCCAGCGCCGCCGCCAGGTGCATGGGCCCCGAATCGTTGGTGAGGAGCAGGCGCAGGCGGGCCAGGACGCCCAGGAGCTCGCCGAGCGTCGTCTCGCCGCAGAGCACGCGCGCGGGCACGCTCATGGCGGCCGCGATCGCCTCGCCCAGCGGCCGTTCGCGCGCGCCGCCCACGATGGCGATGCGCGCGCCGGTCTCGCGGGCGAGCCGTTCGCCGGCCGCGGCGTAGCGGGTGGGCTCCCAGCGCTTGGCCGACCCGAAGAAGGCGCCGGGGTTGAGCCCGATCCACGCCCCCCCTTCGCCCAGCAGCGCCGCCGCCCGTCGCGTCCAGGCCTCGGGCGCGCGCAGCCGCACGTCGGGGGTGGCCGAGACCACGAGGCCGATGCCCGCGAGCATCGCGCGATAGTAGTACACCTGGCTGCGCCCCCGTACCTGCCGGGGCACGCGCGCCCGCCGGGTGAGGAGCGCCCCGCGGCCGTCGGTGGCGTAACCCCAGCGCTCGGGAATGCCCGCCGCCCACACGGTCGCGGCCGCGGCGAAGGAGTTGGGCAGCAACACGGCCGCGTCGAACGCGCCTTGCAGCGCGCGCCGATCCCCGAGGAAGCCCCGGCACAGCCGCACCGCGTCCACCTCGGCCACGGCCTCGTAGAGCGGCGCCACCCAGGGCCGGGCCAGGACCTCGAGCCGCGCCGCCGGGAAGTTGCGGCGCAGGTCGCGCACGGCGCCGAGCGACAGCACCGCGTCACCCACCCAGTTGGGCGCCCGCGCCACGATGCGGTCGACCTTCATGCCGTCTCCTCGGGCGGGCGCGTCTTCCAGCGCCGGTGCATCCACAGCCACTGCTCGGGCGTCTCCCGGACCCAGTCCTCGAGCTGTCGCGTGAGCCGCTGGGTGAGGCAAGCGATGTCGCGCTGCCGGTCGCCCGAGGGCGTCCACTCGAGCGCGGGCGCGTAGCGGAGGCGGTAGCGCCCGTCGCGGAGCAGCTCGGAGCGGCAGGGCACGACCGCGCTGCCGGTCTTCACGGCCAGCGCCGCCGCCACGGTGGTGGTGGCCGCCTTCCGTCCGAAGAAGTCCACGAAGATGCCGTCGCCGGCCAGGACGTTCTGGTCGATGAGGAGAGCGACGCCGCGGTTCTCGCGCAGCGCGCGCAGGATCAGGGGCAGCGCACGCCGCTTGTAGACCACGGCATTCCCGCCCATGGTACGCATCGCGCAGAGCCGCCGGTCCAGCTCGGGGTTGTCGAGCGGGCGCGCCACCACGTGGATGGGGCCGAAGAGCAGGCCGTGCGCGACGCCGTGCAGCTCCCAGTTGCCGATGTGGGCCGTGACCAGGACCGCGCCCCGGCCCGCGGCCATGACCCGCTCCACGTGCTCGCGGCCGTTCACCTCGAGGAGCGAGCGGATCTTCTCGGGCGTGCGGCTCCGGAGCCAGAGGATGTCGAGGAGCACCGACCCGAAGTGGGCGTACACCGCCCGCGCCGTGCGCAGGGTGCGCGCCGCCTCCCACTCGGGAAAGGCCTGGCGCAGGTTCGCGGCCGCGATGGCCAGGTGCCGCCGGTCGAGGTCGCCGAGCAAGCGGCCGAGGCCACGGCCCAGGGCGAGGGTCGTGCGGCGCGGAAGGCGGCGGAGGACGCGCTCCACGACGGCGGCCGCCCGCGCCTCCAGCACCCGGCGGTCCATCAGTGTGCCCTGCCCACGGCGGCCAGCAGCCGCTCGCGGAAGCGCGCCTCGTCGCCGACCTCGGCCGCGATGCGCAGCACGAGCACCGGCAGCCGCGCCTCGCCCGCGGGCAGGCGCACCGCGTCCTTGGCCGTGGTCAGGATCGCCTCCGCGCCGAGCGCCTCGGCTTCGGCGCTCGCCGCGCGCAGGTCGGCGGCGGTGAAACGGTGGTGGTCCGGGAAGGCGCGGTGGCGCACGACGTCCAGACCGTGGGTGGAGGCGTCCTCGGCGAAGCGCCCGGGCCGGGCGATGCCCGACAGCAGGTACACGCGCCGCGGGGGATGGCCCTCGCGGCCGTCGAGACCGGCGAATCCCACCACGCGGCGCCGCAGGGTGAAGACGCGGCCTTCGGGCAAGCCCGCTTGCGAGCTCCCCTCCGCGACCAGGACCACGTGCGCCCTCCGGGCGGCCGACGCGAACTCGCGCAGGCGTCCGGCGGGGAGCGGCCGGTCGGCGAGGTCGCCCGCCTGGAGACAGAGGACGTCGAGGTCGCGCTCCAGGCGCAGGTGCTGGAACCCGTCGTCGAGCACGTGGACCACCGCGCCGAACCGCGCCTCGACGGCGCGGCCCACTTCGTCGCGCCGCTTCCCCACGGCCACGATCACCCCGGGCAGGCTCCACGCGAGCATCACCGGCTCGTCCCCCGCGGCGGCGGCGTCTGCGTCCACGCGCGCCCCGTCGCTGACCACGAGCGCCGGGCCGCGAAAGGCGCCCCCGTACCCGCGGCTCAGTATCGCCACGAGGCAGCCCGCCGCCTGCAGGATCGAAGCGACGAGGGCCACGACCGGCGTCTTGCCGCTTCCCCCCACGGCGAGGTTGCCGACGCTGATCACCGTGCCCCGCAGCCGCGTGCGGCGCAGGACGCCCCGGCGATAGGCCCAGGCGCGCGTGGCCGCGCCCGCGCCCCAGGCGGCGCCCAGCGGCCAGAGCCAGCGCCGCGCGGCGCTCACCGGAGCGCGCCGGGCGGCAGCAGGTCCGCCAGCGCTTCGACCGTGCCCGCCACCGCGCCACGGTTGCGCGCGACCAGCGCGCGCGCCCGCTCGCCGATGGCGCGCCGCCGTTCGGGGTCGGTGAGCAGCAGGGTGATGGCGCCGGGGAGCTCGGCCGGGGAGCCCACCTGCACGAGCGCGCCCTCGCGGCGGAACTCCTCGGCGATCTCCTGGAAGTTCTCCATGTGCGGGCCCACCACCACCGCCATGCCCGCCACCGCCGGCTCCAGCACGTTGTGCCCGCCCGCTCTCTCCAGGCTCCCGCCCACGAACACGACCGCGGCCAGCGGGTAGACGTCGGGCAGCTCCCCCATGGTGTCGAGGACGAGCACGTCCCCGTCGGACCACGGCCCCGCGCCCAGCGCGGTGCGCCGCGCGGCGGTGAACCCCGCCTTCTCCGCCAGCGCCAGCACGTCCGCGAAGCGCTCCGGATGGCGCGGAGCGATCACCAGCCGCAGGCCGGGCACGCGCTCCCGCACCTGGCGCAAGGCGCGCAGCACGTGCTCCTCCTCGCCGGGCACGGTGCTGCCGGCGACCCAGAGGGTCTGGCCGGGCCGGGCCGCGCCCAGCAGCCGCGCCAGCTCACCCCCCGCGCGCGGCGTGCCCGCGGGCAGGGCGTCGTATTTGAGGTTGCCGGTGACCCGTACGCGCTCGGGCGGGGCGCCCAGCGCGCGGATGCGCTCGGCATGCGCCTCGGCCTGCATCAGGAAGAGGTCCACGTCGCCCAGCACCCGGCGCAGGGGGCCGCGCACCAACCGGTAGCGGCGGAACGAGCGCGGCGAGATGCGTCCGTTGGCCACGGCCACGCGGACGCCGGCGCGGCGGGCCTGGTGGATGAGGTTCGGCCAGAGCTCCGTCTCGACCAGGACCAGGAGTGAAGGGCGCACGGCGGCCAGCGCCGCCCGCACCGGTCCGGTCCAGTCGAACGGCGCGAAGAAGACGGCGTCGGCGTCCGTCGCGCCCTGGCGGGCCAGGGCCTGCCCGGTCACGGTCGTCGTGGACAGCACGATGCGGTGTCCGCGCAGCCGCTGGCGGAGCCCGCGCAGGAGCGGCCGCGCGGCCAGCACCTCGCCCACGGAGACGGCATGCACCCAGACGGCGGGCGCGCCGTCGCCGGGCAGCCCCGCGGGCAACCGGCCGAACCTCTCGCGGAAGCTGGCGCGGTACCTCCCCGTGCCCCGGTCCTTCCACAGGTACCAGGGCAGGGCGAGCACGAAGGCGAGGCTCAACAGGGCGCTGTAGATCGCGTACACGAAACCCGCGCGGGCGGCAAAGAGGCGAGTATAGGGCGCGGCCGCCTGCGGCCGGTAGCGCTAGCCGCCGGCGCCCGTGGCCACGCGGTTCCGCCTCCGCGTCTTGAGGTCGAAGGTCTCGCCCGGCCGCACGAGGCTGACCACGAGGTCGTCGGTGCCGGCGACCGCGTCCACCATCATCACCGAACCCGGCCCCACCACCTCCGCGTGCCGGTTGTCGCTGACCGCCAGCGCCGTGCCCTCGTCCACGCCGATCCCGAGCAGACGCGGGTGGTCGAGGACGAGCCCGAAGAGCCGGTTCTGGCGCTGACGCTTCAGGAAGTGCTGGTCGAGGATGACGCCGGGCAGAAGGCCGAGCCCCGCCCGCACCTCGACCCTGCGGCCGTCGACGACCGTGGGGTCGCCGGCCCCCGTGATCATGAGGGCGGACATCACCGCCGTACCCGCGCTCGTGCCCCCGAACACGACACCGCTCCGGTAACGCTCGCGCAACGCCCTGGAGAGGTCGCGGTCCTGCAGGACGTCCATGATCCGGCCCTGGTCGCCGCCGCCGAAGAAGATGCCGGTGGCTCGGCGCACGGAGGCCAGCAGCCGCGGCTTGTCCCCCGGTCCGAGCGGCGCGAAGGGCGCGGCCTCGATCGAGGCCGGACGGTAGAGGCGCAGGTCGCGCTCGATCGAGAGGTAGGAGTCGAGCGGCTCCACGCTGGCCCAGGTGACCACGAGCAGCCGCGAGTCGCCGTTGCCGGCCCACTCCACGAAGCGCGCCAGCGCGGCGGGCGGCCGCGGCCCGCCGCCGAGCAGCACCAGCTTCTCGCCCGCGGGCAGGGTCCGCGGCAGGAGGAGCAGTGCGGCGCAGAACAGCGGGAATCTCCACACGGCGCGCACATTGTAGCCATCCCGCGGCCGCGGGCAAGTGCGCCCGCGATCTTGACGCTCTCGCGCGCGCTCGGATAGACTGGCCGCTTCGCCACTCTCCGTAGGAGCAGCAACGGGCAGAACGCGAGCGGGATGGATTCACTCCCGCCGCCCCCTGGTCGAGGAGGATGCGCATGGCAATCCGCGTAGGCATCAATGGCTTCGGCCGCATCGGGCGCAACATCCTGCGCGCGGCCCTGCACGACAAGGACATCGAGTTCGTGGCCGTCAACGACATCACGGATGCGGCCACGCTCGCCCACCTGCTCAAATACGACTCGATCCTCGGCAACCTTCCCGACGAGGTGAAGGCGGAGGGCGACACCATCCACGTGGCGAGCCGCAAGATCAGGGTCCTGGCCGTCAAGGACCCGGCGCAGCTTCCCTGGAAGGACCTCGGCGCCGAATACGTCATCGAGTCCACCGGGCTGTTCACCGACTCCGAGAAGGCCAGCGCGCACCTCAAGGCCGGCGCGAAGAGGGTCATCGTCTCGGCGCCGCTGGGCAAGTCCACGGACGACGACTTCACGATCGTGCTCGGCGTGAACCAGGACAAATACGAGCCGCGGCGCCACCACATCGTCTCCAACGGCTCGTGCACCACGAACGCCCTCGCGCCCGTGGTCAAGGTCCTCCACGACCGCTACGGCATCGTCAAGGGCCAGATGACGACCATCCACTCCTACACGAACGACCAGAAGATCCTGGACCTGCCGCACAAGGACCTGCGGCGCGCCCGCGCGGCCGCGGTGTCCATGATCCCCACGTCCACGGGCGCGGCCAAGGCCATCTACCTGGCCATCCCGGAGCTCAAGGGCCGGCTCGACGGGGTGGCCATCCGCGTCCCCACGCCGAACGTGTCCATCGTGGACCTCACGGTCGAGCTGAAGAAGCCCGCCGCCGCCGAGGAGATCAACGCGGCCTTCAAGCAGGCGGCCGCGGGGCCCATGAAGGGAATCCTGGCCGTCTCGGAGGAGCAGCTGGTCTCGGTGGACTTCCGCGGCAACCCGCACTCCTCGATCGTGGACGCCCCGCTCACCAAGGTCGTGGACGGCACCATGGCGAAGGTCTTCTCCTGGTACGACAACGAATGGGGCTTCTCGAGCCGCGTGAAGGACCTGCTGCACTTCATGGCCGAGAAGGACCGCTAGCCACTCACGACGGGCAGGGCGCAACAGAGCGGACACGGAGGACGGAGTCTTGGGGACGAGGAAGAAGACCGTCCGGGACTTGAACGACTTGCGGGGGACCACCGTCTTCGTGCGCGTGGACTACAACGTCCCGCTCGAAGGCGGGCGCATCACGGACGACACCCGCATCCGGGCCTCGCGGCCCACGCTCGAGCACCTCGCCGGCGCGGGCGCGAAGGTGGTGCTGGCCTCGCACCTCGGCCGGCCGAAGAAGGGGCCGGCGCCGGAGCTCAGCCTGAAGCCGGCTGCCGCTCGCCTCGGTGAGCTGCTCGGGCGCCCCGTCGTCCATGCGCCCGATTGCGTGGGACCGCAGGTGAAGGAGGCCGCGGGGAAGCTCCGCGAGGGGGAGGTCCTCCTGCTCGAGAACGTGCGCTTCCACAAGCAGGAAGAGGCGAACGATCCCGCGTTCGCGAAGGCGCTGGTCGCGGACACGGGCGCGAGCGTGTTCGTGAACGACGCCTTCGGCAGCGCGCACCGCGCGCACGCCTCCACCGAAGGCGTGTCGCGGCACGTCCGCCGCTCGGTGGCCGGCCTCCTCATGGAGAAGGAGCTGAAGTACCTCGGGCTGGCGCTCGAGGCGCCGGAGCGTCCTTTCGTGGCCGTGCTCGGCGGAGCCAAGGTGTCGGACAAGATCGAGGTGATCGAGAGCCTGCTCCCGAAGGTGGACGCGCTGCTCGTGGGCGGCGGCATGGCGTACACGTTCCTGCGGGCCAAGGGTCTGCCCACGGGCCGGAGCCTCGTCGAGGAGGACAAACTGGAGCTGGCGCGGGCGCTGCTCGCGCGCGGCGACCGCATCCGGCTGCCGAAGGACCACGTGGTCGCCGCGGCCTTCGATCAAGACGCCGAGCGCAAGGTCCTGCCCGTGGACGAGATCCCCGACGGCTGGATGGGCCTCGACATCGGCCCCGAAACCGCGCGCGCCTACGCCGGCGAAGCGGGCCGCGCGAAGCTGGTCCTGTGGAACGGCCCCATGGGCGTGTTCGAGATGAAGCCGTTCGCGGAGGGGACGCTGGCCATGGCCCGCGCGCTGGCGGACAGCCCGGGCATCTCGATCGTGGGCGGCGGGGACAGCGTGGCCGCTCTCACGCAGATGGGCCTGGCCGACCGGATCGACCACGTCTCGACCGGGGGCGGGGCCTCGCTCGAGTTCCTGAGCGGCCAGCCGCTGCCCGGCGTGGCCTGCCTGGAGGACGCCGAGCGATGAGGACGCTCAAGTGAGCCGCCGTCCGTTGATCGCCGGGAACTGCCTCCCGCCCGCAGCGAGGCCTCCGCTCCGAGGAGCCGGGACTCGGTCCCGGCGACGCGGAACCTCATCGACGCGCCGAGCGAGGACGCTCAAGTGAGCCGCCGTCCGCTGATCGCCGGCAACTGGAAAATGTTCAAGACGGTCGCGGAGGCGAAGGCGCTGGCCGAGGAGGTCCGGCGCGGCGGCGCGGGAGAGGCCGAGGTCCTGGTATGCCCGCCCTTCACCGCGCTCGTCGCCGTGGCCGAGACGCTGCGCGGCGGGCCGGTGTTCCTGGGCGCCCAGAACATGCACTGGGAGGACGAGGGCGCCTTCACGGGCGAGGTCTCCCCGCGCATGCTGCGCGACGTGGGCTGCACGCACGTGATCCTCGGCCACTCGGAGCGCCGGCAGCTCTTCGGCGAGACGGACGAGAACGTGGCCCGCAAGGCGCAGGCCGCCTTCCGGCACGGGCTCACGCCGGTGGTGTGCGTGGGCGAGACGCTGGCCGAGCGCGACGCCGACCGCACCATGGAGGTCGTGGAACGTCAGATCGAGCGCGCGTTGCGCCCTCTCACCCCCGACCAGGTCGCGACGGCGGTGGTCGCCTACGAGCCGGTGTGGGCGATCGGCACCGGGCGCAACGCCACGCCGGAGCAGGCGCAGGAGGTCCACGCGTTCATCCGGCGGCTGGTTTCCCGCTCGCACGGCGAGGCGCCGGGCGCCGCCGTCCGCATCCTCTACGGCGGGAGCGTCAAGCCCGACAACGCGAGGGTGCTCATGGGGCAGGCCGACGTGGACGGGGCCCTGGTGGGCGGCGCGTCGCTGCAGGCCGCGAGCTTCCTGGCGATCGTGACCGTGTATAATCAGGGTTTGCCATGAGCATCGCCTACTACTCCGTCGTGCTCCTCCACATCGTCGCGTGCCTGTTCCTGATCGCGGTGGTGCTCCTGCAGCAGGGAAAGAACCAGGACCTCGCCAGCGCGTTCGGAGGGGGCGGCACGCAGACCGCCTTCGGCCCGCGCGGCTCCGCCAACGTCCTTTCCCGAGCCACCGCGGTCCTGGCCGGCGTCTTCATGATCACCAGCCTCGCCCTCTCCATGCTGCGCCCGGGTGCGGGCTCGGTGCTCGACCGCGTGGGCAACCCGCCGGAACCCACGGTTTCGCCCACTCCCGCGGCCGACGCCGGCGCACCCGCCACCCCCGCGCCCGCCCCGGCCTTCCCCGCCGCTCAGTAGTCCGGGCGCGAGCCCGCGAGCATGAGGCCTGCCCCCCCTTTGCCGCGTGGCGGTGAAGTGAGCCGGCGATGACCGACCTGCGAATCCGCGATGCGGTGCGCGCCGACACCGAGGCGCTTCTGGCCATCTACCGGCCGTTCGTGGTGGAGACGGCGGTTTCCTTCGAGTTCGTGCCTCCATCCCTGGCGGAGTTCGAGCAGCGGATCGTCGCCGCCCAGTCGGAGTGGGCCTGGCTGGTCGCGGAACGGGGAACCGAATCCCTCGGCTATGCCTACGCCGCCGCGTTTCGGACGCGCGCGGCGTACCAATGGTCCGTGGAGACGTCGGCCTACGTCCATCCGGCGCATCACGGACAGGGCGTGGCCAAGGCGCTCTATGCGCGCCTGCTGACCGTCCTCGCGGAGAAGGGGTACTGCACGGCCTATGCGGGGATCACGCTGCCGAACGAGGCCAGCGTCCGCCTGCACAGGTCCCTGGGTTTCGGTGAAGTCGGCGTGTTCCGTCGCGCGGGACGCAAGTTCGGGAAGTGGCACGACGTGTCGTGGTGGCAGCGCGAGCTGCGAGAGAAGCCACCCACGGAATGAGGCCTGGGCGACCTTCGCCTACCCCGCGGGCGGGGCGTCGGCCGCGACCGTGAACGGCTCGCGGACCTCGAGCGTCTTGCCGCCGATCGTGTCGTTGAACGTCATGACCAGCTCGTATTCGCCGGGGCCGCCCTCCAGCGGCGCGCCGATCAGGCGCGAGACCTTCCCGAGCGACGTGGGCATGATCAGGGTGGGCGCCATCTGGGTCACCACGCCGCCCTCGCGCCGCCGGATGAGGTAGCCCGCGCTGACCACGGGCATCCCCGTCTTCTTGTCCTTGGCCGCCCCGTGCACCTCGAACGAGGCGTACAGGGTGACGCCCGGACCGAACGTGCGGCGGGCGAGGAGCATGGGCCGCGGCACGCCGGGCGCGTCGTCCGAGGGCTGCACCACGTCGGAGAGGATGGGTGTCGAGACGCGGAACTGCGTGAGGTCGGGGACCTCGAACTCGTGCACCACGGTGCCGACGTCCATCTTGTTCTTGTCGCGCACGACGATCTTGGCCTGGTAGCCGCCGGGCGCCAGCTCGAAGTCCTTGACGATGCCGTACCAGGTGCGGGCCAGGCGGTCGCGGGTCTCGGGACGCAGCTTCATCTCGACCTTCTGATCGTAACGGAAGTACTCCCCGCTCTCCCGATGGGCGACGATCAGTAGGTACTCGAGCGTGTCGTGGAGCCGGCCGTCCTTCTCCTCGAACCCGAAGTTCGACACGTCCACGTCCGCGGCCACGAGCACGGAGGCCTTGCCCAGCAGCGTCTCGCCCATGACGTAGGAGGTCATCCGCAACGGCACGTCCTCCTGCTCGTAGGGGGAGTCGAGCGCGGCCTGGATCTGCGGGTCGCCGGACCCGGGCTTCTTGTCCGCGGCCCGCGTACCGTCGAGCGGCGCGTAGTATCCCTTGCGCGCGCGCACCTTGAGCCCCTTGCCCGCCACCTTGACCTGGATCTTGCGGAAGCGGCCGTCGCGCTCGGTGTTGGTCGAGTTGTAGCCCACGAGGTAGTAGTTCTGCGACTCCTGGGCGATGCGCTTGATGCCGCTCACGAGGTCGTTGGTGTTCTTCACCGTGAAGCCGCCGGTGTCGGCAGCCAGCGCCTCGGCGCCTTCCGAGGCCTCCAGGCTCTCCACGAACATCGCGCCGATGTCCTGGTTGTCGATGGGCGGCCCGAACTCCGCGCTGGCGTAGATCGGCAGACCACCCAGCCCGCGCGTGTCCAGGAAGTACATGGCCACGTTCGAGCGCCGCGAGGCCTGGGTCACCCGCTTGAACTCGTCGAGGTTGGGGTCGTAGATGAAGCCCTCGGAGACCAGGATCAGCGACTTGCGCCCGCGGCTCGCGGCCAGCGCGTTGAGCGAGCGCTCCAGCACCTCGAGCGTGATGCGGTTACGGGACACGGACTGGAAGTACACCTCGGAGGCGCGGCCGCGCACCATGGGGTCGCCGTCGGCGTACATGGGGTTGTAGCTGTCCCCCATCCCCGACCGCGTGGCCACGCCGTAGGTCTCGAAGCGCCGGCTCACCCGCTGCTCGACCTGCACGTCGTGGTAGACGTGGATGCGCATGGCCTCGTAGTCGCTCATGCGGTCCGGGCCGATCTGGGGCATGAGCCGGCCGTCGAGGCGCTTGAGCAGCGCGATCAGCTCGTCGCGCCCCGCTTCCATCCGCGTGCTCCACCACGCGCCGCCGCCGGTGGCGATGAGCGTCACCAGGTCGCCTTCACGCACGCCGCTCTTGAGGAACTCGGCCACGGCGGTCTTGGCGCGATGGGCCTGGAAGGGGGCCAGGTGGATGTCGTCGAACACGATCACGAAGGATCGGCCGGTACGGGCCATGGGCACGGTGTTGGTGGACACCCGCGGCTTCTCGGGCGTCGCCACCGAGGCGGTGGGCGGCACCTTGACCGCCTCGAACGAGGTGACGGTCTGGGGCTTGCCGTCCTCCTGCACGGAGAACGCCTCACGCGGGAGGTTCGGCACCGGGTTGCCCTTCCTGTCCGTGACCACCACGTCCACGGTGACGACGTCGACGCCGGACGGAAACCGGGGCGCGTCATCCGCGGCGGCGGCCGCGGTTTCGGCCGGCGGCGTCTGGCCGTCGCCCTGTCCCGGCGGCGCGCCCGCCCGCGGAGCGCCCGGCAGCGCCGCGGGGGCGGCCAGCAGCCCGAGAACGAACACCTTTCGCCAGAAGCTCAGTCTCATGATCCCGCTCATATCACTTTCACGAAGACCTGACCGTCCTGCACCTTGACCTCGTAACAGGGCATCTTGAGCGTGGCGTTGGCGGTGTTCTCGCCCGTGGTCACGTCCCAGCTCCAGGCGTGCCACGGGCACATGACCACCGTGCCTTCCAGCATCCCCTGCCCGAGCGGCCCTCCGCGATGGAGGCAGGAGTTGCCGAGCGCGTAGAACCGGCCGTCCACGTTGCACAGGGCCAGGGCCTTACCGTCCACGGCGACCTCCATGCAGGCTCCCGGCACGAGGTCTCCGACCGCGATCGCCCGCACGAACCCCGGCTCCTCCATCACCCCTCCGGCCGGCCACGCCGTCTCGGACCGTGCGCGAACCTTTGATTCTAGCCCAGTTCGGCCAGGGTATGATCCGCGGGCAAGGAGCGCGACATGAGGACACGCCGTGGGTTCCTCCGTGGCCTCGCCGGCGGCGCCGCGGCGCTGTCGGCGTTCCGTCCCGGCTCGCTCGAAGCCGTGCGCTCCGCCGGCCGCGCGGCGGCCGGCCGGTCACCCGACGAGGTCGCCGCCGACGAGGACTGGTGGCGCGAGGCGCAGCAGGCCTTCACCGTCGATCGCAGCCTGATCAACCTCAACAACGGCGGCGTCTCGCCCTCGCCGCGAGCGGTGCAGGAGGCGATGCGCCGATACCTCGAGCTCTCCAACGAGGCGCCCGTCTACACCATGTGGAAGCTCCTGGAGCCGCAGATCGAGTCGGTCCGGCGCGGCCTGGCCGCCGCGTTCGGCTGCGACCCCGAGGAGATGGCCATCACGCGCAACGCCAGCGAGTCGCTGGAGACGTGCATCCTGGGGCTGGACCTGAAACGGGGAGACGAGGTCCTCACCACGAACCAGGACTACCCGCGCATGTTGACCACGTGGCGGCAGCGGGAGCGCCGCGAGGGCATCGTCCTCAAGACGTTCTCGTTCCCCGTCCCCCCGCCCAGCCTGGGCGACCTCCTCGACCGTTTCGAGCGCGCCCTCACGCCGCGCACGCGCGTCATCATGCTGTGCCACATCACGAACCTGACCGGCCAGATCTTTCCGGTGAAGGAGGTCTGCCGTCTCGGCCGCGAGCGCGGGATCGAGGTGATCGTGGACGGCGCGCACGCCTTCGCCCACTTCCCCTACAAGCTCGCGGACCTCGGCTGCGACTACTACGGGACGAGCCTGCACAAGTGGCTCTTCGCCCCGCACGGGACCGGTTTCCTGTACGTGCGGCGGGCGAAGATCGGCAAGCTGTGGCCGCTCATGGCCGCGCCCGCCGAGATGACGGAGGACATCCGCAAGTTCGAGGAGATCGGCACGCATCCGGCCGCGAACCACAACGCGATCGCGGAGGCGCTCACCTTCCACGAGGGCCTCGGCCCCGAGCGCAAGGCGGCGCGCCTGCGTTACCTGCGCGACCGCTGGATGCGGCGGCTGGAGGGCGGCAAGGGCGTGAGGCTCCACACCAGCTTCGACCCCGCCATGGGTTGCGCGATCGGCACCGTCGGGCTCGAGGACGTCCCTCCCGAGAAGCTGGCCGAGCACCTGTGGAGCCGGCGCCGGCTGATCGTGACCCCCATCCTCCACGAGGAGTTCCAGGGCCTCCGCATCACGCCCAACGTCTACACGACGCTGGGCGAGGTGGACGCGTTCGCGGAGGAGATGGAACGGGTGATGGAGAAGGGCCTGCCGGCCTGAGCCTCACTTCAAGATCGTCGCCTTCGCCTCGACCGTCACGCGGCGGTCGCTGACCGGGTCGGCGGCCTCGGCCACGATCATCGGCCGCCCGCTGTCGAGCAGGACCTGGCCGGAGAACGTCACGACGGTTTTCGGCCGCTGCGGCTCCTCGCCCTGCGCGGGCTCGATCGAGGTGTAGTTGAGCGTCAGGTGCAGCATCACCTTCGCGCGGGGCAGGATGTTCGGGCGCGCGTCCACGTTGAGCGGGAGCGTCACGATCGTGTAGGTCTTCACCGACTCCCCGACCATCATGGGCACCGCCACCTCAGGCAACGAGCGCAGGGACCCGCGCTCGCCGTCCGCCAGCGTGAGCGTCATCGTCTTCCTCACCGGTGGCCCCGAGCCCGCCTGGTTCACCAGAGTGAGGTCGATGCGGACGTTCGTGAGCGACGGCTCGTGACGCGGCTCTGGCGGCGTGGGTGCGGGCTGCAGCGCGACCGCGGGAGACGGCTGCGGCTTCGGAGTCTCCGGAGCCGGCTCCTGCGCCGCAGCCCCGGCCGCGAGCAGCACGAGCGGCACGACACCCATCAGCATGCGCATGGGGTCTCCTTTCAAGGCAGGCCGGAGCCGTTCGGGCCCGCCGGGGACAGCGGCTCGATCCGCAGGCCGGGGACTTCGAGGGACGGAGGTTCGCCGATGGGCACGAGCTCTAGGTCGGCCGCGCGAACGGGCGGCGGCGGCGCGAGCGCCGGCAGCCCGGCCCCGTCGTCGGCCGGTGCCCGCGGCCGCATGGCTGCCATGACGGGCGACGAGCGGCTGGCCGCCCGCGCCCGGCTCGCCCGCCGAGCGGTGCGCGCGGCGGCGACGGTGGCGCGTGGCGCCGCCGGGCGACTCGCCGTGGCCGGCACCGGCGGCGTGGGACTCGCGACCACGACCGGCAGTTCCACCTGCGGGCGAACGGGAGGAGCCGCCGGACGGCGGGTGAGCAGGACGGCCGCCCAGGTCAGGGCGGAGATCGCCGCCGCCGCCGGCAGCGCCACGCTCCAGCGCACGGAACGGCGAGACCGGTCGCCGGACGCGATCCGCGCGAGCACACGCGCCCGCAGGTCGCTCGGCGGCGGAGCGGCGGTCAGCTCTTCCAGCACGCGATCGAGCGGGGTCTGGCCCGGTCGCGGGCGATCCTCAGACATCGCGGTAGCCCAGTGGCGCCAGGCGCTCCTTCAGGAGGCGGCGTGCCTCGGACACCCGCCACTTCAGCGTGCCGGCGGGGACGTCGAGGATCGCGGCCATGTCGTCGTAGCTGTGCTCGCCGGTCGAGGCCAGCAGCAACGCCTCGCGCAGCTTTGCGGGCAGGCCGGCGAGCAGCCGGCGCACGTGTGCGCTCAGCTCGGCCGCGGCCAGCGCCTCTTCCTGCCGAGGACGGGCCGCGAGGACCGGCGCGGGCGCCGGGCCATCGTCGTCGACGGCCGCCACGAACCGCCGGAGCCGCCGGCCGAGGCTGCGCCGCCGGTCCTGCGCCTCTCGCCAGGCGATCCGCAGCAGCCAGGTCCGGAAGGCGGACTCGCCGCGAAACGTGTCGAGCTTGCGGTAGGCCGTCACGAACGCTTCCTGCGCCACGTCTTCCGCCTCCTGCCGCGAGCGAAGGACCGCCATCGCGGCGCGCTGCACCGCGCATCCGTGGCGGTCGACCAGGGTCCCGAACGCGGCGGTGTCGCCGCGGCGCGCCTGGTCCACCAGCTCGTCGTCGGTCACACGCCCAATGGACGCCACGAGCGGACGGCCGGTTGGGAAACGTGGAAGACGCCCGAGGGCGGCCTGGCGCGGCACGGGAGCTACGCCGGCGCGACTTCGAGCGAGGCCGCCAGCGCGTGGCAGTGGCTCGACGTCGCTACCAGCCAGTGCCGGCGGCCAAGGGCGGCGCCGGCGATCAATCGGTCGCGCGCGGCCAGGATGTCCGCGACCGGTATCGTGCCCACTCCGTACACGAGGTGCAGGCAGCGCAGCACGATATGGCCGGCGCCCGCCTCTCCTTCCGTCTCGAGGTCCCCGGCCAGGCTCCAGTCGCGGGGGCCGCGCGTGTGCGGGCACAGCGCGGGCTCGATGCAGAGCGGCGGACACATCCAGGCCGCGTAGGAGAGGGCGCGGTCGCCGGCCGAGGTGTCCCCTTCGAACGGCAGGCCGCGCGGCGGAAGACGCGCGCCGCGGCGGACGCGGAGGCCGGCCTGCCGCGCCTGCTCGCTCAGCCAGTCGTAGAGGAGGTGTGGCGCCCAGTGATGCGGGACGAGGTGATCGTCGGCGCCGGAGGCCGCGAGATGCGCGTCCAGCCAGGCCCCCCATTCCGCGTTTTCGACCTGCACGCGCGGGTCGCGCCCACGCGTCGCGGCGCAGCCTGGATCTCGGTCCACGACGCGTATGCGGTCCGTGTCCAGGCGTGCGGCGGCGGCGGCGCGCAGGAGCTGCCGGACGTGCCCGGCGCCCAGCTCACCGCCGCCGATGACGATGAAGGAAGGCACGCGCCGCATCACGTTCATGATGCCTCGTGGCCCTCGGCGGGGCCAGCGCCGCGCGCCCGGGCGCTCAGTCTTCGCCCGGCGAGCCTCGCCTCAGCTCACGCTCGGCTTGCAGCCAGTCCTCGAGATCCTGTCCTTCCGTGCCGCCGCGGGACTGGTAGATCTCGTAGGCGCGCTGCGCGATCTCTTCGGTCGTGGGCTCCGACCGGGCTGCGCCCGACTGCGGCAGTCCCGACGAAGTGGACGGCGCCGCCGAGCCGGGCTGACCCCGGCTGCCGGACGGCCGGTCCACCACTGTGTCCGTCTCATGTCTCCTCGCCATCGTCTCCTCCCGGGTCGCGGATACGCTCCAGTCTGTCACGACCCCTGACTTCAGTGATAGTTTAAGTCCTGACGGACTGCTTTATGTCAAGAGATTCCTCGATCCACGTTCGTCCCGGCAAGCCCCTCCTGCGACGCGCCGGATGAGCTTCGGCCTTCACCGCGTGAGCGAGCCGCGCGCGACCTACCGCCTGCAGCTCAACGCCGGGTTCGGGTTCGACCAGGCCGCGGAGCTCGCACCCTATCTCGCGGCGCTCGGCATCAGCCACCTCTACAGCTCGCCGTACCTGCAGGCCGCGCGCGGCAGCACGCACGGGTACGACGTGGTGGACCACGGCCGGGTGAACGTCGAGCTCGGAGGGCAGGAGGGCCACCGGCGGTTCTGCGCGGCCCTGGGGCGCGCCGGCCTGGGCCAGCTCCTCGACATCGTGCCCAACCACATGGCGATCACGCCCGAGAACCAGTGGTGGTGGGACGTCCTGGAGAACGGCCCGTCGAGCCCGTACGCGGCGTATTTCGACCTGGAGTGGGATCCACCCGCGTCGCGCGTCCCCGACGTGATGCTCGTGCCCGTGCTGGGTGACCACTACGGCCGCGTGCTCGAGGCGGGCGAGCTGGCGCTCGAGCGCCACGGAGGCACGTTCGTCGTCCGCTATCACGACCACGTGTGGCCGGCGGCGCCACGCTCCATGGACGGGCTCCTGGCGCGGGCGGCCGCCGTCGCCGGATCGGACGAGCTGGCCTGGCTGGCCGAGGCGTTCGAAGCCCTGCCCCTGCCCTCGGACCGGGGCGCGGCGCAGAGGCGCCACCGCCACAAGGAGGTGCTCAAGCGCCTGCTCGCGCGGCTGGTCAGGGAGAACGCCGCCGCCGCCGCCGCCATCGACCGCGAAGTGGAGCGGCTCAACCACGACACCGACGCGCTCGACGCCGTGCTGCAGCGGCAGAACTTCCGTCCCGCCTTCTGGCGCACCGCCGCGCAGGAGCTGGGCTACCGCCGCTTCTTCGACATCAACAGCCTGGTCGGACTGCGCACCGAGGACGAGCGCGTGTTCGCGGACACGCACGGCCTCGTCCTGCGCTGGCTGCGCGAGGGCGTGCTCGACGGCCTGCGCATCGACCACCCGGACGGCCTGCGCGATCCGGAGGGCTACTTCCGCCGGCTCCGCGCGCACGCGCCCGGGGCCTGGCTGGTGGCGGAGAAGATCCTGGAGAGAGGCGAGCGGCTGCCCGAGACCTGGCCCATCGCGGGCACGACCGGTTACGAGTTCCTGAACCGGCTCGACGGCCTGTTCGTCGATTCGCGGGGGGAGGAGCCGCTCACGCGCTTGTACGCCGCCTTCACGGGCCAGAGCGCCGGCTACGCGGCCCTCGTCCGCGAGAAGAAGCTCCTGGTGCTCCGCGACGCGCTGGGCAGCGATCTCAACCGCCTGGCCGCGGCGCTCCAGGACGTCTGCGCGCGCCACCGGCGCTACCGCGACTACACGCGCAGCGAGCTGCACAACGCGCTGCGCGAGCTGATCGCGTGTTTCCCCGTGTACCGCACCTACGCACGCGCGCCGGACGGTCCGCTCAGCGGCCAGGACGAGGGCTACATCAAGGAGGCGGTGGCCGCGGCCAAGGCGGGCCGGGGAGACCTCGACCCCGAGCTCTTCGACTTCCTGGGCCGGCTGCTCCGGCTGGAGACGCGGGGCGACCTCGAGGCGGAGCTGGTCATGCGCTTCCAGCAGGTGACGGGCCCGGCCATGGCCAAGGGCCTCGAGGACACCGCGTTCTACAACTTCAACCGGCTGGTCTCGCTCAACGAGGTCGGCGGCGATCCCGGGCGGTTCGGCGTCGCGCCGGAGGAGTTCCACGAGGCCTGCGCGGAAGCATGGGCCCGATGGCCGCGGGCGCTCCTGGCCACGTCCACCCACGACTGCAAGCGGAGCGAGGACGTGCGCTCGCGCCTCGGCCTGCTCTCCGAGATCCCGGAGCGCTGGGCGGACGCCGTGCGCGCCTGGGCCACCATGAACGAGGACCGGCGCGGAGACGTGGACCGCAACACGGAGTACCTCTTCTACCAGACGCTGGTCGGGGCCTGGCCGCTCTCCGCGGACCGCGCCGCCGCCTACATGCAGAAGGCCGCGCGCGAGGCCAAGGTCCACACCTCCTGGACGCGGCCCGATGCCGCCTACGAGGAGGCGCTCGGCGGCTTCGTCCGCGACTGTCTCGAGGACGTCGAGTTCCGCCGCGACGTGGCCGCTTTCGTGGGCCCGCTCATCGAGCCCGGGCGCATCACCTCGCTGGCGCAGACGCTGGTCAAGATCACGGCCCCCGGCGTCCCCGACTTCTACCAGGGCACCGAGCTGTGGGACCTGAGCCTCGTGGACCCCGACAACCGGCGCCCGGTGGACTACGACCTGCGCCGGCGGCTGCTCGCCGAGGCGGAGGGCCTCACGGCGGAGCAGGCCCTCGCGCGCATGGACGAGGGGTTGCCCAAGCTGTGGCTGATCCGGCGCGCGCTCTGCGCCCGGAGGAGCCGGCCGCAGGCCTTCGGCGAGGGCGAGCCGGCCCGCTATCGGCCTCTCGCGGCGGCCGGAGCGCGGTCCGGCCACGTGCTGGCGTTCCAGCGCGGCGTCGAGGTGGTCTGCGTCGTGCCGCGGCTCGTCCTCGCCCTGGCCGGCGAGTGGGAGGACACGACGCTGGCGCTGCCGCCGGGCCGCTGGCGCAACGAGCTCACGGGCGACGCGGTCGAGGGCGATGTCCCGTTGAGCGATCTTCTGGCGCGCTTCCCCGTGGCCCTCCTGCTGCTCGACGGGAACGCGTGACGCTCATGGAGGTGTGGGCGCCCGCCGCCGGCCGCGTGGAGGCGGAGGTGGACGGCCGGCGCCTGGGCCTCTCCCGCCAGGACGGCGGGTGGTGGCGAGGCGAGGCGTCCTGGGCCGGCCCCGGCGCGGACTACGGCTTCCGACTCGACGACGACGACCGGCTCCTGCCCGACCCGCGGTCACCCTGGCAGCCCGCGGGCGTGCACGGCCCGTCGCGGCTGGTCGACCACCCGGCGTTCGCCTGGACGGACGGCGCGTGGCAGCCGCCGCCGCTGGGCTCCGCCCTGTTCTACGAGCTGCACGTGGGCACGTTCACGGCGGGCGGCACCTTCGACTCCGCTGTCGAGCGGCTCGACCACCTGCGCGAGCTGGGGGTCACGCACGTGGAGCTGATGCCGGTGAACCAGTTCCCCGGCGCGCGCGGGTGGGGCTACGACGGGGTCGGCCTGTTCGCGCCGCAGAACACCTACGGCGGCCCGGAGGGCCTCAAGCGGCTCGTGGAGGCGTGCCATGCGCGCGGGCTGGCGGTCGTGCTCGACGTCGTCTACAACCACCTGGGTCCGAGCGGGAACTACCTGGGCCGCTTCGGGCCGTACTTCTCGGACCGCCACCGCACGCCCTGGGGCCCGGCCGTCAACCTCGACGGCGCCGGCAGCCACGAGGTGCGGCGCTTCTTCGGCGACAACGCCCGGCACTGGTTCCGCCACTACCACGTGGACGGCCTGCGCCTCGACGCCGTCCACGCCTTCGTGGACACCTCGGCCGTGCACTTCCTCGAGCAGCTCGCCGACGAGGTGGACCGGCTCGAGGCCGATCTGGGCCGCCATCTCCTGCTCGTGGCCGAGAGCGACCTCAACGACCCGCGGGTCGTGCGCGAGCGGGCCGGCGGCGGCTACGGCATCGACGCGCAGTGGAACGACGACTTCCACCATGCGCTGCACGTGGCGCTCACCGGGGAGCGCGACGGCTATTACGGGGACTATCGCGGCCTGGGCGACCTGGCCAAGGCGCTGCGGGACGCGTTCGTCTACGACGGCCGCTTCAGCCCCTCGCGCGATCGCGTCCACGGCCGTTCGGCCCTGGGGCTGGAGAGCCGCCGCTTCCTCGCCTACCTCCAGAACCACGACCAGGTCGGCAACCGCGCGCGCGGCGACCGCAGCGCCCACCTGGTGAGCACGGGCCGGCTCGCGGTGGCGGCCGCCATCGTGCTCTTCTCGCCCTTCGTGCCGATGCTGTTCCAGGGGGAGGAGTGGGGAGCCCGGACGCCGTTCCCCTACTTCACGGACCATGAGGACGCCGATCTGGCCGCCTCGATCAGCCACGGCCGCAAGGAGGAGTTCGCGGCCTTCGGTTGGCGGCCGGAGGACGTGCCCGACCCGCAGGACCCGGCGACTTTCGAGCGGGCCAGGCTCGACTGGTCCGAGAAGGACCGCGAGCCGCACCGGAGGCTGCTCGCCTGGCACCACCGGCTCGTGGCGCTCCGGCGCCGCCACCCCGCGCTGGGCGCGACCGGCCGTCTCGGGGAGACCGCCGTCCGGTGCGACGAGGCCGCGAGATGGCTGGTGGTCGGGCGCGGCGACGCGTGCCTCGTGGCCAACCTCGGGGACGCCCAGAAGGTGCCCCTCGGCGGCGCCACCACCGGGCGTCTGCTGCTCGCCTCCGAGGCGGCGATCCGCCCGCCCGAAGACGACGCGCTGGAGCTGCCGGCCGACTCGGTCGCCATCCTCGCCCGCTAGCGACGGCCGGCGTGGCCGGCGCGCGCCCCGAGCGACGCGAGTCGCCTGTGTGGCCGGTCACGACGGCGCCGCGGGCCGGCTCGTACGATCCGAGGGATGGGATCCTCCGCCGCAGACCGCCGCCGTCCGGCCATCGCGGCGTTACTGGCCGTCGCGCTATCGGCGTGTGGGAACGCGTCGCCGGCGGGCGCCACGCTCGACGCCGGAGCGATCCCGCCGCCGCCCGGCGCCGGTCCCGTGCTGCTGGGGTGTCCCGTCTTCCCTGCCGACAATCCCTGGAACCAAGACGTGTCGGCCGACCCCGTCGACCCGCGTTCGGACGCCTACATCGCCGCCATGAACGGCGGCTCCCGCTTCCTCCACGCCGATTTCGGCCGCGACCCCGGGTACGGGATCCCGTGGACCTCGGTTCCGGGCACACAGCCCCGTGTCCCGATGTCCTTCGCCTACGCCGACGAGAGCGATCCCGGGCCGTACCCGTTCCCCCCGGACGCGCCCATCGAGGCGGGCGGCGACCGGCACGTGCTGGTGCTCGACCGCGACGCCTGCCTTCTCTACGAGACGTTCGACTCCCGCTACGTCGGCCCGGGCTGGCGCTGCGGCTCGGGCGCGGTCTTCGACCTCCGGTCCAACCGTCTGCGGCCCGACGGCTGGACCAGCGCCGACGCGGCCGGCCTGCCCATCCTCCCCGGCCTGGTCCGGCGCGACGAGGTCCTCTCGGGCGAGATCCGCCACGCCCTGCGTTTCACCGTCCGGCGGACGCAGCGGGCCTACGTGCACCCCGCCACCCATTTCGCCAGCAGCCACACCGATCCCGACCTGCCACCCATGGGCCTGAGGGTGAGGCTCGAGGCGTCGTACGACCTGTCGCGCTTCCGCGGCCACGCTCGGGTGATCCTGGCCGCGCTCCAGCGCTACGGCATGTTCGTCGCCGACAACGGCGGCGACTGGTTCATCACCGGCGAGACGAACCGTCTCTGGGACGACGACGACCTCGACCAGCTCAAGACGGTCCCCGGCGGCGCCTTCGAGGTGGTCCGGCCGGGGACGATCCAGCGCTGATCAGAGCGCGATCTCGCCCGCCCCGTCCGCGGCGCGCGTCACGAACCACGCCGGCGCGCGCCCGAAGCGCAGGGCGAACGCCGCGGCGATCGCCGTCCCCGCCGCCTCCACCTGCGCCGCCTCGGCCAGCGTCACCGTGCAGCCGCCGAAGCCGCCGCCGGTCATGCGCGCGCCCAGCACGCCGGGCGCGCTCCGCGCCGCCTGGACGAGGGTGTCCAGCTCCGGCACGCTCACCTCGAAATCGTCGCGCAGCGAGGCGTGCGAGGCGAACATCAGCCGTCCGAAGCCGGCGAGGTCGCCGCGGGACAGCGCCGACGCGGCGAGAGCCGTGCGATGGATCTCGGACACGACGTGCCGGGCACGCCGCCGCAGGGGCTCGCCCAGCGCGGCCGCGTGCCGCTCCAGGTCGTCGGGCGCGACGTCGCGCAGGGCCCGCACGCCGGGCGTGAGCGCGCCCAGGCGCGCGGCCGCCTCCTCGCACTGGGCTCGCCGCACGTTGTACTCGCCCGACGAGTGCCGGTGCCGGACGCCGCTGTCGAACACCAGGATCGCGGCGCGGTCGGGGGGCAGGGGAATGGGGCGCGTCTCCAGGCTGCGGCAGTCGATGAGCAACGCGTGGCCGGCCTCGCCCAGCATCGAGACGAGCTGGTCCATGATGCCGCAGCGCGTGCCCACGAACCGGTGCTCGGCCGCCTGCCCGGCGAGCGCGAGCGCCCGGCGGTCCAGGCGCCAGCCGGCCAGCGAGGCGAGCGCGGCGGCCACCGCCATCTCCAGCGCGGCCGACGAGGACAGCCCCGCCCCTTCGGGCACGTCGCCCGCCACCAGCAGGTCGGCGCCCGGCACGGGGCCGATGCGCTCCTCCAGCACCCGTGCCGTGCCCTCGACGTAGTCGAGCCAGGTGCCGCGCCTGGGCGGAGGCGGCGCGTCGAGGTCGATCTCGCCCTCTTCGCCGTGGTCGGCCGAGCGCGCGCGCAGGCGGCGGTCCGGCCGCGGCGCCGCCGCCACCAGGGTGTCGCGGTCGAGGGCGATCGGCAGCACGAACCCGTCGTTGTAATCGGTGTGCTCGCCGATGAGGTTGACGCGGCCGGGCGCGCGGAACAGGCGCGGATCGCGGCCGTAGAGGTCGCGGAAGGCGCGCCGCGACCGCTCCGGGTCGGTCACCTCGGGCGGCCGGCGCTGCCGGGAGCCGAAGGTGGCCGGCGCGATCGGCCCGACGGGCGGCTCGGGCGTGCGGTGGCGAGAGAGAACTCCATGGGTTCCGGTATCGGTGAGGCGCGTGGCGCAGAAACCGGCGAGCCGTCGAGCGCCCGCGTCAGATGGTACAGCGCCTGCACGTCACCGGATCGCCAGCATACGGTCGAGCGCGATCCTTGCCTCGCGCGCGATGCGCTCGGGCACCTTGACCTGGTTGCGCACCTGCCCCTGGAGCAGGCCCTCCAGCGCCCAGAGGAGGTGCGGTGGGTCGATGCGGAACATCGTGCTGCACACGCAGAAGCAGTCGTCGAGGCTGACCACGTCCCGGTCGGGCGCGGCTTCGCGCGCCAGACGGTTCACCAGGTGCAGCTCGGTGCCCACCGCCCATCTCGACCCGCGGGGGCTCTCTTGCACCGTCTTGATGATCCCCTCGGTGGAGCCGATGGCGTCGGCCTTCTGCGCGACCTCGAAGCGGCATTCCGGGTGCACGATCACCTTGACGCCGGTGATCTGCTCGCGCCGGCGGTCCACCATGTCCGGCGTGAACCGGTTGTGCACCGAGCAGTGGCCCTTCCAGAGGAGGATGCGCGCGCCTTCGATCCGGGCCGGCGGCAGGCCCCCTCGCTCTTCGTAGGGGTCCCACACGGGCATCCGGTCGAGCGGGATGCCCATGCGGTAGCCGGTGTTGCGCCCGAGGTGCTGGTCCGGGAAGAAGAGGACGCGCGGCTTCGCCCGGAACGCCCAGTCGAGCACCGCCCGCGCGTTCGACGAGGTGCAGACCGCGCCGCCGTGGCGGCCCACGAACGCCTTGAGGGTGGCGGTGGAGTTCATGTAGGTGACGGGAACGATCTCCTCGCCCACCACGTCTCTCACCTGCTCCCAGCAGTCCTCGACCTGGTCGATGTCGGCCATGTCCGCCATGGTGCAGCCCGCGTCGAGGTCGGGCAGCGAGACCTTCTGGTGCTCGGCGGAGAGGATGTCGGCGGACTCGGCCATGAAGTGCACGCCACAGAAGACGATGTATTCGGCTTCCGGGCGGGAGGCGGCGTGTTGCGCCAGCTTGAACGAGTCGCCGGTGACGTCGGCGTGGCGGATGACCTCGTCGCGCTGGTAGTGGTGGCCGAGGATGACGAGCCGCCGGCCCAGCACGCGCTTCGCCTCGGTGATGCGGGCCTGCAGCTCCTCCGGCGGCGCGCCCACCAGGGGCGCCGGCAGCACCTGGGACATACCCGGATTATACGGGCGGGTTAAGATCGAATCGTGAAACGCCGTTGGGAGATCCCCCAGGGGCTCCGGGTGTTCCCGGACGGCTCGTGGAGGGTGGGCGATCTCCACGTCATCCATCCCCCGAGCCTGCGCTACCTCAAGTCGCGCCTGGTCCACGAGGAGTCCGGGGACTACATCGTCGAGGGCGAGCAGCGCATGGCGGTGGAGGTGCGGGGCCCGGCCTTCCATGCCGTGAGCCTCGTCCTCGAGCCCGGGGACGAGGAGGCGCGCGTAGTGCTCGACGACGGCAGCGTGGAGCGGATCGACGACCACGACCTCGGCATGAACCGCGATACGGGGCGCTTCGAGTGCCGCGTGCGCGGCGGCGACTTCGCCGCCCTGCTCGCGCGCGGCCCGCACCAGTCGCTCATCGAGCACGTCGAAGAGGAGGGTGGCCGGTTCTACCTGCGCGTGGGCCGGCGTCGGATCGCCGTCCGGACGTGAGCCGGGATCCGGCCGCCCTGGCCGCGCGCGCCAAGGCGCTGGCGCGAGAGGCCGGATTCGACCTCGCGGGCGTGGCGGGCGCCGAAGCGCCACGCGCGCTCGCCTTCTTCCCGGAGTGGATCGCGCGCGGCCACGCGGCCGAGATGGCCTACCTCACGGGCCAGGTGGAGCGCCGCTCCGATCTGCGCACGGCCTTCCCGTGGGCGCGCTCGGTGCTCTGCGTCGGCCTGCAGTACGACACGCCCGCGCCCTACTCCACCGCCGCCGCGCCGGACCGGGGCTGGATCGCGCGCTACGCCTGGGGCGACGACTATCACGACGTGATGAAGGCCCTGCTCGACCGCGTGGTGGACGGGCTCCGGCGGGAGGCGGGTTCGTTCGAGGCGCGCACCTACGTGGACACGGGCCCGATCGTGGAAAGGGCGTACGCCGCGGCCGCCGGCCTGGGCGCGTGGGGCAAGAACACCTGCCTCCTCCACCCGGAGCACGGGTCCTGGTTCTTCCTCGGCGAGGCGGTGACCGACCTGGATCTGGCGCCGGATGCGCCGCGCGACGACCTGTGCGGAAGCTGCACGGCCTGCCTCGAGGCCTGCCCGACCGGCGCCCTGCCCGCCCCGTACGTGCTCGACGCCGCGCGCTGCATCAGCTACCTGACGATCGAGAAGAAGGGCGCCATCCCCGCGGAGCACCGCGCGGGCGTCGGACGTCAAGTCTTCGGCTGCGACATCTGCCAGGACGTCTGCCCGTGGAACCGGCGGCGCCGCCACCACGGCCCCGCCGCCTTCTCGGCCCGTCCCGGCCTCGCGGCGCCGTCGCTGGACGAGCTGGCGCAGCTCGACGCGGACGCCTTCCGCGAGCGGTTCGCGAAGAGCCCGATCAAGCGGGCCAAGCGCCGCGGCCTGCTGCGCAACGTGGCGGTCGCCCTCGGCAACTCCGGCGACCCGTCGAAGCGACCCATCCTCGAGCGCCTGGCCGCGGACGAAGACCCGCTCGTCCGCGAACACGCCGCCTGGGCTCTGGAGCGGCTGGGAAACGGCAACGGAAACGGAAAACCACAGAGGCGCACAGGGAACGGAGAGGACGCACGGTAACGGAAGGTGATGCGCCTGAGGCCGCGCGCCGCGGAGGGGCGCGGGGCCGTGCGTACGCGCGACTCGACGAGAATGCCGATATCGCCCGCGCCGACGCGCCGGCGCGGGCGATCAGGCTGGAGCGCGGGAGCACGACCCCGCGCCCCGGCCTGCACCTCGCGGCGTTACAGCCGCAGGGCGTTACGCGTCCGGACCACCCAGCGCGAGCCGGCCGGCATCTCCACTTCCTCACCCTTGGTCACGAGCACCGCGCCCGTGCCGGCCCCGGCGCCGATCACCGCGCCCTTGGCGGCGCCGCTCTTGCCGCTCTTGAGGCCGCCGATGATCGCGCCCGCGACCGCGCCGCCGCCGATCACCTTGGCGTCGCGCGAGTGCGAGTCGGGCGCGATGGCCGAGAGGACCGTGGCCTCGAGCGAATGGCTCTGGCCTCGCACCACGATGCGGTCGAAGGCCACGGCCACGCGCGCCTTGCCCTTCACGCGGCCCGCGCCGTCGGCTTCGGTGACGCGGCCGTGAAGCACCGTGCCGCCCGGCAGGACGATGGTGCCGTCGTCGCTGACCGCGCTCTCCACGCGCGCCGTCACCCGGTCGCCGGGCGTGCTGGTGCTGGACGAGACCGCCGTCTCCAGCCGCAGGGTGAGCTGCGTGTTGGCCGGGACCACGATCGCGTCCGTCTCACGCGCGATGTCGCCGCGCTCCGCTTCGTCGGCCGGCCAGTCGCTGTCCCCGCGCGCGGCCTCGTCGTCGCCGATGCGCTCGACCGGCTGCGCCGCGGGAGCGGGCGCGGAGGTCCCGGTGCGCGGGGTCGTCGCGCCGCCGCCCGAGGTCTGGGCGCGGGGCGCGGGGCGCGCG